>JAMDEO010000193.1:0-33525 GCA_023483915.1 Actinomycetota bacterium
CCCCGGTTCCGGGTTCGACCCCTGCCAAATCCCCCCCGGGGAGGCGGGCGGTCGGCCTGCTCCCCGGTAAGGGTTCTGGCGAGAGAGTGCTCGGTGAGGTTCATGGGCTCCGGCAGATCGACACCGATCTCAGGCGGCCAGAGCAGATCGGGTAAGCACCCCTCACGCAGGAGATCCGCCTGCAGTTGAGAGGGGAACGTGACCTGTCGCAAGACGCACCTCCGTGACCATTTTTCGTCCCAAGCGTTCGAAAAGTAACCCCACGATAGCTTTGGCCTCCGGGCATGTCAATATGTCAGGCGGTGCGGCTGACCAAAATATTGACAGGCCTTTCGTATTATAGAACAATGCAAGCGTTGTAGACGTTTCCCTGAACTTTCGAAAGGGGCTGGGTGCTCCGAGAACCGCACAGAGACGAATACTCGCTCATCTCGGTTGCAGATCTTGACGAAACTGAGACCGACGAAGCCGGTTCCGGCGCGCTGGTCCAGTCTGTCCAAAAGGCGCTTCGAGCATTGCGTCTCTTCGACTCGACGAACCCGGAGTGGACTCCGGCCGAATTGAGCAGGCAGAGCGGGCTCCGTCGGACTACGGCTTTTCGCCTAGCAAAGACGCTACAAGCAGAAGGCATGCTTGCCTTGAACGAGAGCACCGGGAAGTATTCCCTCGGCCCGGCTGCACGGGCATTTGCGTACGCATGGATATCCGATGAGAGCCTGGCTCGTATGGCTCTGCCGCATCTCGAACGCCTGTCAACAGCAACCCGCGAGAGTGTGGGACTCACGGTGTGGAATGGAATAGGTCCGATGTGTGTGGCGCATTCGCCTTCTCCCCGACCCTTCAGGCTGCTGCTGTACGTAGGACAAACCTTTATGGATGTCGCGAACGCCCATAGCAAGGTCCTTCTGGCTTTCGGACCCGCGGAGCGAAGCGCGAGGGCCTTGGCCAAGCGCCTGGAACCACTGACGCCTTTCACCATTGTCGACCCGGAGAGGTATGCCGACGAGCTCCAGAAGATCCGGATCGAAGGCATAGCCTACGACCTGCAGGAGCAGCAACTGGGAGTCTGCGCCCTTGCCGTCCCGGTGCGGGATTTCACCGGGGAGGTTCGGGCCAGTGTATCGGTCGTCGTGTCCGAGGTACGGTACGGCCCCCGTGAGGCCGACCGCTATGGACAGGCTCTCAATCATACCGCCTCAGCTCTTGCGTATGACTTGGGGTGTCGCAAGCAGTGAGCCTGAATATCAGCTGGCTGGGCATAGACATGGGCGAATGCCTGATGGATGTGACGACACGGCAGAGTCATTGGTTGACCGGCGACACGTGCAAGGCGCTCGGCCGGCCGGAACGGGCCGCTGCGAGTTGCCACAAATGGCGGACAATGGTGGAGAAGTACGGCTCGGTTCCGGTGATCCTCGAACGTCATAAGCTGGAGTTGCTCAACTATGTCTTCGATGGGAACCCGGCGGCTGATGAGGTGTATCTCGACATCGAGCAGAGCTACTTGGAGCTGGCAGACGGGGCGCGGGAGGCCATGAGGTATCTCCGCACTGAAGGCATCGAGCTGTCTATAGTCACGGCGGCTAAGACAAGCCCGGGCTCGATGGAGGACGCCTGCGAATTCCGCTTCCTCGAGAAACACGGGTTGCTCGAGTACATCGACTCAGTGATGTCCCCGCGGGGACGCCTGCGGGTCAGCGACCGGTCGGTCGACACAAGATACGAAGGGACTTCAAAGGAGACAGGCACCATTTATGACGTCATCGCGGGCGACCTGGCACTCGGTGGCATACAGCCCCACCGGGCGGCGATGATGGGCGACAAAGAGTGGACGGACATCGGGCCGGCAAAGAAGCGGGGATTCAGGACGATCCTCTACACAGGCTACATCTGTCGCGGGCCATCCGAGGCCGACCTGGTCATAAGTCACTTTTCAGAGCTGATGACAAAGGTCTCGGGGCCGCGCCACGCGATGCCGCCGCAATAGAATCAAGGACTGGGGGGCAGTTGGACGATGGGTGAGTGGATTACCTGGCTCGAGGATCTGACGCAGCACGACCGCGCATCAGTCGGCCGGAAGTGTGCAAACCTGGGCGAGCTGACCAGAGCCGGTTTTCGCGTTCCTCCCGGTTTCGCGCTCTCGTTGCGCGCCTATGAACAGTTCCTGGAAACGACTGGGGCCGGGGAGGCGATCCGCGACCACTTTTCGGGTTTCGACGCAGACCCGGATGACCCGAAGCAGCTCTCGAGGTTCACGCAGTCGGCAGCGTTCGTCAACGAGATGCTTTGCTCCAGACCGATGCCGGCCGACATCGCCGAGCAAGTGGTGCAACATTACGAAGAGCTCTGCCGGCGCACGGGGATCGGCGACGTCCTCGTAGCCACGAGGTCGGCGGGGCCGGCCAGCCACCCGGGCCAGTACGAGAGCTATCTGAATGTGTCCGGCGCGGAAGAGGTGATAAGGAACGTTATACGGGTTTGGTCGAGCACTTTCAATACCCGTTCCTTAATAGCGCGGGCCCGCAAGGGCCACCCCCTGGAGTCGGATCCCATCGGAGTCGCGGTGTTGCAGATGGTGGAAGCGGATGCAGCCGGCGTTATGTTCACTGCGGAACCCACCACCGCGGATCCAACCAGAATGATCATCGAGGGAAGCAGCGGACTGGGCGAGATCGTGGTGGGAGGCTCTGTGATCCCGGACAACTGGACAGTGGATGCAACTCACTTCACGATCGTCGACCGGCGCCTGTCTCCCGCCTCAGCAGCGGCCGCCGATGGCGCCATCCCCGTTACCGTGGGTGCCGCGGCGGACCAGGATTCTGCGGATGGCCGCCAAGTCACGGCGTGTCTCTCGGACGCCGAGGTGATCAAGATCGCGATGCTCGGCAAGACCATAGAAGCACATTTCGGGAGGCCTCAGGATATAGAATGGGCCATCGACCGCAGCCTGGCTTCGGACCCTATCTTCATTCTGCAGGCGAGGCCCGAGACTTTCCGGATCAATTTCAGGTTCTAGGTAAGGAGCGAGGCGATGTCAGGGTACTCATCCGAAGGTGTCCTGGTCAATTGGGACGAAGAACGCGACATGGCCCTTCTGGAGCGGTACAAGGTCTGGATCCTCGACCGCAAGGAAACCTTGCGCTGCGCGACTCCCTTTGACCTGTGGATGCTTCAGTATGCCTACGACAACGTGGGCCTGCAGTATGGGCACGAATACCTGTCGGTGCCGGAGTGCCGAGGCTTCGATTGCAAGCTCAAGGAGGGCTGGGTCTACAACGGCACCCTTTTTACCACCCCTGAGGAACGCGAGACCCGCAGGGCCAAGTTCGAGGAACGGATCGCTCCCTGGATCGAGGACTTCGGCCGCGAGTACGGCAAAGGGGTCGAAGAGGTCATGGCCATGTATGAGAAGGCCAAGGCCGTCGACGTTGAGGGCTGCGAAGACTGGGAGCTCTCCGACGCCTTCGAAGACTGGGTCAGACTGTACCGCCGCGCCGGCAACCTGCACATGGTCTGGCTGAATGCCTACTGCAAGATATACGAGATGTTCGAGGAGATGTGCAAGGAACTGGTCGGCATCGACCGCAATGATCGTCTATTCAACGACTTGATGGCCGGGTTCAACCACAAGATCCTGCAGACCGACCGGGAGATGTTCAACCTGGGCGCCAGAGCCAAAGCCGAAGGACTCGAGCCCGTTTTCCGGGCTACGCCTGACGATGAGGAGCTTCTCCAGAAGCTCGAAGAAACCGAGGCCGGCCGGACATGGCTCAAGGGCCTCAACGACTTCCTCCAGGAATACGGCTGGCGCACCATTGAGAACTGGGACGCCAGCCGTCCCACTTGGATCGAGAAGCCAAGCCAGATCCTGGCCTCCATCAGGAGGTTCATGACCGTCCCGGTGTTCGCGCTCGACGAGGCCCATCCCAGGTTGGTGGAGGCCAGGAACAAGGCGGAAAACGAGGTCGTGTCACGCGTGCCTACGGAGAAACGTGACGAATTCAGTAAGCTGATGAAAGCCGCTCAGTGGTCGAGCGTTGTGGATGAGGAGCACCCTTTTTATGCCGAAAACTATGGCAATGCGCTTGCCCGCCGCGTGACCAAGGAGATCGGCAAGCGGTTCGTGGCGCAGAGCATCATCGACGATCCCCAGGATGTCTACTACCTGCTGCCCGAGGAAATCGGGGTACGGATCCTTGGCCGGTTCCCGGCTCATGACCTGGTGGCGAAAAGAAAGGCGGAGCATGTCCGCTTCCGCAAGGCCGAACCGGAGCTCTTTATAGGAGACATAACCAAGCTGGGCGAGGTGATTGCGAGCAGCCCGATGCTGCGAAGCACTCAGCAGCCCCATCCGCGAGTGAGGCCGGAGCTCAAGGCCGACCTCTACGGGACGGTCTCCACCCCCGGAGTCGTGGAGGGCCTAGTCAACGTCCTCATGTCCGAGGAGGATTTCGACAAGTTCGAGCCGGGCTCTATCTTGGTGACCATCGAGACGTCGTCGGTGTGGACGCCGCTCTTCAACATCGCCAAGGCAGTCGTTACCGACGTGGGCGGTATCCTGAGCCACTCGGCCATTTTGGGCCGCGAGTACGGGCTGCCCGTTATTTCAGGATGCGTGGAGGGCACCAAGAAGCTGAAGACCGGTATGAGAGTCAGAGTCGACGGAGATGTTGGCGTTGTCTACATCCTAGACTCGCCGGAAGCCTGACGCGCGAGATGGCTTCTCCGCCCCCACAATCTAGCCCCTCGATCTACGAGCAACTAAGACCACTCTTCTACCCGAAAAGCGTGGCGGTAGTCGGTGTTTCGCAGGATGCCTGGAAGCCCGGTACCACCATGCTCCGGGCGCTTCAGCGCTTCGGTTTTCAGGGGGCGCTTTACCCGATAAGTAATCGGGGCGGCGAGTTGATGGGGCTCCAAGTATTTCCGTCCATTGCGGCCCTCCCCGAAGCCGTCGACCTGGCGTTCCTCTTCGTCCCAGCACCCGCCCTGCCTTCAGTGGTGCGGGAATGCAGGGAGAAGGGAGTAAGAACAGTAGTCGCCTTCACCGGCGGTTTCGCCGAGACCGGAACCGAGGCCGGGCGCGCGCTCGAAGCCGAGCTGCTGGCAGAGTTCGACGGGACTTTCCGCATGGTCGGGCCGAACTGCCTGGGACTCTATTGCCCCTCGGGAGGGGTGACGCAACACCCCGGCGAAGGCTATCCGCGCAAGAGCGGAGAAGTTTCCTTTATCGCCCAGAGCGGGGGCATATCGGAGGACTTCGCCCGGGCGACTCCGAACTTCGGCTTCTATTCGAGCAAGGTGATCAGTTACGGCAATGCCTCTGACGTCAACGAGTGCGACCTTCTCGAGTACATGGGCGCCGATCCGGAGACCAAGATCATAACCATGTATATCGAGGGGCCCCGGAATGGCAGGAAGTTCGCGAGACTCCTCAAAGCGGTGGGAGCGGACAAACCCATCATCATCTGGAAGGGCGGGCTCACGCCCCAGGGAGCGCTGGCTGCGGGGAGTCATACGGGCTCTCTGGCCGGCAGCCTCGAGGTCTGGGTCGCATTGCTCCGGCAGGTAGGGGCCGTGCCGGTGGGCAGCTTGGAGGAGGTCCTGGACACGGCGGCGGCCTTCCATTTCCTCGGCGGACACCGGGATCTGCGGGTCGGCTACGTATGTGCCGGAGGTGGGAACAGCGTGGCCGCGGCAGACTCTGCCTATCGGACCGGTCTTGTCCTGCCGCGTCTGAGCTCAGAGACAAGCGGTAAGATTGCGGCCTTGCTTCCTCCGGTGGGGGCCACCTCTACCAATCCAGTGGACGTGCTCGCCCCGATGCCGGCACCAAGTGCTCTCAAGGGTGTCCTGGAGGCGATGGCGGAATCGGGAGAGGTGGACCTGATCATTGTCGACAGAGTGGTCCTGTCTTCGGAGTTGAGAAAGCTGATGAACTACTCGGATCAGTCGCCGGAGCCCGACGAACCTTGGCTCTCCGACATTCCCATCGACGTCAAGAAGCGCTTTGGACTGCCCGTTATGGTGGTCTTGAGGGAGAACCTCGATCCGAACGGCAACGTGATGGTCGAAGCGGAGAGACTGCGGCTTCGCCGTTACTACCAGGAGAACGAGGTCGCCGTCTATCCCACGCCGGATCGCGCGTTCCGGGCCCTCGGTCACGTGGTAGCCCATAACCGCCGCGGGAGCCAGAGCGGGGAGGCATCATGAGCGACATCGTGGGCGACAACCCGGCTTTGGAGGTCATCGAGGCTGCACGCTCCGCCGGACGGCGCTCACTGAGCGAGCACGAGTCGAAGGCGGTACTCCAAGCCTACGGCATCCCGGTGACGCGCGAGGAGCTGGTCGCAGACGGAGACGGATTGCCTGCGGCACTCTGCACATTTGACCTGCCCGTCGTCCTGAAGATCGACTCCCCCGACATACTCCACAAAACGGAGGCTGGGTTGGTCGCGCTGGGCTGCACAACCACGGCCGAGACTGAGACCGCCTTCCGCCGCATCATGGACGATGCGAGGGCCAATTATCCCGGCGCCTCGATAAACGGCGTGCTCATACAGGAGATGGTGACCGGAACCGTGGCAGAGTGCATCGTGGGGATGAAGAAGGACCCACAATTCGGACCAACCATCCTCTTTGGCTTGGGTGGGATCTTCGTGGAGGTCTTCGGGGACGTGGCGCTGCGCGTGGCTCCGGTCTCCGAAGCCGACGTCCGCGACATGGTCCAGGAGATCAAGGCCTACAAAATCCTCACCGGCGCCCGAGGACGTCCGAAGGCAGACATCCCTGCCATTGAGGACACGCTTCTGAAGATGTCCAGGCTGGCCTTGGAGCTCGAGCCATATCTGGTTGAGATAGACATCAACCCGTTCATGGTGGGGTGCGAAGACTGTGGAGCCAAGGCCGCCGATGCGCTGATCGTGCTGGAAGCCAAATGACGCTCTGCCTGACCCGGCTCGAGATCCGCGGGGACGAGTTCAAGGATGTGACCCGGTACCCTTTCAACATTCCTTCGTTGCAGCGGCGGTACGTCTTGAGATTCTCCTCGCCGGTCACGTTCCTTGTTGGCGAGAACGGCTCCGGAAAGTCCACCTTGATCCAAGCCCTAGCCCAACGTTGTGGGCTCGATCTTTGGGCACAGCCGAAGCAACGGCTCCGCGCCGGGGAGTTGCCGCCGACTGCGCTTGCGGCCTACCTCGATGTGGCCCTTCAGAATGGGCTGGTGCAAGGCGGCCTATTCAGCGCGGAGGTCTTCCGGACCTGGGCCGAGTTCCTCGACGAGGTGACCGAGATCGACCCCGGCCAAGCGAAGTACCACGGTTGCTCCCGGCTCACCTACCGCTCTCACGGCGAGGGGATCCTGACCTACCTTCAGGCTCGCTACCGCACTCCCGGCCTTTACTTCCTGGATGAGCCGGAGAGCGCGTTATCCCCTGCCAGCCAGGTCGAGCTCCTGCGCGTCCTTGATGAGTTCCGTCGCTCAGGTCATGCCCAGTTCGTCGTCGCCACCCATTCGCCGATCTTGATGGCGCTGCCTGAGGGGCATATCTTCCACCTTTCGGATTCAGGTATTTGCGAGACCAAGTACATGTCGACGCAGCACTACCAGCTCTACCGGGACTTCCTGGACGATCCGGAGTCGTTCATTTCCTGAGACACGGCGACCGGCAACACACGGTGCCGCCGCTCGACTTTCCGCCTGCTTACGGTATCCGTCCGCCCAGCTCGGTGTAAATCTGTGGCAGGACGTTCCTGAGGTTGGTGTATTCCCGCACGTTATGTTCGGCGAGACCCTGGATGGCGACCTCCGGCACTCTCACGCCGTAAGGGAGCATCATCACGGGTTTGCCGTCGATCAGCGTGTAGCCCATCCAGAAGCGCGTGCGAAACTCGATGCCGCCCGGGATCTCCCGGATGAAGTGGCACATGATGGCCGGCGCGCGGATGGCCCACGGCTCGGCGTTCTGGGGCATATCCAGGCCGTAGCCGCCATAGACTGCCGCCACGGCCGGCGGATGGAACCGGTTCATGTCAAAGCCCAGCTCGGCCGGATGGCAGAAGTAGATGAAGATGTCCTCCGGCCCCGTGCCCACGTCTTCGACAACGTGGTCGGTGCGGCCGTAGATCTTCTCCTTGACCGGCAGGTTGGGGTCGAGCACTCGGGCTCGGTCCTTCTGGCTGATGTTGATGTCATAGTGGCCCGGCGGATACCAAATCGCATAATGCAGCCCGGCCAGCGAGTGCCAGGCGAACCACCAGTCGAGCATGTTGACTGTAACGCCGGGCATCTTGTTATTGACGCAGATATATCCAGCCCCATTGGGTAGGTTGCACCAGCCGGTCTCGACCTCGTGGTAGCCGGGATCGAGCAGCCGGTTGATGTCCTCGGGGTAGAGAGCTTTGGCCGGGTCCATCGGGTTGTCTGGCCTGACGCCCTCCATGAGCTCCCCATCGGGATCATCCACCGGGCGGTAGAAGTACTTTGCGTACGGCTTCGCCTTCTCTTGGGCGGTCAACTCACGGGTCTTCACCATGGTATTACCTCCAGTCCGCGCCGCGGGGCCGTGGCCGTCGGGCGCCAGTTGGCGACCGCCGTCTCACGGCAGGTAGTAGCGGGTGTCGCGCAGGAACTCATCCGACGGCCGCTCGACCAGGAAGGTGCTGGCAAAATCCACGCCCGGCTTGAAGAATGGGAACTTGTCCGTCGTATGCGGGTAGAAGGAATCTGTCGCCCATTCCGGCAGCGTGTAAGCGGGCGGGTTGTCGATCACGGCATTGCGCCAAGCTGCGAATCTGTCGTACCAAAGCTCGGTCACGCGGTCCCACTGGACCATCATCATGTCATCCGGGGGCGTGGCGTTCGGGTGCCACATACCCGGTAAGGGAACCGGAGGCTTGACCGCCTTGTAGCTGAAGAAGCGGCGCAGGCCTGGCTGCTTCATCACCTCGGGAGCAACCGTGGTACTTCGCTTGGCCGCGCCCTCGTTCAGACGCACACCAAGCGGATAACGGAACATCATGTACCAACGGATGCATGCTCCATCGGCAGAAAAATGGTCCCATCCCAGGAAATCCTCGGTAGGCTGGGCAGGAACGGCGCAGGTAGCGACCGGGTTCCACACCGGCGCGGGCGTGAAGCAGTAGGCCCCCTTGGGGCCGGGTTCCGGGACTTCGCGCCAGAAGCACTCGGTCACCCGCCAATTGTAGAAGCCATACGCGCGAGCATCCTCGGGCGCGTTGAGGGCAACATAGCTCTCGTGGCGCTGCAGCCAAGGCCCATAGCGTCGCGCGATTTCCGAAGAATGGGAGCCGTAGTACCAGCGCTCCATCGGAGCGATGTCGTCTATCGGGAGATCCATCATCACTATCGACTTGATCACTATCATCTCCTCCTTCCGCTGCCTCAGCTCAGGGTGTCACTGAAGCGCCCCGTCACAATCCCTGCGGCGACACCCCGAGGTCGCGGCAAACTAGGACTAGCAGTACATCGAGTTGCCGAGTTCTTTGTAGATGCGCGGCAGGAAGTCGCCGAAGCGCGTGAACTCGCGGACGTTATGCCTGGCCAGTCCCTGTACCGCTTCCACCGGGACGGCCACATCAGGCGGCAAGCACAGCTCGGGCTTGCCTTCCTCCGTGAAACGGTAGCCCATCCAAAAGCGCGTGCGGTGGCGCAGGCCTCCGGGAACGTCATAGAACGCGTGGCACATGATGGCGGGCGCGGTGATAGACGTGTCGCACTTCTCCACCGCGACTGCCCAGCCCATGCCGGCCGCACACGTGGCGACTACCTTGTGGAAGCGATCCATGTCAAAGCCCATGTCGGCTGGGGACCTGAAGGCGATGTCGATGTTCTCGAAGCCGCAGTCGGTGTTTTCCGTCACGTTGTGGACGACGCCCCAGTTCTTCTCCCGGTTGGGAACGGCGGGATCGAGGATACGGGCCCGGTCGATGGGACTCAACATGATGCCGGCGTGCTGGGGCGGATACCAGATGCGGTAACGCAGGTCCTCCAAGGGGTGCCAGGCAAACCACCAGTCGATCATGTCCGCGGTGACATCGGGATAGACGATGGTGTTGGCGATGTAGCCGGCGCCATTGGGGAGGTTGCACCAGCCGACTTCAACCCCGGCTTCCAGCCCGGGAATATCGAGCAGGCGGTTGATCTCTTCTGGGCCAAAGGCCATCGCCGGATCCATGGGCTGGTCCATGGCGGCGAGATGAGCCGGGTCGGCCGGCTTGATGGGCTCATAGTAATACTTGGCAAAAGGCCGGGCTTCTTCTTCAGGAGTAAGAGGTGGCAAGGTGGCCTTTATCCGGCTGTCCGCCAGGTTCCGGCTGTAGGTCTTTTGCGCCCGCCACTCAGGCAAGTTCTTGTCTTGGCCCACAGCGGCCGCTGGATTCTGAGTCGTCATCGGATTCCTCCGGTCAGTCTTTCGGCGGGGCGTCATCGATGATGCGGACGGGCCGCACGTACAGGAAGAACGACTCCGACCAGTCGGCGAAGTCGAGCCGGCTTTCCACCATGGCATCGAAGTATTGGCGGAAGGCGCCCACCTGCTCCATGCTGTCAAGGGTGACCGATACCACCATGTCGTACACCGGCGGGTCGACCATCTTGAAATGGGCCCGAGCTGCGGCGTCGTTGTCGTTGATGCGCGACCGCTTACTGACAGTGATCTTGCGGAACATCTCCCGAGCGTACGACGAGTTAGCCATGGCCTCATCGTGGGCTTGGCGCCACAACCGGTGGTAATCCTGGGGGAAGACCTCGGGCTTACGCATGATGAACTGCATCACTTTCACCGCGCCGTGACCGGGCTCACCCAAACCCGGATTGAACTTGGGCCGCGGGTTGGCAACCGGCAGCTCGACCTCTTCCGCCATCACGATGACGTTGGTTGACTCGTCGGCAAAGAACTTGCCGTCTTGGTTGGCCCGAGACTGCGTCACACCTTTCGGCTCCAGCGTGGCAATCATGTCGCGGAATTCGTCGAAGTAGAGCTCGACAACCCCCTCGCGGTCGACCGCTCTATTCTTATGGGCGGTGTCGCTCAGCACGCCGAAGGCACCATCGATCACATGATTCTGGATGTAGCGGGTGATCTTGAAGCGCTCAAGACGGGCAACCGTCCCGTGGTAGTGCTCGATGTAGCGGAAATACTCAGCCCGAGTGAGACCCGGGCGACGGCGTGAGGCCGCCATGAGCTTGATAGGCACGAAGACCTCCCTTGCGCTGTGATGGACGGCACTATAGGACTGTCACTATAGGACTGTTGTGCGCAGTTATCCATCCTAAAGTGACCATGCCTGCTTGTCAAATAATGAGGCGTTTCCAAAGTGTGGCATCCTATAGCCTTGGTGCTTTCTGCTCTAAAATAGGGCTCTCCCCTGAGACATTGAGAGGCTAAAGAAAGCATGGTAAGGGACCGCTTCCAGGCGCCACACAGTTTGCGCACGTTCCTGGTGCCCGCGGTGTTGGCCATGGTTCTTGGAGCGGCTTTCCTCTCATACGCGTGTGCCTACTCCGCTGGGGTAACAACCATGAGCGGTCTTTCGGGCTCCCTTAGCGGGGGATATCCTGCCGCTTCCCCCGGTCGCGAGATCGATGTCGCAGACCTTCCCGCCTCTTTGCCGCCTTCGGCCACCACGCTTACGGTGCCGATCCTCATGTATCACTACGTGGACGAGACGCCACCTCCGGCCGGCGAATATGCCGTGGGGCTCACGGTGGAAACAGAACAGTTCAGTGCGGAGATGGACTATCTCGCCTCTCACGGTTACCATGCAGTCACCCTGGAGCAGATCTACGCCGCTGTGGCGGGGCGGAAGCCATTGCCGCGAAAACCCGTCGCAATTACTTTTGACGATGGTGGCCTCGATAATTACATGGTGGCCTTCCCCATCTTGCGCGCGCACCAATTCGTGGCGACCTTCTTCGTTATAACCGGGTTCGTCGGCCGGCCAATCTGTATGAACTGGCAGCAACTCAAGCAAATGTATGAGGCCGGCATGGCGATAGAATCGCATACCGTTCATCATCTCGGGTTGACAGGACTTGGTTCGACCCGCCTCAAGGGAGAGCTCGTTCAATCGCGAGAGTCGATAGAACGAGAGCTGGGTCGCGCCCCTCTGGTCCTTGCTTATCCGGCAAGTAACTACAATGAGTCAGTAATCCGGGCCGCGCGGGCTGCAGGCTATCTGATGGGTGTTACCGCCGGTCCTGGGCGCAGCCTGAGCCCAGAATCTCCCTTCACCTGGCCCCGACTCCGGGTATCACGCGGCCTCAGCTTGAAGGCCTTCGCCCGGCTGGTTGGAGGGGAAGTGCCATCGACGGGTGCGGCGTCGCCCTGATCCTCGGCTGAGGCCGACGACACAGGGCATTGCCGCTCCAGAGTGTCTTCCGCCGGACTACCTCCCGGTCAGCGCCTGGGCGACGCTCTTCACCACCATGCCGGGAATACCAAAACCGAGGTTCTCAGCTCCGGTCGAACCGGGCGGAAGGTAGACCTCAGGCATGGCGATAAGCTGGCCCAGGGTGTCGAAACACCCTCCTCCGGAGTTGCCCGGGCTGATAGGGGTGTCGAACTGTACCAGTCCGGTGAGCGGGGGCTGCCCGGCGGCTGTCTGCAGAGTGCGGTCAAGCCCACTCACGATTCCCAAGGTGACGCTGTTTCTGAAGTCGAGCGGACTGCCTATGACTATGGCCCATTCTCCCAGCTGCATGGGCCCGGTGGTCGCAAACTTCACCGGGTTGAGACCGGTCTTGTCGACCTTGATAGCGGCAACATCGTGGGCTGCGTCTTCGCCCACTATGGTCGCGTTGGTCTGGGTACTGTCACTGAACGTGACCACGATTGACTGCCCCGAGCTAACCGCCCCATCCAAAGTAACCACGTGGTCGTTGGTCAGGATGATGCCGTCCGAAGTGTAGACCACGCCGGAACCTATCCCCGTGCCGGTCCGGCCCTGCACCGTAGCGGTGACGGCGATATTCACCACGCTGCTGAATACCTGGTTGAGCACGTGTTGGGCGGGACTGAAGAGGTCGAATTGTGTCGCCGAAGTGATGCTCGTGGTCGCCCCGCTGCTGCAGCCGGCGAGAACTAGCAGCCCGGTCAGTATCCCGACGAGAACCAGCGAGAGGGATACGGAGCGCCCCCTCCGGCCGGATGTGCGTCGATGGATTTGCACTTGTGTTCTCATGTCAGCCTCCCAACGAGCAAGAATGTTCCTTTGCTTAAGAACATACCCAGTTATCGGGAAGCGCCGGCGGGCCGGCGGTGAGAAACAACTAGACGGCGGCGGGCGGCACCGGAGGGGGTGTGCCCGCGAGCTTATCCAGAAGGGGGGCGTATCTCTTCAAGTCGGCGCTCAAGTCCAGTCGTCCGGTGAAAAGGGATTGGACCGCGAGAAAGATGCACAGATCCGTCCACAAGACGTCACGGACAGAGAAACGGTTATCCCAAGACGCACGCATGACAACGTTCTCCAGCGCGCCAAGAAGGGCGAAGGCCACCAGCTCGTCCGGAGCAGGGAGAGACACTCCCCCCTGCTCGCGCATGGCGTGTAGGTCCTCGAGGGTGCCGTGGGTCATGTCGCTGTAAGACCGCTCGACAACCTTCCGCATCTCTCCATCCTCATGAAAGGCCTCCGAACGCACCAGTGACATCAGGTCGGGGCTGAGGGCCTGTACCCCGAAGTACCCTTGGACTCGTGTCAGATCACGGGCGGCCGGATCCGGCTCCGTAGCAAGACGACCCTCGATAAAGTCGTGCATCCAGCTCACGAAGAGCCCGAAAGACTCAACGAAGAGTTCCTGCTTGGAGGCAAAGTGGTTGTAGAAAACCGGGGGAGTCACCCCAACTTCTTTGATGATGTCCGCAACGCGGGTGCGCTTGTAGCCTTTGCGGGCGAACAGTCTGGCGGCGGCAGCAAGGATGGACCGCCTGATCTGCTCCGCCTGCTCAGCCACCAGATCAATCTCGGCAGCCTCCGCCTTGGCCACCATGGGCGCCAGTATTCGCTTGATCTCCTGGAGCCCGAACCCCTGCTCCCTCAGCCGGGAGATCTCACCCAGTAGCTCGATGTGCGAGTGCGAATAAACAGCCCGGCTGGCGGCAGCCTTCTGGGCCGTGGGGAGCAACCCCTCGCGCACGTAGAAGTAGATCGTGCTGCGGGGTGCGCCGGAGATCTTCTCAAGCTCGGTGATGCTCAGTGAGTGCATTTCGCCTCAAGGATAGCAGCCCCCTCTATTGGCCGATATGACCGTTCAAAGTACTATAGCGGGAACCTAGAAACGAGGTGCCCACAAAGATGGAGTGTAAGAAAGAGACAAATCTCGCCCGCTGCAACTGTAGCTACGGGAGTTGTTCCCGGAAAGGTATGTGCTGCGACTGCCTGGCCTACCACGTCAGAAGCAGAGAGTTGCCGGCATGCGTTTTCCCAGCCGATGCCGAACGTACTTACGATCGCTCCTACGAGCATTTCGCGCGGCTAATCAAAGAGGGAAAGATCTAGGTCGCCGGAGTTGCCGGGCTTGGCGACCCCGCCCGGGGCGGCCGGGCTTGGAAATCGTTAGACCACGGATACCGCGAACTCCGGCTTCTGCCCCAATTGGGCCTTGATAAGGCACGCGCCGGCCGAACGCGCTATGGCTCCCCGGTACTTCTCAGGAAAGGCCTCGGGAACCTTGATCTTCACCGTTACCGATTCGAGAAGATGCGTCTTCTCACTCCGGACTGCGTCGATGCTCACCCCGGCTCCCTCCAACGACAGCCCATGGTCGTCGAGAAAAGTCAGCACGTGGAAACCGGTGCAGGTCGCGAGTGAGCAGAGTAGGATGTCAAAAGGGCCGAGCGCGTCTGGGTCCCCGCCTCGGTCGGGAGGAAGCCCGACCTCGACCGTCAGATCCTTGCTCTGAGCCTGGATCCTCGTGTTGTCTGGGAAGCGCACATCAACATGCATGCGTGTCTCCTTTCACTCAACCCATGAGATTACCTTCGTTGCGCGAAGTCCTTGCCGGCAGCGGGGCACCTTGGGCATGAACCCAACTTGCCCCTGCCGCGGCAACCACGATAGCAGCGATGGCCAGCATCTCCCGTAGCGAGAGTGCCTGGGACAGGATAATGAAACCCCAGAATGCGGCAATGGCCGGCTCTATGCTCAATAGCACTCCATAAGTCGCTGCCCTCACCCTCTGGATGGCCACCAGTTCCAGGAAATACGGAATCGCCGAGGAAAGCATGGCAACAGCGAAGCCAAGTAGGATCGCCTTGCCGTGACCCGCGAACTTGACCCCGGTCGCCAGCATGACTGGGGTTAGGACCACAGCGGCCCCTCCAAGCATGAGCATCGTCACCCGAAACGGCTCCATCCTGCTGACGGCGCGCTTCGCAAGCAGGATGAAGGAAGCCCAGCATGAGGCGGCCACGAAGGCAAACACGAGCCCCCAAGCTGTCACGGAGCCACTCGTTCTGGCCAGTAGGAAGACTCCCGCTCCCGCAAGAACCACCCACATGAAGTCAACCAGGCGCCGCGAGCCGGCGATGGCAACCGCCAACGGCCCGAGAAACTCAACCGCCACCACGATGCCCACGGGTGCCCGGCTGATGGCTTCATAGAAACTGAAGTTCATGGCGAGCAAACTGGCAGTCAGAGCCAAAAGCAGCAGCCGGTTGCCTCGGGCAGGCAAGCCAAGCATGCGCGGCCTCACCGCCGCAAGCACGATCGCCGCTAGGGCAGTCCTCAGCCACAATGCCTGCGCGACTCCTACCGAGTCGATCACCATAACCGCCAGCGCGGAGCCGCCTTGCATCAGCAGGCCAACCACGACCACCAGAGACGCGGCAGTCGCCGATCCGCGGCGAAGAGCCGCCCGGGTTTTCGGAGGGGACGTAGTCGCTAAGTCTTCGTTACTCTCCATTTGGCCAAAGTAGCAGTGCGCCCGAGTAATGAGCAACTGCTCAGTAGCTATTCGTTTTCCCGGGGACAACGGCTAGAATGGGACTTCATTCCTCTGGTCGTTAACGATTCCCCGCGCCAAGAAGGTGATCTAGTGCGATTTGCGCAGATGTGGCGAACCCCTGCCGGACGCGGCTTCATCATGCTCGCGGTCATGTCGGCGGCGTTTGGCTTCGCCTTCAATGCCCATGGCGGGGTGGTGACGAACTTCTTCGAGGAGGTCCTCAAGCTGAGAGGGCCTGAGTTCGGCTACATCACCGCCATCAGGGAAGTCGGAGGGTTCTTTCTCATATTCTTGACGGCCGTCCTCTACCGGGTAACCCTCCAGTGGCTCACGGCTGGAGCACTCATTCTTTTGGGCATAGGCTACGTCCTCTTCGGGTTCGCCACCAGCTTTCTCGCAGTCATCCCCTGGGTCGTAATCACAAGCTTCGGGATGCACACGGTCCTGCAGACGCAGTTTTCACTGGGCATGAGTCTTACGATCGAATCGAAAAGCGGCGCCATCCTTGGGCGGATGGCGTCGATAGGTCAGGGGGGGACGTTTGCAGGTCTCTTCATGGTCTTTTTGATCTTCCAATTCGGCTTGCTCTCATACCGGGCAACGTTCATCGTTCTTGGGATCGTCGCCCTCCTCGGGGCGATCGCTATCGCCCGCTTCCCTCATCTCCACGAGGGGGAGGCGCGCAAGATCGCGCCGACACGTGAGCCGATAGTGTGGAAGCGTGACTACCGCTACTACTACGTGCTCAATGTGTTAGATGGTGCGCGTCAGCAGGTCTTTTTCTCCTTTGGCCTTTGGGTCCTCGTGAACCGGTTCTCCATGACTGTCTCTCACATAGCTTTGTTGCTTCTGGCGGTAGCTTTCGTGAGTATGATGTCTTCGGCCTGGATCGGCCGCCGGATAGACCGGCATGGAGAGAGACTGACCATCTCGGTCATCAATGTCGCCTACGTGGCGGCCTTGATCGGATTTGCGGTTGTGGGCAACGTGCTTGCAGCCTGTGTCTTCTACCTGATCTACGCCTTCATCTCCCCCGTTTCCACAATTGCTGCGACGACTTATGTCCGAAAGATCGCCATGGCTCGCGATGTCGCTCCCACCCTCGCCATAGGCGTAACGCTCATGCATGCCACCGCAATCGTGGTTCCGGTGGTCGCCGGGTACATTCTCAACTTCGTCGGCTATCAGATCCCGTTCTTTATCGCCTGTGTGTTCGCTGTGGCAGCGATTGGAGTAACCCGCGGCCTCGACCCTGCCAAGCAGAAATCCGCGGAACGAGTTGCTGCCGACCTGGCAGCCGCGGCCGCGGGGCCCCGGGCCGCTGCGGCAGGCCTCCTCGCGGCAACCGAGGAGAGCGCCGCCGAGGCCGCTGCTGTTCTCATGGCTACCGACGGGGGACCCGGCGAGGAGATAGCCGGGCAGGCTGCAGTCCAGTCGATAACGGAACTGGAGGAATAGGCTCGGCAACGGGGGTTCGGCAACGCCGGCCGGCTGCGCCCGTAATGGGCCGCGGCCGGGCCTTCAGGCCCGGCCGCGGCAAACGGCGAGGAGCGTCGCTGGGAGGGTGTCAGCAGACGGCCACAGCCGCATCGGTGCCGCAAGGCGCACCTTCCCAGATGCCGATCGCCGCCGTCTCCTCGATGACGAGGCCGTCACGCATGTGGATCACTCGGTCGCAGGCTTCGGCTACATCGGGATCGTGGGTCACCAAGACGAAGGTCGTGCCGGTAGTCAGGTTTATCTCGCGCATCATGTCGATGACCTCAGCGGAACTGGTGCTATCCAGGTTGCCGGTCGGTTCGTCGCCCAAGATCACGGAAGGGCCGTTTACCAGAGCTCGGGCTACAGCTACACGCTGCTGCTGCCCACCAGAGAGTTCGTTAGGACGATGATCGGCCCTGTCGGCCAGCCCGACTCTGTCCAACGCCTCCTGGGCCAGCCTGTTGGCCTCCCGCCGTGATTTGCCGGCATATTGGGCCGCGATGGCGACGTTGTCGATGGCGGACATCGTGGGCACCAAGTTGAACCCTTGGAAGATGAAGCCGATCTCTTCCCTCAGCAGCTTGGTGATTGCGCCGCCGCCCAGGTTGTCGACCCGGCGACCGTTGAGTTGGACCTGTCCGCCGTCCGGGTTGTCCAAGCATCCCATCATGTGTAGCATGGTCGATTTCCCACATCCGGAGGGCCCCATGATGGCTACCATCTCGCCGGCTCCTACGTCCACCGAGGCGCCGCGCAGTGCGTCCACGAAGTTGTCTTTCCCCAACTGATAGCGCTTGGTGAGTCCTGTCGCGCTGATGATGCTCTTCATTTCTTCTTCCCCTCGCTTGTAGATCGTTTTTTCGTCTAATTCTTGAATTGCCCGTCTATCGGTAGGGCGCCGATCACTCGTATCTGAGAGCCAGCACCGGCTTGAGCCGAGCCGCGTGGAGCGATGGATAGAACCCACTCCCGACACCAAGTACGATCGCGAAGGCCAAGGAGCCAAGCGCCAGCCGCGGAGTCACCAGAAAGAGAACCGTCCCGCTACTCGCCATGACTGCGTTGACCGCGATGCTCGTGATCCAACCCAGTGCCAATCCCGTCACCCCACCAAGAAAGCCGATCATCGCCGATTCGATCAAGAACTGGCCCACGATCTGCCGGTGGGAGGCCCCGATCGCCTTACGGATCCCTATCTCCCGGGTCCGCTCGAACACCGACATGGTCATGGTGTTAACTACCGACAGACCGCCGACCAGGAGTGAGATCAGGGCCACGCCGAAGATGATGCTATTGAAGATCTTGGTTGCGCTCTTGAACTGATCCGTGAAGGCCTTGGGACCGTTGGCGTTCACGCCGGATACCGTGCCCTGGATCGTGGTGGCAAGCTGGTTCGGATCAACACCGGACTGAGGATAGGCTGTGATGCCCGTCGCGAGCTGCTCCGGCTTGACCTGCTGTTGAATGATAGAGGGCAATTGCGCGTACAGCAGAGCCTGCACGTCCGCCATAGAGATGGTCACCGTGTTGTCGGGAGCGGTCAAGGTCTTGTTGTAGATCCCGACCACCTCGAACATCTCGCCGCGCAGCTCTATCCGCTTGCCAACCTGGGCGTTCAGCGCCTTTGCCACGTCGGAGCCGACCACAGCCTTCCCGCGATCACTGGGAGCGAGATCACGACCGGCAGCCATCGTCAGCTTGAACTTCTCGTAACCGACCTGGCGCATATCCGTGCCCATGATGCCTTGGGGCACGCCCATGCTCATGCCCTGGTCCTTCTTGAGCAGCATATAGACGCTCGCGGAGGCCCGGGCAACACCCGGTACGTTCTCGATCTCGGGGATCCGGCCCACAGAAATAGGAGTCGTGCTGATAGCACCCATCGATGTGGACGCGTCGGAGATGATGACCTTGTCGCTGTAGTAGCGGGTGCCGCCGTCGATGAGAAGGTTGATCTTCTCGGCCATGCTGCCCATGACCACCAGAGCGAACACCCCGATGGTGATGCCGAAGATCGTCAAGAATGCCCGAAGCCTCCTGCGGAAGATATTGCGGACTGTGCTCATGATCAACCCTCCTATGGGACGTTGTGCTGAACCAAGTCTCGCGTGCCGGTGCCCTCCACAGATCAGGCGATAGGGGAGTCTTTGCTTGTCCCGCTGGCCGGTCTTCCGCCTAGCCATCCGGCCAGTAGCCGCGGAACGACAGAACGGAAGTGCCCCGCGTTTGCTCCGTTACCCGTCAGTTGGTAGCCTTGTGTGTATTGGCAGGAGACGCTCGCCGGTGTGAAGCGACGGAGCAAGCATTGGGCTGGCTAGGAGGCAATGGGTTGAGCGACAAAGCGGTCCGAGTGATGATCGTGGATGACCACGCGGTCGTGCGAAGCGGGCTTTCTGCCTTCATCATGGCTTACGACGACTTGGAGTTCGTCGGCGAGGCCGCAGGTGGAGCTGAGGCCGTGGAGAAATGCCGCCAATTCCGGCCGGATGTGATCCTCATGGATCTGGTCATGCCCGAAGTGGACGGTGCAGAGGCGACGAGGCGCATTCGAGAGGCATGCCCGGAGGTCCAAGTCATCGCTCTCACCAGCTACAAGGAAGAGGATCTCGTTCAATCCGCTCTGAAGGCGGGCGCAATCAGCTACTTGCTGAAGAACGTATCAGCGGAGGAGCTCGCCCAAGCCATCAGGGGTGCCCATGCCGGACGTCCCACACTGGCTCCTGAAGCGGCCCAGGTACTCATCAAAGCAGCCACCCGCCCAGATGAAGAGGATCAGACGGACCTCACCGACCGTGAGCTCGAGGTCCTCAAATTGATGGTAGACGGACTTACCAATCCCGAGATCGCCAAAAAGCTGTTCGTCAGCAGATCGACGGTCAAGTTCCACGTCAGTAACATCTTGATGAAACTCGGGGCGTCAAGTCGTACTGAGGCCGTCTCCATGGCCATTCACCGCCGCCTTGTCGACTAAGGCGGGGACAACGTCCGGCTGACCAGCCCAGTCGGGGTGCAGCACCCCGTCTTTGTCCGCAGACATATACTGACCACTTGGCCAGGTTAATGACCGGCCACTTGC
Organism: Actinomycetota bacterium; assembly: GCA_023483915.1. GTDB lineage: Bacteria > Actinomycetota > Thermoleophilia > RBG-16-64-13 > RBG-16-64-13 > JAMDEO01. Next base: position 20,526 of record JAMDEO010000193.1, read on the forward strand.
CGCTGGGAGGCATGGCTCCGATCCACGATAGTTGAGGCGAGAGTGAAGCCAAAGCTACTTGGAGAAGAGAAGTGCGCATCCTTCTGGCCGACGACAATCCTGAAGTCCGCTCGGCTCTGCGACTTCTTGCTGAGGAGCTGGGACATTCTGTTTCCGAGGCCCATGATGCTCACAGCCTGCTCGCCCGTTTGCGCGTGGATTCGCCGCCGGCGAACATTGTGCTTCTAGACTGGGAATTGCCCGGTCTCGAACCCCAATCTCACTTGTCAGTCATCAGGCAGCACGATCCCGCCTGCACCCTGGTAGCGATGAGCGGACGGCCGGAAGCTCGAGCAGAGTCGCTCCGGCTGGGGGCCCAATCCTTCATCAGCAAGAACGAATCGCCGGACACGCTGCTCCGGCTACTGCGAAACGAAGGCGGCCACTAGAGCGACGGTCCCCACCGTTGGAGCGCACGAACCAGCCGGCGCTACTCCGCCGGTCCGTGGATCTCGCGAAATTCGCGCTCGAGCATGTCGAGTTCGACGTAATCGCCGAAGTGGCCATCCTGGAAGACGGCCTCTCGCTCGCGACCCACCTCAACGAATCCCAGGCGCCGGTAGAGATCGAGAGCACGCGCGTGGGCCTCATGAGCTCGTATGCTCACCGAGTGCAGCCCCAAAGTGAAGAAGGCGAAGCGCAGGCATGTCACAATCGCGTCGGAGCCATAACCCTTGCCCCACTCATCTTTGGCCCCGACTACCAGGCCCAACTCTGCCCGGCGATGCACCGGATGAATCCCCTTCAGCCCGACGTTCCCCAAGTAGCGGCCATCTTCGAGCAAATGAATCTCGAAACTGAAGCGATCGCCGGCCAATGCCTGGGTGTCGTAGTAGCGCTGCTCCTGCTCAACGGTGATGGGAACGTGGCCAACCAAGAGGAACTCATGAACTTCGGGGTCATTCAGCCAGGCCCGAATGATCTCGGCATTTCCCCGGTTGAGCTCTGTGAGGTATACCTTCTCGCCCCTGATCATGCCGCCATGATAGCGGACCGAGCCGCGCTGCGACCGGCGGATCGAATCCCGCCGATACGGCGGCAACCGGGAGATCAACCGGGGCCGGCGCGGGTGATTAACCGGGGCCGGCGCGGGCATATTGCCCGCGCCGGCCCGGCCAGGAGGAGGAGGCTACTTGTCGAGTGGAATCACCGGCAGGGAAGCCTTGGACTGGTGACACCCATCGCGATAGACCTTGTGCATGGTAGTCGCGCTATTGCAGACGTGCCACATGACGTCGTAGGTCTCGATGTCGGTGGGGATATCGATGCTCGAGATCTCCACCTTGATCTGCTTGCCCGCTCGGAACAGGTGCGACATCGGGCGCAACTGCACGACGTACTCGTTGATTTCACCCGGAACGACCGGCACTTCTTTGGTGTGGTCGTGCGCGATCTCCCAAGGGGTGTCTTTTTCGGGAACCCGAGTACGATGGGAAGCTTTGAGCCAACCTGAGGCAAGCGGATAGATGGCATCGGAGTCGGCCTCACGCACCTCGACGCGCCATTTCGTGTCCGGTTGGTCGATCGCCGCGTGGAAGGTGATCCGCGGAGGCCCGGTGACCTGAATGTCTTCCGGCAGAGGCGCGCTGACGTAGCTCACCCGCTTCCGCTCCTCGGTCACGTACAGAGCCTGCTGGACGAAAGCATCGGGTTCATCGTTGTAGTAGTCAGGCTCGAGAGACAGGCCACCGAGGCTATTGAAGTAGAAATCCGTCCACCGAGTGGTCTCGATCGGCCACTGTTGCGCAGCCTTCATCTGGGTGAGGCCGGTGGTGTGGTAACGGATCGGAGGCTCGTCCATTATCCCCGTGTCCATGCCTTTGAGCCAGTAGTCGTACCACCGGAGCAGCTCATCGTGGTGAGCTCTCCACGGACGTGTGCCCATGTCGGTATAGAGGAACATCTTCTTGGGCACGTCGACCCGGTTGAAAACGTTCATCTGCGGCTGCGAGAAGAAGCTAAAGAAGGGGCCCCCCACGTAACACGGGACGTTGATCTTATCCAAACGCTCGGAGACCGAACGCTCCCGGTAGTACGGTCCATCCAGCGGATTGAGCATGAAGTCGAACAGGATCGGGTTCTTCTCCGGATACCTGAGCAGGTGGACCAAATATGGGTACTGCTTCAGATCCGGATCGGCCAGAGCCTTGTCGACCAGCTTTTTGAGCTCGTCAGGCCGGGTGTTTAGGATCATCGCCGACTTGACGTTCTTGATGGCGTAGCCGCAACGGGCCGGATAGGTTCCTGTGTAGAGTCCGTAGAGGAAGATGTTCAGCACACCTCCCTCATACTCGCCGTGGTTGTACAGATCATCCCCGAATATCTCCCACGGAGCAATGCACTTCAGGTGAGGCGGCTGTTCCGCAGCGATATGCAATTGCATCGAGGAGAAGTAACAGATGCCGGCGGTGCCGATACTGCCGTCGCACCACGGCTGCCGGGCCAGCCACTCGACGATGTCGGCCCCGTCTTCACCCTCGTGTCGCGAGAACAGGCCCTCATAGGCCCCTTCCGAGTCACCGGTACCCCTCAGGTCGGCGATGACATAGACGTATCCTCGCCTGGCATAGAAATAAGGGTCGCCCGATTCCACGGACGCCTCGAAGCAGGACTTGCCGAAGGGCTGCGGCGGTGTCTCAAAGGTTTGCAGGGTCTTGCCATAAGGCGACATGGCGAGCAATGCCGGGAACCTTCCCGGGCCATCCGGGCGGTAGATATCGACAGCCAGTCCAACCCCATCGCGCGCCGGCACGAAGACATTCTCTTCAACTTTGACGCCGTGTTGCGGTTCCGATGCCGCCCATCCGCCGTCTTCACCCATTATCTACCTCTCTTCATCAACACTAACTTGTCCTGAGCGCCTCGATAACCCAGGGGGTGGAACCTAAATGAGCGTATACTCAATAAGACTATACTAGCCTCTGGGAGTCCGCGTCAATATCGTAGTCGGGGATTCCTGGGGCCGGGCGCTTTCTAGGCGCGGTACGCTGCCTAGGGTATCTTGGTTGTGTGGGTTGAGTCCTGTGGGAATCCTGAAGGGCCGTGTCTGTTGCGCAAAGGAGTGCCTTTGTCCACCAAACCTATCAGGAATCGACGTTTGCCCGCGGAGGCGAGACGTGCTCAGATCGTCCAAGCGGTGCTCAGAGTGGTTTCCGAGCACGGTGTCCCGAGCGCAACCGTGGCACGAATCGCTGCGGCGGCCGGGGTGTCCGAGGGGACACTCTACGTCTACTTCTCAAGCCGGGAAGACATGCTGCGGGCGGCGCTTGACGCGATCTTTGGGGACATCTCGGATCTGATCGATTCGACGGAGGGATTGAGTGCGATAGAGCGTCTCACGGTCACCGCGAGGCGACACTCGGAACTTGCCAAGACGGAGGGCGGCGGCTTCGTTACCCCCTGGGTCGAGTTCATCGCTGGCGGGCCGCAGGTGGGTTTGCGGGAAGCGGTGGCAGAGACCCAGAACAAGGCTTTTGAGAAGATGTTGAGCATCGTGAAGCAAGGCCAGTCTGACGGCACCATCCGCACCGATCTTGACGCCAGGCGGCTCACATGGCAATGGTACACGATCATGTGGGCTGAGAACGTGAGCTACCTCATGGGCCTTTCCGAATATATCGATGCCGGTCACTCGGGCTACTCCCTCGATCTCTTGCTTCGTGACGCGACCGGAGCCCCTCCTTCGGGCGCCTAGCGCCAAGAGGGCTCCCAGTAGGAGACGCTTCCGCATCCAAGCTGTCACTTCTTTGCGACTGAGTAGTCGCTTTTCTCCGACCGAGTAGCCGCTCCCGCGCATTGTCGCTGCGGGCTAGGCATAGTCCATAGTTTCGTAGGACGAAAATCACGGTAATACACTTCCGCACCGTCGATCGGGGTGGGATCGGCATCTGCGGCAACGCTGGGCCTCCTTTTGATGGGTAAGTGCCGGAATCTCTCACCCCCTTCCCGAGATGATGTGGAAGGAGATGCCGCTCGTAGAGACTTTGGAGCAAGCTAGCAGTTGCGCCTATACAACAACAATTTTCATTTAGTGCAAAAGAGGCGTGGCCCTCAGGAGTGTTTGGCAAAGTCTGATTCATTTAAGACAGGGGGCTGTGATGACACGGCAGTTTTCGAGACGGCAATTCATCAAGATCAGCGCAGGTGGGGTACTCGGCCTCTACATTGGCTCTCATTTCCAGGGCCTGGTCGACAAGCCCGTTGCGGTCGCCGCAATACCCGGCGGCTCCATCGACCCGACCGGCGTTTCCAAGTTCGTGACTCCCCTGCTCATCCCGCCTGTGATGCCGCAGGCAGGTAAGATTAAGCAGGGAAGCCAGAATGTAGACTACTACGAAATCTCGATGGAACAGTTTCAGCAGCAAATCCTTCCCAGTGGCTTCCCGATGACCACCGTCTGGGGATATGGGGCGGTTAAGTCGGCCAGCAAGAGAGGGCTACTCGTCCACAATGCCCCCTCTCTGACTATCGAGGCCAAGGCCGGTACACCTGTCAGGGTGAAGTGGATCAACGGTCTCGTGGACAGTCCGATTACAAAGAATTACTTGTCCCATTTGCTGCCAGTTGACCCCACCTTGCACTGGGCAAACCCCCCCGGAGGCACCAGCGGGCGGGACACTCGGCCGACCTTTGGGTCCGCCCCAGGCCCTTACACCGGTCCGGTGCCGACCGTTACCCACGTACACGGGGCTGTGGGGGTAGGCGACGAAAGCGACGGTTATGCCGAAGCCTGGTACCTGCCGGCTGCCAACAACATCCCGGCCGAGTACGCCACCGAGGGCACCTGGTACAACTTCTTCAAGGACAAAGCAGGCGCGGCGTACGGCGCTACCTGGGGTCCAGGCTTTGCGGTCTTCCAGTACCCCAATCACAACCGCGCCTCCACTATCTGGTATCACGACCACGCCTTGGGGATGACCCGGCTCAACGTATACGCCGGACCTGCGGGCTTCTATATCATCCGCGGAGGGGCGACCGGAGATGGAGCTGTGCTCGATTCGCGCTTTGGAACTCCGGCCGTGCTGCCCGGGCCCGCGCCGAACGAGAATGACAAGTTCCCCTCCAATAAGACTTACTACGAGATTCCCGTGGCGATCCAAGACCGGTCCTTCAACTCGGACGGATCGCTGTTCTATCCCAGCAGTCGGACCTTCTTCCCCGATGATCCGTGGCCGGGTCCCTACATTCCTACAACCGACATTTCCCCCATATGGAACCCGGAGTTTTTCGGAAACCATATTATGGTCAACGGCAATACCTGGCCGTTCCAGGTTGTGGAAAAACGCCGCTATCGTCTCCGTTTCCTCAATGGCTGCCAGTCGCGTTTCCTTATCCTCGACTTCAACAACATTCCCGGGGTGGAAGTTTGGCAGATTGGAAACGAGGGGGGCTTTCTCGCCACTCCGGTGAACATTACGGACAACAACAACCGCCTCCTCATGGGGCTTGCCGAGCGCGCTGATGTGATTGTGGACTTCACGAACGTGCCGGTCGGAAACTACGTACTCGGCAACGTCGGGCCGGACGACCCGTTCGGTGGGGGAGTGCCTGGCACGGACTTCGCCCCGGCTGATCCGGCCAGTACGGGGCAGATCCTGCAGTTCAATGTTGTGCCATCGGCGGCTCCCGACCCGACCACGCCGCCTATGTTCCTTGTGCTTCCTCCGATCGCGCCCATGCCGACCGCCACGAACACGCGGAGGCTTGCGCTTCTCGAGCACGCGTCGGCTTTCTCGGGTGGACCGGCTGAGGCAATGCTTGGCACAGTCGATGGAGACGGCAACTCCACACCTAAGATGTGGATGGAGCCAGTAACCGAGAATCCCAACGTAGGCGACACCGAAGTCTGGGAGATCTACAACTTGACCGCGGACGCCCATCCAATGCACGTTCACGAGGTGGTGTTCGAGACGCTGAGCCGCGAAGGATTGGTACTAGACACGACCACCGGCGAGCCGGTTCAACCGATTCAGCTGACAGGAAGCTTGCGAGGGCCGGAATCTTGGGAAAATGGGCTGAAGGACACGGTCGTCTCGTATCCTGGCGAGGTCACCAGGATCAGGCTCAAGTTTGCAACTCCGGGACAATTCGTCTGGCATTGCCACATCGTGGAGCATGAGGATAACGAGATGATGCGGCCATATCGCATCGGTCCGGTACAGCAAGGCCAGCCGGGGGCGGCTATGTAAGTCCCCGGTGACTGGGCGGTGGGAGAAGCAAGATCTCCCGACGAGAGAGGGGGGCCGGATGGCCCCCCTCTCTCGTCTGCGTCGGCGCCGCCTTGGCCTGTGTGGGCGTCGACTTGGCGCGGAGGAGATCGCCTGACGTGCAGCGGGTCACATGCCCATTCCGCCGTCGCCCATTCCGCCGTCCATCATGTGCCACATGCCCATCATGCCGATGTCTTCGTGATCGATGATGTGACAGTGGAACATGGCCATTCCTGCGCAGTCCATGACCGGCATGAGCAGCTGGATCTTCCCTCCCTTGGGCACGATGGTCACGTCCTTCCAGGCAGACGTGGTCGTGTATAGGGACGTATATTTGGCGTCACCGCCGATGATCGACAGAACCTGCGCCGCATTCACGTGGTGATGGAAGGGATGGTCCATGTTGCTCGAGTTCAAGACCTCCCAGACTTCCCAGTCACCAACATTGGACATAGCTGTGTAGCAATGCTCATGATCCACGAACGTGATGCCGTTGATGTACCCGGCGCCCTGGCCCATGGACAGAACTATGCTCTTCTTCGGCAATTTGGATATGTCCATGACCACCCGCTTGGCTGCAGCATTGACGGTTGCGGGCAGGTTCTGGACTGTTCTGGATCCGCCGTAGGTCAGTGTGAGAAGAGTGATCTGAGCGCTGGTCATCATTCCCATTCTGCTGTAGGGAAGTGACAGGAACTTGTACGAACTGGAAGACTTGTCAGCCTTGATGAGAAGCTCGATCCGTTCCCCCGGTGACAGGAGGACTTCCGATACGGGGTAGGGCCTGTCCAAAAGTCCCGATTCGGTCCCAACCACGTACATGGTGTGGCTCGAGAGGCTCAACCTCAAGAAGCGCGCGGTGCATGAGTTGACTATGCGCCAGCGCTGGACCTGACCGGGCCTGATGGTCAGCCGCGGATTGACCTGCCCGTTCACCATCACCGTGTTGCCCTCCAACCCGTGCATGTATTCCATGATCGACGTATGCGGCGCCGGGGAAGAGCCGGACAGGGTGATGTCTTTCACCATCATGATGTGCGTCTCATATCCAGCAAGTGTGGTCACTTCGTCCTCAACCACGAGGGATCCGGCCATGCCTGCCCACATCTGGTCGGTCACCGAACCATGGATATGGGGATGATAGAAGTTGAGCGTCCCCGGATAGTGCTTCGATAAATCGTACTCGTAAACCGTGCTCTCGCCTGGCTGCAGCATCACGAGCATGTTGTCCCCGTGACTTCCTGGCGTGTAGGGAGCCATGTTGGGATTGTCCCCGGGAGTAACGTGCAGGCCGTGAGTATGAAGGTTGGTCACGTACATGGGGTGACCGAGGAAGTTGGTCGCTCCATTGTTGGGAAGACTATTGTGAAACCTGATGCGGAGCAGATCGCTGGTCTTGGCCGTAATCGTCCCGCCAGGAAACAGCCCGTTGTAGGTCATCAGGTTGGCCACTGTCCCGTTCACATTGACGGGAGCTACGGTCGCATTCAATGAGTATTCGAGAAAGCCGTCTGCCGCACGGAGAGGACGCAGCGCGGGGGGATCTTGAAAGGCAGCGCCCACCGCCGGATCGATGGTGCCCCCTCCCATACCACCGCCGCCACCGCCGCCGCCCATACCGCCTCCGCCGCCACCGCCCATGCCGCCTCCACTCATCGCCGCCAGCACCCCCGCCGGCCGGCCAATAGCAAGCGCACCGGCGAAAGCTGCCGCCGCCGCGATGAATTGTCTCCTTGAGATCTCGGCCATGAACGCCTCCTCGGCACCTGTATAGATGTCACGACGCGCTTCGGCCACTTCGCGCAGGTCGCGCCAATGCGGCCACCAAAAACACGTAGCTACTTATAGGTATTACCCAGATATGCCGGACGAGAATCAGCGCCCGCCTGGGGCCCCCGTAGCACGATCTCATTGCGAGACGATAGGCAAGTAATCACTGATGGCGTGCTCGTGTGCCGAAGGGAGAACGGGAGAGGCATGGGAACCGAGCCAACTCAGCAGGCTATTCAGAGAGGCCACGGTGAGCGCGGGACTTCCCGACGTACATTTTCATAGTCTCCGTCAGCTCAGGTGTCCCTGCTTCTCAGGAAGGGCTTGGATGTTCAAGCGACTGGAACACGGTTGGGGCACAGCACCGCTGCCACGGCTCTAAGCTTCCATGCTCACACCATTCGAGACACGGACAAGGCAGCTGCCCAAATGCTTGACAGGGCATTGGGCTGGCGATCCGGCAGCCGAAAGAAGGGGCAAACGAAATCCTCCGGTGCCAAAATGGCGACAAACCACCCCCAAATCCTAAGCTCTTGCCCCTCCCTCTCCCAAGCACGGTAAAGGCAAAACCCCTTCCATGAGAAGGCAAAGCAATATGGCGGAGCGGCATGGGAATCGAACCCACCCTGGACGGGACTACCGCCCAACACCGGTTTTGAAGACCGGGCCGGCCACCAGACCGAGAGCCGCTCCACGGCGTTGTCAATGATATCTCGGTCTAGCCGTGGACATCGGTGCGGGGCCGCGTCAATGATCCAAGAGCAGACGATCCTCGTGGATCAAGTCGCAGCGTCCACAACCATACAAGAACAAAGACTTACCGCGCGGCCCACCAGCAACTCACGCTCTCCAGCGGTCACCGCCGGGGCAGATTCTGCGCGGGCAGACTGACTGCGCACAGACGATTCCGCTGCACCGTCGGTAGGTAGGAACGAAAAGTCCCCGCCCGAATGGAACCGGCGATCACACCCAGTTGGTAGGCGCTATGTTCGGCCGTATAGAACGCCAGATAGGCGAGAAACCCCATGCGCGGTCGCTTCGCGGAGTAGTCGACTGCTGACGAATATAACGCGGCCACCAGAATCAGCCGACGGACTCCGGGGACGAACAAACTGACGCCGCTCAGAGGCAAGAGGTAGTAACGCACCAGATGGAAGTAGATGAAATAGAGCAAGGAGAGGTGGCCACGAAGCACGGAATAGCACACACGCTCGACCGGCACGCCCACCCCGTTTCGTCGTAGGCGAAGAAAGCGCCGCACCCCGTCGACGAGGGGAGGCATGAGACAGAGGGGCAACAGCCTCGGCTTCCTCCCAATCACCGCCGCGGAGAAGGCAACTGCCGTCGCCAGCGGAGCCGGGGCCAGCGGGAATCGCTTTTCTTTGTCCCGATGGAGAGAATGGAGCGTGGCCTCGGAAGTGCCATATTCGGCCCGCCGCCGCAGCATCGCCCTCAGCCTTCCACGGTGCCGGTGCCGCACTGTACCTTCGGGCGTGTAGATGAGATAAGCGCCGGACGCCCGAAGGCGCCAGCAGAAATCTACGTCCTCGCCCACGCGCAAGTCTTCCCTCAGGCCGTCCAGGGTCCCATACAGCGATCGGCGCACCAGGAAATTGCACGTCGGGACGTAGAACGTGTCCGTGCCCTCGGCCGAGAGTATGAGGTGCGGGCCCATGTCAAGAGGGGAAGCAACCTCCTCGTACCGGTCGAGCAGCGTGTCGGTGAAGTAGCCGATCGTGCGTCCGCCTACAGCCCCTACGCTTTCCCAGGCAAAATACGGTGTGAGCTCACGGAGCCAGCTGGGCCCGGCTACGCAGTCGCTGTCGACGAAGGCAAGAATCTCTCCGTTGGCTTCACCTGCCGCACGGTTACGTGAGTGGGAGGGACCCCGATTCGACCCATTGACCAGCAGACGAGCGCTGTGCCGAGCAGTGACGGAGGCTACTGCCTCGGGGTCCGCAGAGCCGTCATCGACGACGATCACCTCGAATTGGTCGCGCGGGTAGTCGAGTCGGGCGAGAGCTCCCAGGCACTGGCCGAGATCGCCCGCACGGTCTCGAGTGGGAATAATCACGGTCACTGATGGGGCGTGGTCAGAGCCGTGCATCGATCGGGTAACGTCGAGAATCCCGCGCCTCCGGAATTGTTCGCACACGGCGAAGATCTGTTCGTCAGGGACCGCAATCTCCTGAGCCATCTCCGCAACAGACGCGCCTTCGCGGGTACGTTCCAGAATCCGGGCGGCGGCAGCGTTAACCGCCAACACAACCAGAGGTTCCTCCGATACCACCAGCCAGGATCCTTCGGCGGTCCGCCTGAGCCGGACAGACTCACGCAGCCTGTACTCCAGAGGGATCAAGGACGGTCACCGGCCTCCCGTCCTGGAGCACCCGCGCCCTCCGCAGGGACATCATCAACCACGCCGTTCCCGCTCGCTTGACCTACTACCATGCCGCCGTTCGCTCGTGACCGCAGATGATCGAGCCAGCCCTCATCCCTGAGTGTGCTGAAGATCTCGTCCACGATCGCGGCGGCCGGCTCTTGGACGATGCGAGCCTGACGGGTCTGCACCGAGCCCCGCACGAGCTCGAGGATGCGCTCGAACGCCGGAAGGCTGCAGTCGGGAGCATTGAGGCGGCGGAGCCGGGGGCGGGGAGAACGGGGGCGGCAGTAGCAAAGAGGCTGGTCGGCCTGCCGAACCCGCTCACGAGGCACGCCTAGGTCGGCCAAGTCCCACGCGGGGATATCGGCCTGTTGAGCCGCCAGGAGGGCGGCGGCGGAGATCGTCGCAGGAACTGCGGCTTCAGTGCCGGGCACGCCGGCAGCGACAGTCGTCACGGCCGGCAGATGCACCTCGACCCGCTCGCGAAACCCGCCATCCAAAGCGCGAGTGATCTCGAGGCTGGTCGTATGACCTGGTGCGCACACTACGGCGCCCAGGCTGCCATTGGGACCCGGTGCGCGCATGGTTGTCGCCCGGCTGCCCGTTTCCTCCAAGTGCGCTATGGCAACGGCCTGGGTCACGCAGGGTAAACCCAGATGTGCGGCGAGCAGAACCCCTAGCTGCCCACTGCCGTTTATGACACCGACTGCCCCAGCAAGACAGAGGTCGAAGCCAAGGGCCTCGGCAGCAGCCGCCAGAATGACCGCCTTACCCCCAGCATGGATTTCGGTGACCTCGGCATCACAGACCCTTACCACGCGATCACAGCCCCGAGCCAGGACCTGGCGAAGCCAGGGTTCTGCACTGGGAGAACCGAAATGGACGGCAGTGATCTCGGCCCCTGATCGCGCGGACTTCAGGTCCAGAGCTAGATCGAGCGCTCTGGCGCTTCCAGGGTCGGTCTCCCGTACCAGCCACTCCTCGCGCACCCGTCCACTGCGCGGGTCGCGCTCTGGCGCAACGCGCACGTCGGCGCCGAGTTCCAAGAAGACGACGATCTTCATAGAGCTAGGTGAGACGGAAGCGCACACCGTACCCTCCGAGGGGATAGTGCCAGTCAAGAGCCCCGCGGTCGCACAGAAGGAGACACGTCCCACACTCCAAGCAGGCCTCGTAGGCGAACTCCACCCGGTCCCGCTCCTCGCTCCAGATGTAGCAGCGCGCCGGACAGGCAAAAGTGCAGACACGGTGGGTGCAACTCTGGCAGACATCCGGGTTGAGGCGGATGTGCGGTTCGGGGTAGATCCGGTAGCTCACAAGATCGAATAGCTCGTCCACTACCACAGGAACGCCCTCCCTCCCTGGAAGAGATCAGCCAGCAGTTGCCGCATCGTCACTTCGTCCTTGATCGCCCGCCGGCCCAGCTTGCCGATCTTCTCCTTGGGCGTGCCGTCGGAACGGTAGAGATCCTCCATGAGTGCGCTCACCACGCGCGGATACACCGCGAACAGCCGGTCGTGGTGCAGGAAGTCGATGGCTCGGCTGAAGGTGGCGAGGTCGCGAAGGACGAAGCTCTTCTTGAGCTTTTCTCTGTAACGGGCCAGCTTTCGCGCGGAGAAGTCGCCTTCGGCAAGCGCCGCCGCCCCCGCCTGGGCTGCTATAAGACCGGAGGTCATGGCCAGGTTCATCCCTTCCTGGGTGAGACCATTGGTGTAGCAGAAGCCGGCGGCGTCGCCGGCCACCAGCAGCCCCGCGGCGCACAGCTTCGGGACCACGCGCATCCCGGCCTCCGGAAGGAGATGGGCCGAGTATTCCATCAGCCGCGCTCCCCGTAACAGGGACGCCACTTGGCTGGAGGCGACGAAACGTTCCAGCAGCTCATAGGGCGGAATGCTACGGGACTTAATTGAATCGAGATGCAGTACCAAGCCGACAGAAAGAGTTTCGGTCTGAGTATAGATGAAGCCGCCGCCGCGGATGCCTTCTGTGCACCCCAGGAACTCTTGGGTGGCACCTTCGCGGCCCAGAAGCCCGAAGCGCTCGTTGATCTCTTCCTCCGTCAGGTGATAGAGGGCCCTGACTCCGAGCGCCACCTGGTCCGGCCTGAAGCCGGTGTGGAGCCCGGCCTCCTGGGCCAAGAATGAGAGCGTCCCGTCACAGGCGATAACGAGAGGAGCTTCCACACTATCCCCGGAGATTCGAATCCCCCGCACCATTCCGTCACGTATCACCAGACCGTCCGCCCGACAACTGGTGAGGAGCGTCACCCCTCGAGCAACGGCCTGCTCCGCGTACCAGCGATCGAAAAACGGGCGGAACAGTGTGAAAGCGGTCAGGGTTCGATCGGATGTCGAGCCGGCCCCGGCTGGGCGGAGCGTGGAATCCGAGTGGGCCTGAAACACGAGAGAGGTTGAGGAGCCCTCCCCCGCCACTGAGAGTACCCTCTTGATGACGGCCCGCTCCCAAGGAGCCTGATCCCAGAAGCCCGGTACCAGCTCTTCCGGAGCGGGGCAGTAGGCCATCATCCCCCCGAACATATTCTTGGCGCCGGGATACTCCCCCCGCTCCACAAGAAGGCCCTTGGCCCCTCTCTGTGCCG
>JAMDEO010000193.1:33593-39692 GCA_023483915.1 Actinomycetota bacterium
GGACGTGATTTCGGGATACGACAGCACCGCCTCCAAGTCGGCCACATATCCGATGTCGGAGAACTGGAAGATGGGAGCCCGCACGTCCCGGTTTATGCAGAGAATCCTCTCTGCCTTACGGACCCCGGCGACGTGGTGAGGCTGGCCCGAGATGCCAAGAGCCAGGTAGAGTTCCGGAGCGACTGTCTTCCCCGTCTGCCCGATGAGCCGCTCTTTCGGCAGACGCCCGTCGTCCACTACCGGGCGAGTGGCTCCCACCGAGCCCTCCAAGAGGTCGGCCAGTTCCTGGACGGCGGCAAGCAGGTCTACGTTCGCGCTGCCGGAGCCGGCGGCAACCACGCGCTTCGCATGGACCAAGTCCACCGTCCGAGGGTCTGGTGGGATGGTCTCGAGATGACGTACGCGCGCCTCCGCGTGAGAGGCGTCGCCCGGCCCACGGGTAGCGGCCTCAAGGTCCAAAACCTCAGCAGTCAGTGGTCCGGGCGAGGCAGAGCCCGACTCGTCCGCGTCGGCGAGATCGAGAGTCGCTATCGGGACGATCCTGGCCCGTGGCTCGATCTCTCGCTCCAGCCAGCCACCGAAGACAGGCTTGATGAAGATCGGAGTCCGCGGCAACGACCCGCCGTCAGCAGCCGCCCCCCGCCGACCGGCCATCGAGACCTCATGGCGCGCCTGCACATCGCTGCAGCCGACTACCGCTGCCGATCCCATGCGGTAGGCCACCAGGGGTGCGAGTTCCCGGCCTATATCGGTGTCGGCCATAACGACGGCCAGCGGGTGAATGCCTTCGATGAACGCGGCGAGTGCCGCGGCAACCGGTTCGAGGTCGGGCTCGACTTGGGCCGGCCAAGTCAGGAGGTACGGCTCCACGCCCAGCTCGCGGGCAAGGCGGACTCCCTCGTAGGCCAGCGCACCGGCGGCGGGGCCCGGTGCTTGCGACCCTTCGGCCGCCGGCTCCACCACCACGAGCAGACAAGCGCCGGCCGCGTCGCCCGGCCCCGGTGTCCGGGGCTCCCGACCAGGCCCCTCGCTCTGGGGGATCGCGGTCACACGCGCTTCCCGGCGATGTAGCCCTCGTGGATCGCCATGTCCACTTTGCGCGGCGCCACACAATCGCCGACGCGGTAGAGTTCCGGCACCAAGCCTTTGAGGGCGAAGTAGAGATCTTCGCAGGCGTCGTTATGGCCGACACCCCATGACGGTGACAATGCTGTCGTATCCCGAAATCACGTCCCAGATGTTCGAATATACGTTGAAACCATGCACGTCCAAGCCCTTGATCTCCATAACGGCAAAGTCCGGGGTGAACGTCACCCCTTTGGTGAGCAGCCGCTGGCGGGTAAGGTACAGGTCCTGCGACGGACCCAGATCAGATCCCATGAACAGGCTGGAAGTGACCACATGCACTTTCTTTCCGAGCTCGGCCAGAAACTCAGCCGTCGCCGTTGCCTGGTGGTGACCGTCGTAGTCGATCAAAAGTACCTTCTGTCCCAGCTCCGCCTCTCCGCTCAGCACCTGCCAGACATTGAAGACCCCTGGGCCGTCGGCTCCCGCGACCGGGCGCGTCTTGGGACGTGAACCCGTGGCCACGATCACCGCGTCCGGATGACGGCCGAGCACGGACTCGGGCGTAACCTCCACGCCCAGCTCTACGGGTACGCCCAAGTGGGCAAGCTGATTGCGTTCATTGCGCACGATCACCCCGAACTCGTCCCGGCCCGCCCCCTTGGCCGCCAGAAGTACCTGGCCTCCGAGCTCAGAGCTCTTCTCGTACAGGGTCACTTCGTGCCCCCGTAGGGTGGCGATCTTGGCCGCCCACATACCGGCCGGACCTCCGCCCACAACCATAACCCGCTTCCGGCGAAGGGCCGGGCGCAGATGGCGCTCTCCTTCGCTGTCTTCGTGGCCGATGAAGGGGTTCTGGACGCAGCCGATTGTCTTGTTGAGCCCCACTCTTCCGTAGCAGTTCTGGTTGCAGGCTATGCAGTAGCGGATCTCCTCGGTCCGACCTTCGCGGGCCTTGCGGGCAAAGTCTGGATCGGTGATCTGTCCCCGGACCACCCCGATCATATCTGCCTGCCCTTCGGCAAGCACCCGCTCGGCCAGGGCCGGGTCGTTGATCCGCCCAGTGGCAAACACGGGTAGGGTTGCCACCTCCTTGATCCCAGCCGCCAGGGGGACAGCGTAGCCCAGCGGCAGGTGCATCGGTCCACCGACGAGGTACAGGTTGTAGAACGTGGCAAGCGTCAGATTGAAGAAGTCCAGTTGCCCCGTCTGCTGCAGGCGCCGCGCGATCCCTTTCGCGTCCTCCAAGGTGAGGCCGCCGGGGATGAGTTCATCGGCACACAGACGCACACCCAGGGTGAAGTCAGCCCCAACGGCCCGGCGAACCGCGTCGATCACCTCGAAGGCGAAGCGGAGCCGGTTCTCGAACTCGCCTCCGTAGTCGTCGCTGCGGAGGTTGGTAAGCGGCGACATGAACTGACGGGCAAGAGAGCTGTGCCCGAACTGCAGCTCAACGCCGTCGAATCCGCCTTCGCGGACATGGGTCGCCGACAGGGCGAAGTGCTCCACAACTTCTCGGATATCCTCGATCTCCATGGCTTTGGGGGTCTCCCGGTAGAGCACGTCCGGCATGGGGGAGGGAGCCCACACCGGTAACCGGGAGAGGCTGCCGCTGCACTGCTGCCCGTTGTGGTTGAGCTGGGCGAAGATGCGGGTGTCGAAGGCGTGCACAGCTCGGGTCAGGCGTCTGTAAGCCGGGATAACCTCCGGGTGGAAGGCTTCGATCAAGTGCTCGTAAGCCCTGTCGGTGGGATGGACCGACTGCTCTTCCGTGATGATGAGGCCCGCCCCGCCCCGGGCGCGGGCGGTGAGATACGCGGTCAGCCGCTCGGTAGGCAGTCCATCGTTGGACAGGTTGGTCAGATGCGCCGAAAAGGAGATGCGGTTGGGTACCGTCACCCGCCCGATCCTCAGGGAACTGAAGAGGTGAGGGAACTGCATGGCTTCGACTTCCTCCTGCATCGCCACGACATTATCCTGCATGACCCGGGTTTTGGCATCCTCGCGCAAAAAGCAGCTCAGCAGTCGAGACTTGGCAGATCAGCCGAGTCAGTGACACAACCAGCTACGGCGGCGGCTTCTGCCCAAAAGCCTAATATACGGCATTGACCAAAACACCCCGCTTCAGCCGAGCCCTGGAATCAAACCCCAGCGAATGACTAAGCATTTGGACTTGATTGTGATCGAAGCCCATCGTCTGGCACATGCCTGAAACCCGATTCGCATGTACCAGTCGGCTCGTCAATACACTCCGCAAATGCCGTCCACGGCCAGTTCCTCGACTTCTATCTCGCCGAGAATCGCTGGCTCGCAACCGTCTTCAAAGTCAGCGTCCGAAATACCCATTTGATCGGGGCCGTTGTCCAAGTCTCAGCCATCCCTATTCTTAGTTGCACTACCCCTTTGCGCCTTCACACACCCCAACGCCCGAGGAGTATCGGCCTTCGGAATCCCACGCATATTCGTGCACATGATTTGCCGAATGAAGCCTAGCATTACCCGATTAGGCGAACAAATAGTGCATCTCTCACGGAGGAACGGCAGTCAAGCCTAGGCGCAGGGAGTTGACTGTCCCAGTACCGCCTGGTACTTGCCGCCTATTGAGAGGCAAAGATCGAATGGGGCTGCAGACTCGCGCTGGGGTCGCTGCCGCCGGGATTTAGTATTCCTTGCCCAAGCAAGCCAGTGGGAGCCATGTCCTAAGAACGAGTGGGACCGAATCCCACGAGAGATGGGACTCAAGGCCGGAAAGCAGCATGGAGTATGGACCATGTACTTTCACATCCACTGCAGTGTAGCCTCTCCTTTGGTTTCATCCGCAAGGATTGTGACAAAACCTCCAGTGACACGGTGCCTTGGAAGCGAACACACAAGCAAAATCATCGCCTTCTTTACAGGCACTTAGCGCGTGTCGGCCGGGAGAAACCCTCCAGCCAGATAAAGCCAGGGGGTATCCGACGTGAAGAAGAATCGGGCAGTGGGCCTTGTAGGCTTCGGGCAGATGGGAGCCGCGATTGCATCTCGGCTCCGCGGCGCAGGGCACACCGTCCGAGTCTTCGACAGCAGAATTGTGGCGCTTGCCCGTGCCCAGGAACAAGGTTTCGAGGTTGCGCCCACCTTGAAAGAACTTGCTTGCGGAATGGAGACCATCTTCTTGTGCATCCCCGATCAACGCACTCTCGAAGCAGTGCTGACCGGCCGGACAGGAATTGCACATTTTGAACGTCCTCTTGCGGTGTGTATCGACCTCAGCGGCTCGCCTCCCGACGCGATTAAGACGATGAGTGAAACTCTGGCAAAACGAGGAACCAGCTTAATCGACGCGGCATTCAGCGGCGGTTTGCATGCGGGCCGGCGGGGCAACCTCATGATTGCCGCCGGGGGCGAAGAAGCACTGGTCCAAAGAATCCGGCCGATGCTGTCCAGCCTCGGGTCTACTGTGATATGGGCGGGCCCACCCGGCGCAGGCACTGCCTTGAAAGCCTTGAACACCGCGCTGTCCGCTGCCTCCTTCATAGCAACTGCCGAGATCATCGCTGCCGGGCGCGTGGCCGGAGTGGTCCCCGACCACGCCGTCTATGCGATCAATGAAAGTGACGCGAGAACCTACAGCAGCGAGGTCACGTACCCGCTAGATGTACTCACCCGTGTGTTTAAGCGGGGAATCTCTCTGGGTGATTGCCATCGAGACCTGGCCTGTGTCGGCTTAGTCGCACGGGCCTCACGTCATCCGCTGATGATGACGTCTCTCGTACGCGAGGCGCTAGCAGGGGGCGTCCAACACCTTGGCGAGGAAGCGGATTTCACGCGGATGTACGACATGTTCTCACCCTCGAATCAACCGGTGAGCGGCCTGTCCGGCTCGCTTCTTCGCGAGGATTCGGCCACAATGACCGCCGCCCTGTTTGGAATCCTCTTATTGGTAACAATCGAGGTGGCTGAACTGGTCGTGAGCAGCGGGATCGACCCCGCAAACGCGCTCTTGCTGTTCAACGCGAGTAGTGGACGCAACCAGTGCACTACGGCTCTTGCCGCGATGCATGCCGGTGCGACGTCCAACTGGCCGACAGACTCGGTCGAGGATGTCTTGCGCGCTACACAGTGGGTTGTCGACAGGGGCGTCGAGAGGAAGACGCCCCTGCCCCTGACTTCACTCGCTGGGGAACTCTGGAGGGCTAAGTCCGCGCAATTGGGACCGAGCGCCCTCACTTGGCCCGCTTGGAAGGCAGTCAAGCATTTATTCGCCCCCACACCAGAACCGGCCACCCAGTAGCAGCCGCGACGACCACCGCCAAACATGAACTTGCACGAGTACCAGGCACGCACGATCCTGGCCGAGTATGGCTTGGTCTTTCCGCCTGGCGACGTCGCGCATTCACCTCAGGAGGCCGAGGCCATAGCCCGGCGACTTGCGGGCAAAGTGATGGTAAAGGCCCAAATCCATGTCGGGGGTCGCGGCAAGGCTGGCGGAGTGAAGCTCGCTGATACTCCGGAGATGGTGCTAGACCATGCCGGATCCCTTCTAGGTGCCAGTATCGGCGGGCGCACAATCCGCAAAGTTCTCCTCACCTCCATGGTCGACACTGTCAGGGAGTTCTATTTGGGCGCGACGCTTGATCGTGTGCATAAGAGCGTGACCATCGTGGGCACGAGTGAAGGGGGCGTCGACATAGAAGAGGTCGCCCGCGCGTTCCCTGAAAGGATCATTCAGGTCTCAGCCGATCCATTCATGGGCCTCGCCGACTATCAGGCGCTCATGCTGGCAACCGGTGTTGGCCTGAGGGGCGACCTCGCACGGTCATTTGCCTCGATTTGCAGGTCTCTGCTCGCCGCCTTCCTGGACAACGACTGCTCGCTTCTCGAGATAAACCCTTTGGCTTTGACTGCTGACCAGGGCTTCGTGGGCCTCGACGCGAAGATGTTGATTGACGACAACGCACTCTTCCGGCATCCCAAGCTGGCAGAGATGCGTGATCTGGGCGAGGAAGAACCGCTCGAGGCACGAGCGCGACAGCTCGGTGTCAACTACGTGCG
>JAMDEO010000156.1 GCA_023483915.1 Actinomycetota bacterium
CATAATGCATGTGGAGGGACGATCTGGCCCCTTGAGCGGATGGAGGCGGTGGCCACCCTGGCTTGGGCGTATCACATACCCGTCCATCTGGATGGAGCGAGATTGTGGAACGCGTACGTCGCCACTGGGACTGCCTTGGCCGACTACGCGGCTCAGGCAGATTCGGTCTCCGTCTGCTTTTCCAAGGGCTTGGGGGCACCTGTGGGTTCCGCGCTGGCCGGATCCGCCGAATTCGTCGAGGAAGCGCGTTACAACCGGAAGCGCTATGGCGGGGCCATGCGGCAGGCGGGGATACTGGCTGCGGCCGCGCTGTACGCTCTCGACCACAATCTGGGGCGGCTGGTGGAGGATCATGAGAAGGCCGCGAGTCTCGCGGGATCACTGAGGGCGGTGCCGGGCCTGGAGATAACCCATCCTGTGCAGACCAACATTCTGATCGTGGATGTCAGCTCGCTGGGACTCCAAGCCGACGAGGTGCTGGCCGCGCTCAGGGAGCAGGGAGTCCTTTGCGGGGCGTCTTCCCGGGATTGTGTGAGATTTGTCACGCACTTGAACGTGAATGCGGGCCAAGTGAAGAAAGCGGGGGAGATCGCCGCCCGGGTGTTGGTGGACCTATCCAGGAAGCCGAAGCCGGCGGAAGCCAAGAAATGACCGATCTGCCCGGTCCAGTTGCAGCCCTGGATCAGCGGGGGCCGGCCACCGATCCTCGCGCTCCATACGCGCGCCTGGCGGTCGTGGGCCTCATCGAGCGGCGTCCGGAAGGCGTGGGTGGTTTGGAGGGTCCACAATGGCTGCTGCTACGCAAGCCTGGCGCTGAAGGTCCTTGGGATCCTCCCGGAGGACGAGCGGAAACGGGCGAGGGCCTGAAAACCGCAATTCTGCGTGAGGTTCTCGAGGAAACAGGGCTGACCGTACGGGTTGCCGGTCCCTGCTACGCGTATCTAACATTTCACAAGGGCGAACGGACCATCGCGATCAGCATGGCCTGCAGAGTTGAGGGCGACCCGGACGCGATCCGGTTGGAGCAGGACCAGGCAGTTGAATGGCGCTGGTTCGACACCCCCGGGTGGAAACGTCTGGCTGGCGAAGGAATGAGCAGTTGGGCGCCGGACGATGTGTCCAAGGTGACCTCTTTGGCATCCGCGTTGTGGGAAGTGAGTGGGGAATGGCTGAGGAGCAAATGACCAGGGATGAGGCACTCGAACTTGTACGAAGCCGGGTCTACGGAGAGAACCTGGTAAAGCACATGCTGGCGACAGAGGCGATCATGGGCGCTTTGGCGCGGCGGCTCGGCGGGGACGGACAGCAGTGGCGCATGGCAGGGCTGCTGCACGCCCTCGATGTGGAAGAGACAGCCGCCCTCATGGAGGTCCACGGGTTGCGCACGGTTGAGTGGCTCCAAGAAGCGGGTTTCACCGACGAGGAGGTGCTTCAGGCGATCCGCGCCCACAATCCCGACAATGGTTCGGCCCTCGTCTCGATGATGGACCGGGCGATGTTCGCCTGTGATTGCCTGTCCGGTTTGATCACTGCGGCGGCTCTCATCAGGCCAGAGAAGAAGCTGGAATTGGTAAGCCTGAAGAGCCTGAGGAAGCGCTTCAAGGAGCCTGCCTTCGCGAAAGGTGCCCGCCGGGAGGACATCATGACCTGCTCGGAATTGGGTTTGGACCTGGACGAATTTCTGGCAATCGGCCTAGAGGCGATGCAGGGGGTGAGTGATGACCTCGGGCTGTAGCCCCGCGCGTACGGCGCTCCTGACCACCGTCTACAATCCGGTGAAAGCCGAAATAATCGTCGCGAAGCTGCGCAGCGCGGGCATCGAGGCTTTCGTACGTCATGAGGCGCTGTCGGTCGTTTACGGCTTGACTATCGACGGGGCCGGTCAGCAAGACATATTCGTGCGGACTGAAGACCTGGAAGAGGCGCAGGCCGCATTGGAGGAGGAGCCGCAGCAACAGCCATGACGGTGGGATCCTACTTTTGCAGAGCGGCCACTCTTGCAGAGTCCGGCTATGAACCGCTTGCAGTCATGGCTCGAGGGACGCTGGTGGAATCGGTCCACCGCGGGGCTATCGTCTGTGTCGATGCGCGCGGCAGAGTCGCGGGGGGAGTTGGCGACCCGGAGGGGGCATTGCTCCTACGATCGACGGCAAAGCCTTTTCAGGCCCTAGCCGTGATAGAGAGCGGAGCGGCTGAGGCGTTCTCCATTGGTCAAGATGAGCTTGCGGTGATGTGTGGCTCGCATGCTGGGCGCCCTGAGCACGTTAAAGTGGTGGGGAGGCTCCTAGAGCGGCTCGGTTGTTCTTGTGAAGCCCTTGTTTGCGGTCCTCTCACCCACATGTGCTCGGGCAAACATGCCGGGATGATCGCGATGGCTCTGCACCTTGGAGCAGCGATAGAAGGGTACGAACGCGTGGAGCACCCCGTGCAACAAGAAATAGGGAAGACGATCGCGCGACTGCTCGACGCAGGCGGCGGGGAAGGCTCCGCTGGAGAAGCACGGGCCGGGAGCCAAACCACCTTCGGTGCGGCTGAGGGCCGATCGGCTCTCGCCGGCAGAGACAGCTGCGGCGTTCCCATCGTGCAGACGAGCCTGCGCGACGCCGCCTACCTATATGCGCTCCTCGCGTGCGGCGCGACGGATGGTCTGGCCCGGATCCGGGATGCCATGCTGGCTTTTCCCCAGCTTGTTGCGGGGGAAGGCCGCCTCGACACCAATCTGATGAAGATGTCGGACGGCCGGGTTCTCGCAAAGGCGGGGGCGGAGGGTATCATGGGTCTTGGGTTCCCGTCTGCGTCCGGGGTGCAAGGCGATGGACTTGGGGCGTCGGGAAGCATCATCAAGATCGCCGACGGATCGGCAAGAGCCATGCCCTCCGTGGTCCGGTCCTGCGTTGCGGCCTGCGGCGTGGAGTTGGCGGAGGACGTATTCACGCACACTCGGCCGCGGAGTGCTGAGGCCGTGCGTGGGCTCTATCCAGGGGAAATCGTCTCACTGGTCGAGCCGGGGAGTCTCCGGCGACCCTTGCCTGCTTCGCTCCAGGGAGGCGACACCGATCAGGCCGGCGATCTGACCGTCGCGATGGGCCGCGGAGACGAAAAGGATGTGCTCCGGTTCTTGAGGGAAGAGTGGCCGTCGTCGGACGAAGAGACCTTCGGCCGGCCGCTCGAGTGGGTTGCTGAGCCTTTTGCGCTGCTTGTCCGCCGGCGTCGCCGAATCGTTGGGGTTCTGAGAGGGCATTTCACCGGCCGAGTAGGCTCCGTCGACGAGCTGATGGTGGGAAAAGGGCAGAGAGGCACCGGGATGGGTTCGATGCTCTTGGCCCGTTTTGAACTCGAGGCAGAGGCAAGAGCGTGTACCCGGATCGTCCTGCGGGCGGTCAAAGACAGCCAAGCGGAAAGTTTCTACCACGATCGCGGCTACCATAGGGAATGTATCGAGTGGTCGTACGAGTTTGGATTCGACTACGTACGGCTCAGCAGAGAACTGGGAGCGATGAATACGAGCGGGCAATGAGCGTCGTCCTTGGGGTGGATGTCGGCGGCACCAAAGTGGCCGTGGGCCCGGTTGACGCTTCCGGTGCCATCCTTGCCCCATTGCTCCAGGAACCAAGTGTCGTATCCGATACTGAGTCCTTCGTGGATGGCCTTGTGGAAACCTTGCGCGGGGCCATAGGGCAGTTTGGCTCGTTCGAGCCGAAGGCGATCGGGCTGGCCTGCGCCGGGACCGTGGATGAGGCGAGGAGGCTGGTAGTTACCTCACCCAACTTGCCTCTTCGCCGGGTTCCGCTGGCCGAGTCGCTGCAGGCGTCGCTGGGTCTTCAGATCGTCCTCGAGAATGACGCGAATGCCGCCCTTCTTGCAGAGGCCACCGTCGGCGTGGCTGCCGGTCTGCGAGATGTGATCTTGCTGACCTTGGGAACCGGCGTGGGAGGAGGGATCTTAATCAACGGGCGTCTCTACCGCGGCGTAGGCGGAGGGGCCGGCGAACTCGGGCATACCGTGGTTTGCGGCGGCGGCGAGCTATGCCGCTGTGGGGCACGCGGGTGCCTGGAGATGTATGCGTCGGGGAGGGCGCTGGCTCGATTCGCCGACGAGAGAGCCGGGAGCGAAGTGGAGGATCCCGATCGAGTGCTGGCGCGGATGAGCGAGCGTCACAGACTGGACGGACGGACCGTCGGCAGGCTCGCGACGCGCGGCTACCCCGGAGCGCTGTCCGCAGCTCGAGAATTGGCCATCTGGCTGGGCAGAGGGCTGGTTAGCTTGGTGAACGCCTTCAATCCGGAGATGATCGTCATAGGTGGAGGAGTCGCAGACTTGGGTGAAATCTTGCTGGAGCCCGCTCGAGGCTATGTGCGGGAGAAGGCCATGTCGCCAAACAAAGACCAGGTGCAGATCGTCCAGGCCTCCCTGGGGAACTCCGCCGGCATGGTGGGCGCCGGGCTGGTGGCCTGGGAAGTCTGCGGG
This sequence comes from Actinomycetota bacterium, assembly GCA_023483915.1. Lineage (GTDB taxonomy): Bacteria > Actinomycetota > Thermoleophilia > RBG-16-64-13 > RBG-16-64-13 > JAMDEO01. The sequence goes on from JAMDEO010000156.1 coordinate 4,468, forward strand.
TAGGCTGCTGGGAGTCGAGCCGTGCTCTACATCTGTGCCACTCCCATAGGGAATCTGCAAGATGTAACATTGCGGGTTCTCGACGCCCTAAGGAGCTGCGATCTCGTTGCCTGTGAAGACACCCGCCATACCAAGATCCTCCTCGACAGGCACGGCATCTCCGCCCGCTTGGCGAGCTTTCATGCTCACAACGAAGAACAGCGTCTCAACCTGATCCTGCCTCTCCTGCGCGAGGGGAAAGACGTGGCTGCGGTGTCAGATGCCGGGATGCCGGGGCTCTCAGACCCGGGCTTCAGCCTCGTCCGGGCCTGCGTGGCGGAGGGTTTGCCGCTCACGGTGCTCCCCGGCCCTTCAGCGGCGACGACGGCGCTCGTCTTGTCCGGGTTGCCGGCCGACCGCTTCGCTTTCGTGGGCTTTCTGGGGCGCTTGCGAGGAAGGCTCATCCGGCAACTGATGGCCTTCGAAGGAACTGGCGCCGCGGTTGTCGCCTTCGAGTCGCCTCGGCGGGTCCGGTCGTCATTGGGGGTGATCGCGGAACGCTGGCCTGAGCGGAAGATGGCCCTTTGCCGTGAGATCACGAAGGTCCACGAAGAGGTGCTTCGCGGGACGGGGGCGGAAATCCTCGAGGCGCTGGGCGAGAAGGTACGCGGGGAAATAGTTCTCGTGTTGGAAGCGTCGCCAAGCCCGGTCTCCGGCGGGGGCGCGGAAAACGTGCGGGGCGGGGCGTCGTCGTCTAGGATGGGGCCGAATGGCGTGGCCGTGGCTAGGGGCCAGCCACTAGCTATCGTGAACGCAGATATCGAACGAAGGGCGTCCGCCGCCTTGGCCAAACTACGAGCGGCCGGGGTCGGGACGAAGATTGCCGCCGGAATCGTCAGTGATCTCACCGGATTGCCGGCTAAGAAGGCCTACGATCTCGCCATCGAGGAAGGGCCGCGCCAAGGAGCGTGAGGTCCCACCTGTTGCGCTGGCCGGCCTGGCGCCAACACCTTTGGGGGGCATGTGGCAGACGACTCCTTTACTCCCGACCAGAAACCGGAACGCGAACCGTCCCTACCACGTCGAGTGAAGCCCGTCTCTGAGCGGGATAGGTGGAAGATCTGCACCGACTTCGAGTCGCGGCGAACGACCGGGAATGACACGGGAATGCCTGACGGTTCGGCGAATGATGCTGGAACCCGGGCTGGTTCGGCGAGTGGCGCGGGAGTCTGCTCTGACAGGAGGCCTCACAGGATGCGCCGGACCCTCGTCGCTGTGGGTTGCCTGGCCGCAATAGCGCTTGTTCTTGTTGGTCTAGTTAGATTTGCGCACCCCGGCAGAATCGAGTGGCTCGCCCCGAACGCCGGCAACTTCCACACTCTCGCTCTCAAGTCAGACGGCTCCCTTTGGGCCTGGGGACAAAACTCCTGGGGACAATTGGGTGACGGCACCACCATAGACCGGCCGTCTCCTACCAGAGTGGGGACCGGCAACGACTGGGCGTCGGTAAGCGCCGGCGGATCGCATTCGCTTGCGATCAAGAAAGATGGCTCACTCTGGGCTTGGGGCGGAAACTTCTGTGGCCAGTTGGGTGACGGCACAACTGACTACCGCTTGATTCCCACCCCGATAGGGGCTGACGAAGACTGGGCCTCGGTGAGGGCCGGGGATTCCCATAGTCTGGCTCTCAAGTCAGACGGCTCTCTTTGGGCCTGGGGACAAAACTCTTGGGGCCAATTGGGCGGTGGCACCACTGTGGACAGGCTGATTCCCACCCGGGTAGGGACCGATAATGACTGGGCCTCCATGAGTTTGGACGGGTCGCATTCGCTTGCCATCAAGAAGGACGGCTCTCTCTGGGGTTGGGGCGCGAATTCATATGGCGTGCTGGGAGATGGCACTATTGCCACCCACTTGATGCCCACTCGCATCGGTTCTGACACGGATTGGGCCTCGGTAAGCACCGGCGAGTTTCACACATTGGCCCTCAAAACGGATGGCTCACTTTGGGTTTGGGGCGCGAACTTCTACGGCGTATTGGGAGACGACCCCAGCAGTCCCCATCTGAGACCCACCCGGCTTGGCTCTCAAAGCGACTGGGCTTCACTGAGCGCCGGTGACTTTCATTCACTGGCCCTGAAAAAGGACGGCTCACTCTGGGCCTGGGGGAGGAATCGCTACGGCCAACTCGGACTGGGGACTGCGGTCGCCGGTTATGCGCCCACTCGAGTTGGAAACTCTTTGGAGTGGGTAAATGCGAGCGGTGGCAACGAGCATTCTGTAGCCTTACAGAGCGACGGGACTCTCTGGACTTGGGGTCTGAACCTGTACGGTCAGTTGGGGGGTGGCACCACGACCAACCGCTCCCTCGCGGTTGAGATTCCCGCTACCCTCCCCTAGGCGCGGCGCCTGCGCGCGAGTCTCGGCGTCCCGCAAGCGTGTGAGTCTTGGCGCCTGGCGGCGGGCGCAAGAGGGCATCTGTTAGAATATCGCGGCTATGGGCCGGTTCTACATCACCACTCCCATCTACTATGTCAACGACGTGCCGCACATTGGGCACGCATACACCACTGCGGCCGCCGACGTTGCGGCTCGCTACCACCGTCAACTCGCCGACGATGTCTTCTTCCTCACCGGCACGGACGAGCATGGCACCAAGGTGGAGCAGGCCGCAGCCGCTCGGGGCCTCGGCCCCAAGGCCCATGTCGATGAGGTGGTGGGCAAGTTCAAGGAAGTGGCTGCCAAGGTGGGGGCCAGCAACGATTTCTTCATCCGCACCACAGATCCGGAGCATGAGAAATTCGTGCAAGATTTTGTCCAGCGCTGCTACGACGCCGGCGATATCTACAAGAGCTCTTATTCGGGTCTCTATTGCCCTGCTTGCGAGGCCTACTATACTGACGAGAACCTCATGGACGGCCTCTGTCCCGACCACGGCACCGTGCCGGTCCATATGGAGGAAGAGAATTACTTCTTCCGTCTCTCGGCCTTTCAGGACCGGTTGGCGGGGCATTATCGAAGTCATCCCCAATTCGTGCGGCCGCGTCACCGCTACAACGAGGCCCTGTCGTTCATCGAGCAGGGCCTCGACGACATCTCCATCTCGCGGGCCACGCTCAAGTGGGGCATCGGCGTTCCTTGGGACGAAAACCAAGTCATCTACGTCTGGGTCGATGCGCTCATCAACTACCTGAGCGCCCTTCACTATGCCCCCGGCGAGAACCTGGTCGCACGCTTCTGGCCGGCGAGCTACCACTTGATGGCCCAGGACATCCTCAAGTTCCACGGCATCATCTGGCCGGCGCTGCTCATGTCGGCCAGGTTCGAATTGCCCGAGCATCTCTTCATACACGGCTATCTCAAGCTGGGCGGGGAGAAGATGTCGAAGACCCGGGGCAACGTGATGGATCCCTTCCCTTTGATCGAGCAATACGGGGCCGACCCCTTCCGGTTCTACTGCCTGCGCGAAGTGAGCTTTGGGCAGGACGGCGTGGTGAGCGAGGAGAGCTTCAAGGCTCGCTACAACACCGAGCTTGCCAACGAACTGGGGAACCTGCTTTCGCGGTCGGTTTCGATGATCGGCAAGTACAGGGGGGGAATGGTGCCGGGTACCGGTGGGCGCGAGCCGGCGGAATCGCCGCTCGCGCGTGAGGCGGAAACGAAGGTGCAGGCTGCGCGCGACCAGTTGGACGAGATGGACCTCAGTGGCGCCCTGGAGAGTATCTGGGTCCTCGTTCGTCGCCTGAATCGCTACGTCGAAGAGCAGGCTCCCTGGAAGCTTGCGAAAGAAGCTGAAGCAGGGGGGCCGGAAGGACAGACCGCTAAAGCCGCTCTTGATGCCACTCTCTGGGACTTGGCTGAGGGATTGCGGCTGCTGTCCGTATTGCTGCATCCATTTGTGCCTGGGACGGCAAGGGTGATGCGCGAGAGGCTCGGACTTGCCGCGGCGCCTGCAGCTTCGGAAGGCACTGGGACCGGAACTGGCGGGCCGAGCTGGGAGGACGCCCGCTGGGGACTATTGCCCCCCGGCCTGAGCGTCGTTGCAGGCCCACCACTCTTTCCCCGCATCGAGGACTGACATGCCGCCGGCCGCGCGCGGGGCTGACCATCGCCGCAGCGGAATGAAGCCATGATCAAGCAGCCCGCGATGCTCATCGACGCCCATACCCATTTGGACCAGTCCGAAGAAGAGCCCGAGCTGTTGGTTGCCCGGGCGCGGGAGGCCGGAGTCGGCCTCATTGTTCAATCGGGGATCAATCTGGGCGCGTCGAGGCTGTCTGTGCAGATGGCGGGCCTGTATCCCGAGGTCTACGCCTCGGTGGGATTTCACCCTCAGGAAGCCGGGCTGCTCACGTCTGAGACCGCCAACGGGATCGAAGAACTCACCCGGCACCCGCGGGTGGTGGCCGTCGGGGAGACCGGCTTTGATTTCCACCACGACAAGTGGCCGCACGACGTCCAGGAGAAGGTCTTCCTGTGGCACATCGAATTAGCCCGTCGCCGCGGTCTCCCTGTCATTGTCCACACACGCGACGCACCAGACCGTACGTTGGCCGTGCTGGATCGTGCGGCGAGTGGACTCACGGTCATCCTTCACTGTTTCTCTCTTCCTCAACATTTGGACCTACTTGCCGAGAGGGGCTACTACACAAGTTTTGCCGGCAACGTGACCTACAAGAGCGCAACCGATCTGCAGGTAGCAGCCCGAACCGTACCGGCGCACCTGCTCTTGCTGGAAACGGATGCGCCCTGGCTGGCGCCTGTGCCGTTCCGTGGCCGTCCCAACAGCCCCGCACTGGTGCGGAAAACGTACGAGTACGTGTCGGCCCTGCGAGGCTTGACGATGGATGAATTGGCTGAGCAGGTAGCTGCGAACCTGGCCACGGCGTTTCCCCGGCTTCGCAGCCATCAGTTCGAAAACCGTGCCCGCGCGGAGGGTGGATGATGGTGCCAAGCCCTCGTCCGGAGCGGGAAGGAGCAGGGCGGAGTTCTGCGGAACCGGACGCCGATAAGTTGGGCTCCGAGAGGCTGGAAGGTGGCAGGGCCGGTCTCCGCCAGGTATCTTTGCGCCGCGTTCAGGAGTTTGGCATCAAACCCAAGCGCGATCTGGGGCAGAACTTCCTGATCGACGACAACATCATACGAGTCATTCTGGGCCAGCTGAACTGCAGACCCGACGATGTCGTGCTAGAGGTCGGTGCAGGCCTGGGGATTCTCACGCAGGCCCTGGCGTCGGTTGCCTCCAGCGTGCATTCTTTCGAGATAGACCGAAGCCTCAAGGGCGCCCTCGAAGCAACGCTTCAGGGTCACGAGAACGTAATCGTGCATTTTTCGGATATCTTGAAAGCCAGGCTCGAAGCACTGGATCCCGCACCCACGCTATGCGCCAGCAACTTGCCGTACTCGGTGGCCGGGCCCTTTCTCATTGAATGCCTCCGCCGTTTACCCGCCATCAGAAGGTATTGCGTGATGGTACAGAGGGAGGTCGCCGAACGGATATGCGCGGCACCGGGCAGCAAGACTTACGGCGCAGTCTCGGTGTGGGTCCAGCTCTTTGCCTCTGTGGGCCGACCGCGACCGCTGGCCCGGTCCATCTTCAAGAGAAAA
>JAMDEO010000057.1 GCA_023483915.1 Actinomycetota bacterium
ACCGATCGGAGGGAATATGATATGAGCAAGGCCAGCAATGACCAGATGAATCGCCGCGAATTCCTGAAGGCCGCCGGTTCGCTGGCCGCCGCCGGAGCATTGGCCGCCGCGGCATCGGGCTTCCTGCCCGCGGGGGCGCCCGCTGCCGCCGCCGATTCGGCAAACGCCGCCGCCGGGGCCGCCAACACCGCCGGCCGGCCCAATATCCTTTTCATCAACACCGACCAGCAGCAGCTCCAGGCCCTCTCGGGCCACGGCAACTCTTACGTGCGCACGCCGAACATGGACCGTCTGCTCAAGCGCGGAACGACGTTCATGCTGTCGCACTCGGCCCACCCAGTCTGCAGCCCCGCCCGCGCCGTCTGGTTCACGGGCCGGCCGACCTCCGAACTGGGCTTGTTCGACAACAACTGCGCGCTGCGTTACGAGGTGCCCAACCTGCGCTTGTGGCTCCAGAACCACGGCTACAGCGAGATGTTCATCGGTAAATATGGCATCACCCAAAAGGGCATGGCCACCGGCTATCCCGTCGCCGGGGCATGGATGGGGGAATTCAGCGACGACGGCATTTCGCAGACCGCCCGCGCGTTTCTCATGAATTACACCGACGACAAGCCGTTCTTCATCTCGCTCGGTATTCACAATCCCCACGACTGCTGCTTCTGGGTCATGGACTACCCCGTGAGCATCAAGGACCTGCCCTACCCCGAGTTGGCCGACGAACTGCCCCCGTTGCCCGCGAATTTCAACTTCGATCCGCGCGAACCCGAGACCTTCAAAAAACAACACCAGGGCCTGATGAGGCTGGGCTGGAACAAAATGACGTGGCGCTATTACGAGTGGAGCTATTACCGGATGGTCGAGATGGCCGACGCCGAAATCGGCCGCGTGCTCGACGCGCTCGAACAGTCGCCGCACCGCGACAACACGGTGATCATTTTCACGGCCGATCACGGCGACGGCCTGGGCCGCCACCAGACTTACAGCAAGTGGTTCCTCTACGACGAGGCTCTCATGGTGCCGCTCGTGGTGAGCTGGCCCGGCCATTTTCCGGAGGACGCGGTCGACGACGCCCACCTGGTCTCGGGGCTGGATATCGCCCCGACGATTTGCGACCTGGCCGGCGTCCCCCCGCTGCCCCGCCAGCGTGGCGCGAGCCTCAGGCCGCTCCTCGAAGGCCGCCAGGTGGAGTGGCGCGATCACGTCGTCAGCGAATGCGGCGAGAAAGGCCGCATGGTGCGCACCCGCGATTTCAAATTCATCACCTACCTGGGCGACCCGACCGAGCAGCTTTTCGACATGCGCGCCGACCCGGGCGAGACGCGCAACCTGGCCGGCGAGGCCGCCCATGCCGAAACGCTGACCCGGATGAAAAAGTATCTCGAAGCCTACGAGGCCAGCCTCGAAAAAGTGCCGGCGATCAAGGTGTAGGCCGCGTGGCGGACAAGGGCCGATCCGTTGACGAAATGCCGTGATTCCCGTTCGGGGTTTATGCTTCCGCATGATTTTCGGGAGTGTCGGATAGGGCTCGTTTACGGACCCCTTCGGCGTTTGGGAGATGTTTTTTTGGCCTTGCGATTGCGTCCGAGTGGTGCATACTCATGAGGATTTTCGTCTCAGCCCAATCCACGACCGAGGCATGGCGATGATGACTTCGCGCGAACGGGTGGCGATGTTGCTCAACAAGGAACTCCCCGACCGCATGGGCCTCTACGAACACTACTGGCCCGAAACGCTCAACCAATACTGGCCCGAACAGGGTTACGCCAAAGGCGCCAGTCCCTTCGCGCACTTCGATTACGACATCCAGCCGATCCCGCCGGCTTTCAATCCCGACGTTTTTCCCGGCCGCGCCGACGTGGTCGAGGAAAACGACCGCTGGCGAATCGTGCGCGACGGCCGCGGCGCCACGCTCAAGTATTGGAAAACCAAGTCGGGCACTCCCGAGCACATCGGATTTGAATGCACCACGCCCGAGGTCTGGGCCACGTGGAAAGAGCGCCTGGTGGGCGTCGACCGCGCCCGCCTCTGCAACTTCGAGGAGTCGCGCAAGGCCATGGAGGCGGTGCGTGCGACCGGGCGTTACGTCGTCTGCACCCACCCATTCGTCTTCGAATTGATGCGGGGCACCATCGGCGACCAGACCTTCCTTCCGGCCATGCTGACCGATCCCGACTGGCTCCGCGACTTCTGCCAGACCTACCTCGATTTGTTCCGGGCGCACTACGAAATTTATTTCCGCGAGGTGGGCGTGCCCGATGGCATGATGATTTACGAGGACCTGGGTTTCCGCAACGGCCTGTTCGCATCGCCGGCCGTTCTAGGCGAACTGGTCATCCCCTACCACAAGGCCCTCAATGATTTCTTCAAGGAATACGGCCTGAAAGTCATCCTGCACTCGTGCGGCGACATTCGCAGGGCCGTACCGCTCATCATCGAGGCCGGTTACGACTGCCTGCAACCGATGGAGGCCAAGGCCGGCTGCAACGTCGTGGAACTGGCCAGGACCTACGGCAACCGACTGGCCTACATGGGCAACATTAATATTGTCGAGTTGGAGTCGGGCGATCGCGATCGCATCCGCGACGAGATCGTCCCCAAACTGGAGGCGCTGCGCGAACGGCGCATCCCCTATTTCTTCCACTCCGACCACTCGGTTTCGCCGGGGGTGAGCCTGGAGTCGTACCGATATGCCCTCGAAGTGTTCCGGGCGCACGCCAACTACTGATGTCCCGCGGCACCCCCGCCGGTTATCCCCCCTAAAAAGGGACCGCCCTCAAGCGTGAAAACGCTTGAATTGCCCCGGTCGGCTGGAGTAAGGTCTTGGGGTTGAGAGGATGGGTGGTTAGCTCAGCTGGCTAGAGCGCTGCGTTGACATCGCAGAGGTCAGAGGTTCAAGTCCTCTACCACCCACCATTAAGAAGCGCTGATTTTATTAGACTTTACCTTGGCCGATCCTTCGGGGTCGGCCGCTTCTTTTTCGACCACACACCCATCCCACACACCCATCCCCGCCAAGCTAGCCACGTCGATCACCATCGCATTCGAGCGCGGATGGCAATAGCGGTCCGTGGTCGAGAGTTGGCTGTGGCCCATGATTTCCTTCAGCAGGAAAGGATTGAAGGCCACGGCCTGGGCCTGGAGTGTGGCGTAGGTGTGGCGGAACGAATGGGACGTGAGCTTGCGCCCCAGTTCGTCCTTCTTGGGGATCTTCGCTCGCTCGATGATGCGGTCGAAGAGATTGGACAGTGACCCATTGGCGGCAAACACATGAATGCTGGAGGTCTGTTGCATCTGCCGCTCAAGCAGTTCGGTCAAGGCCTCCGGAATCCGAATGACCCGTTCGCGGCAACGCTGCCCCAGTTTCATCTTGGCCGTCCGGATCGTGACCGTATTTTCCGTCAGGTTGACTTCTTTTTTGAGCAATGCCACGTGACTCGACCGTTCGGACGGGATCACCTTCGCTGGCCGGGCGCCGGTGGTCAGCAAGAGCAGGAACAGGGTCTTGTGGGTCTCGCCGGTGCAGGCCTCGAAGAACCGCTTGAGTTCATCCTCTGTGAATGCGCGCTGCTCGGTCTTTCGGCCCGGTTTGTGGCCGGGCTTATGAACCCGAAAGCCATGCTGACGCAGCAAGGTGATCACGGCGTAAAGCTCGCGATTGACCGTGCTGACGGCGGCTTTCTGAAGACGGCTACGCTGGAATTGCTCCAAGAGGGGAGTGTCGATTTTTTCCAACTGGATATCGCGCCCCAACCATTCCATGAAGCGCTTGAGCGCGTAATGAATGCGTTCGGCACACTGAGCCGAAACATCGATCTCCAACCGATTAACTTCAGCCACCATCGCCTTGGAGAATCTGAGCGACCGCTCGGGCCGTTTTCTGTGCAACTCGGCCAAGGCTTCCAATTCGGGGACTTTGGCCAGCGCCTTGCGCTTGTCGGTCTCGCCGGTGGAACGGCTCCACTTGAGGCCGTTGACCCGGCATTGGTAAGTCCACACCTTGGCCCCTGGGTATCGTCTGAGTGCCATCATTGCCTCCCTCTATGTCAAAGAACGAGGCCCGCCAGTGGTTCAAAGCCTCCGGATCGAAGCGCAAAGTACGCGGTCCAAACCGGATGCTGGGAATCTTTCCCTGGTGGGCCAGCCTTCTGAGGGTGGCTTCTCCGACTCCCAGAATCCGGACAACTTGCCGGGGTGTCAAGAGATGCCTCTTCCGGAATTATAGTGGATAGAGTTCGAGGCCTCCACAGTGGAAATAGATCGCATTGATGAACCGTTGCACGTTGCGGAAGCCGTAGGCTTTTTTCTTGATGGTCTGGATTTTGTTGTTGAGGCCCTCGGCGATCGAGTTGGTGGCCCCGAGCCTAAAGAACGAGAGGATGCGTTCCAGGTGCCGGTTGAACATGCGAGCCACGTCGATGATCGGCGCCAGGCGGCTGTGGGTGGCCCAGAAATACCAATCCCTGAAGAAGCGGCGGGCGTTGGCCGGATAGACATAGCGCCAGAAATGGCGGAAGGTTTCTTTAATCGCATGGGCGCGCACGGTCTTGAGTTCATATTGGCGGACTTCGTGAAAGCGCGCCTCGCGCGCCGGGGGCAGGTTCTCGGGATGATACAGCCAGTCGAACTTGGCGCCTTTGAGCAACTCGATCCCTTGGGCCATGAGTTCGCGATGTTCCTGGCGGCGGACCTTGTCGACCGCCTCGCCCAGATGGCGTTCCAGATGGAAGCGGTCCAGCACCGTCTTTTCCTCGGCCCCGTCGATCCACTTGCGGCAACTGGCCCGGTAGGGCTGCCACATGTCCATCGTCAGGCACTCGATCCGGCCCAGCACCGCCGGCGGCAGCATGAGGCGCACGGCGATCACTTTGGCTTCCTGGTTCATGGCCACTTCGCCGACCGACCACGGGGCCGCCAGGCCCAGGATTTGTTCGTAAAGACCGGTATCTTTCATGGGTGGGTAATGATCCTTGCCGGAGAAACGGGGCAAGGGAGCCACGGTCGCACCGGCCTCCCCCTTGCCCCGCGCTTTCATCCGGGTAGCAGTCCGGCTCCCGGACGATTGCCACTATCCCGACGGTCCGCGCCGCCGCTCAAGCTCCGACTCGCACCGGCCGACTCGCACCGCCGGCGCTTTCTAGGCTGTCGCTTCCCTCCGGAGAGGGGACGGGAGGGGGGTATTTCCACACTTTTACCGGTAGAACCTGGATTGCGAAGGCGAGGTTTGATGTAACGATAGCCCCAGGAATTTAAGGTCGTGACGGTGACCAAGGGCGAAATGGGTTCAAAGGCCGCTTGATGGCGCAAACGATCCCGGATCTCGTCGCGAGCCGCTCGTGTGAAGGTGAAAAGCAAGAACTTAGGCTTTTCCAGAGGGGACCTATCTGCAAGGTGCAGACAGCGCCAGAGGAGCGAGTGGGTTTTCCCGCACCCGGCTGGTGCCAGCAACCGGACGCGCCCGCCATCAACGTGGCAGAACTTCTTCTGGTCGTCATCTGGCTTGGGTGTGCTTTGGGGCGCAACTTTCCCCCCACCGGATGCCTTTGATGATTTGATAAACCCCATGTTCGACCGCCTTTCATTCTTCTTATCGAAATACCAGCGCCCCGCGTATCACGCCGTAAAGCTTGGCCTTCTTCGGCATGGGCATGGGGTAGATGGCCGGGGTTAGGCCGACGAGGAACGTCATGTCGGCGCTCGCGCCCACGATCTTTATGGCGTGGCCCTCGCCGGGCAGGTCCAGGATGACCTGCTTGCCGGCGGCCGGAAGCTCGCCGGTTGGTTCGACGAAAACGATGTCACCGGGCATGTAGTGGGGGGCCAAGGCCGAGCCGCCGACGCGCAGCGCGACCATGCCCTTCTTCATTCCCGTCAAGAACAGGTTATAGAGCGACCAGGTGATCGAGACCAGGTCCGAGGGTTCCTCGTGCAGGATCACGGCGTCGGGGGCCTGGCCGCGCGACTTGCCGGCCGGGATCTCGCCGACGATGGGGATCTCGGTCGTCTCGCCCTTGATCTCCTCCCCGATCAGGTCCTTGACGCTCATGCCGAGCGAGCCGGCGATCTCCTGAAGCTTCTCGTCGGTCGGGAAACGCACCCCGTTTTCCCAGTGCGAGTAGAGCGAGATGGTCACGCCGAAGCGGCGGGCCATGTCCTTCTGCAAGAGCTTGCGCTCGGTCCGGTAGCGCTTGATCGCGTAGCGAAAATGTTCCTTGACCACCGTTGAGATGCCGCGTTCGAGCACGTTTGTTGCCTCCGCGTGAGGGGTCTCGGGGCCTGGGACCGGCGAGCCGGCCGGGATTCCTCTGACAGAGTATAATATACAGGTCACGTCGATAACGGATAAAATATACAGACAACGGGACAAAATCAAGAAGAACTTTGTATAGCGGGAGATCCGCCCGGCCAGGGGAAGCAAAAAAATAGACTGTTGTAGTCTCATTCAGTGTATATTACGCTTTACTATACCGCTGCCTGTAATATACCATTCCCATCTTTTGGAAGGAACGCCTCGACGATGAACGGTTCCCCGTGCTCCCGGCGGCGAGTCGTCAACCCCTCGCGCCTCAAGGTCGCCCGCGAACGCGCCGGCCTGACCCAGCTTCAACTCTCCATCCGCCTGGCCGAGCGGGAAGTCACCCGCCGCGTCCAGCGCGAAGTGGTCCACCAGTGGGAGCGGGGCGACCGCGTGCCGCGCTCCACGATCCTGGCCAACATCGCCGACATCCTGGGCGTTCCCCTGGATTCGCTTTTCCGGGAGGAGGAAGTGGCCTGACACCGATGCGCATCCGGACGATCAAGCCCGAGTTCCGGACCTCGCTGGACATGGCCAAGGTCAGCGAGCCGGCGCTCATCCTGGCCGTCGGCCTGCTCAACTACGCCGACGACAAGGAGAATTTCGTGGCCGATCCGCGCCTGATCCGGGGCGCGCTGACCCCGCTCGGGGTATTTCGTGGCCGATCCGCGCCTGATCCGGGGCGCGCTGACCCCGCTGCGGGAACTCTCCCGGCCGATCCCTGATTGCCTCCAGGAACTGAGCGCCGTGGGCTTCGTGAAGCTCTGCATCGGCACGGATGCGGCGCAGGGCATTGGAGTGGGCCAACGGTTTCGATCTGCGATCCCGCCAATGGATTCGCCCTCACCGGCGTGACCGGGGCGGGCAAAACGCACCTGGCCGCGGTCATCGCTCGCAGGCTGATCGAACGCGGCTGCTCGGTGGCCTGAGGCCGCGACCGAGAGGCTGGGTCTCGGGGTCGAGGAATTCGCCGCGATGATGAGCGAAGTCTGAACAATCCGGGGCGGCGAGGCCGTGAGCCGAATGCCGCCCCGCTCAATTTCAAAATGGAGAGGGCACAATGGCAGCAGTTGTGACAGTCGTTGAAATTAAACAGTACCCCCTTCGGGCGAGTAATTTGCAGCGGGCTTGGCTGTGCCCGCCCTCGATCTGGCGCGAGGCCGAGATGCCCGAGATGGAAGCCGGAGCGGCGGCCGAGGAAGGCAGGATGCTCCACACCGCCGTGGTTCGCGCCTGGAAGCGCGGGGATTACACGGGTCTGGATGACGAACAGCGTGGCGCGGTGGTCGCGTGTGTTCGTTTTTTGAATGAGAAAGCGGCCAACGCGCTCCAAGACTTGATCTTTTGCGAACAGACCATTCCCGTCCTGGACTCGGACGGCCTTCGGATCGGCGAAAGTTCGACCCGGAGGCCGGTCCAAGATCAGCCGCATTCACGTTGCGCCGGAGGTCCTGAAACAGGTTCGGAAAGCCGCCGATCGCACCCCTGGCCAACATTTCTTCCCGTCAATGACGCTACACTGCATTTTTTGCCGCATCCTGGCAAAGGCGGGCATCCACCAAGTGGACGAGCTTGGCGAGAAGCTGACGGCCCATAGTTTCCGGCACATCTTCGGCACAATGTTAACCGAGCAAGGGGCCAACGCTTTCGTGATCCAGAACGTGCTCCGCCACGCCGATCCAAAGATGACCGCCCGTTACGTCAAACGGGCCGCAACGGCCGCAATCATCGATGTTTCCGATCTACTTGAGGACAAGACTGGGATCTCAGGGAATAAGCAGCACCTTCATCACCTGCTCCTGACCTTGCCCGATCATGCTGGCGGCGCGTCCGAAATCCTCCAACGGAAGCCGGTGAGTGACCAGCGGCGTGGGGTCGAGCCGGCCGGATTGCAGGAGACCAATCACCTGGAGGGAATTGCGCAGCGACGTGTAGGTCGAGAGCAGCGTCAACTCCTTGCGGAAGAGCACGAATGGCTCGAGTTTCAGCCGTGCGTCGCGGGGCGGAACCCCGAACAGCAGGATGCGGCCGGCGGGGCGCGTAAAATCCGGCGTGCGCGCCATGACCTCGGGAGCGCCCGTGGCGTCGATGACGAGGTCGTAAGCATCGGACCTGGCCTCGTCCAGACCGTCCAGACGAATATCGGCGCCCCACGCGGCCGCGACTTCCAGCCGCCAGCGGTTGCGCTCGACCACGGTTACCTCGGCCGCGCCATGCAGCCGGACCATTGCCAGCAACAGGATGCCGATCGGACCGGCGCCCAGGATCAGCACCCGGTCCCCCGAATCAACGCCGGCGCGCTCGATGCCGTGAACAACACACGAGAGGGGCTCGACAAAGGCGCCCACGGCGAACGGCAACTCACCGATCGCGAACGCCGCCGCCTCGGTAACGACGACGAATTCTGCCATCGCACCAGGGCGGGTCACGCCGACCCCTTCCCACCGCTCGCAGAAGTTCTCGCGGTTGCTGAGGCAGGCCGGGCAATCCTGGCAGGACAAGTTGGGCTCGACGGCCACGCGGTCACCCGGCCGGAAGCGGCGCACCCCAAGGCCGACCGCTTCCACTTCGCCGGCGAACTCGTGGCCAGGGATGACGGGATAGGGCCCCAAGTATTCGCCGCGCAGGATGTGGAGATCGGTGCCGCAGACGCCGCAGGCACGGACACGAATAAGTAACTCACCGCGACCCGGCGCGGGCCGCGGCAGGTCGACGATTTCGAAACGCGAGGGCTCGACGATTCGCAGGGCGCGCATATGCGGACTCCTTTGCCGACGCTGGCGTGGGCGAGGAATCGGAGCGGCGGATCGCCTGGGGCGCAGAAACAAGGGCTCCGTATGTCAACATAGCCTAACTCGTGCCAACGATAGCTGCAATGGCGACAAGCATACCCGGAGAGATCGAGCGTGCCTGGTTGACGGCTCGCTGGATGGTTTGACCGCAATCGGCTGCCGCCCTCTACCCCTCGCCGATTCAAACGGGCCAACAGAGCCGGACCATGACGAAAAGATCCCCCGGCCAGGGGTCGCCCGGTCGGGGGAATGTTCACATGTGAAACAGAGTTGCCAGAATTTTGCCAGATATGAGGGCGGAATCGGACTAATTGAAGGCGGACCGGTTTTTCTTAGCTTGACTGCCTTGCGGGCTTACTGCACTATGGGCATCGAGCTTACGCACCTGTCGGGGCGTAGCGCAGTTGGCTAGCGCACCTGCTTTGGGAGCAGGGGGTCGCCGGTTCGAGTCCGGCCGCCCCGACCATCAAATCACCAATAAAATCAAGGGTTTTGTGAGACGCACGTGATATCACGAAATCCGTCGTTCTGGCTCCATTTAGCTTGAAACCGGCCCCATTCCCGGAAACATTCCGGCATTTTTGCGGACCCCCCGACCGGGCGCAACCTGGCCGGGGGATTTTTTTTGTATGCTCTGGCCCCACTCAATGGGCGGACCGGACAATGATATGATCCCGTCTGCGAGTATGAATGTTGATAATAAGCTTCAACATCTCTGTCTTCTCTTGTGATTGGTTGCTTCAGTCACAATTGGGCTCAAGATTTGCCATGCGGAATTGGTGATGAACGTCAGCCCTTTGCAGCGTTTGGCGATCTGCCGCGCCAATTCCAGGCGGGAGGCGCCGCCATCGATGAAGAGGGTGGCTTTCGGCGCGATCAATTCGGCGGCCTTTTCGACGATGGCGCGCTTTTGGCGTACATGCACGTCCAGGCGCGAGTAAAG
>JAMDEO010000061.1 GCA_023483915.1 Actinomycetota bacterium
GTCGGTCTCGAGGGCGATAAGCCTGGGCCAGGTGACGCGAGCCGGCAGGAAGTGCTCTATCCTGCAAGCGGCAACACACGCGTGGCACCTGGTGCACTTCGCGAGGTTGATGACCATTCCCCATCTCATTGTATGTGTCTCTCCCCCTGCTCGCATAGGGCTTCGAGCCCTCAGCGCCTAAGTGGGTTATCAGGTGACAAATATTCTAACATGATTGGGCGATATACGCGTTCCATTATTCGCAGTTCTCACCAGAGCCATATTCGCATCGATCACTGAATCGATCCTCGGCGCCCTCAGGCTGAGCAGCCACCGAAGCGGCTGATGCCCCCTCAGCAGAGGAATCGGCGCTACCCATGGCCAGGAGACTTCGTGGCACCCCGCTGGTTTGACTTGCTGTGTGTTCTAGGGGGCGACCGGGCAGCTAGGAAGAGCAGCCCGGTCGCCCCCTAGAAACGGCCGGCCGGTCCGCGGACCAGCCGGGCAACTCAGTAGTCCTTGAGGATGTCCACCATGATATCGGTCGAGCGCAGAGCGTATTCCCTAGGGATGGTGAGTGGCGGCATAAAGCGGAAGACGTTGCCCCAGCGACCGCATGGGGTCATCAGAACACCGTTGTTCAGGAGCCGCATGGCTATCTCTCCCACCTTCTCCGGGGCAAGGGGCGCCTTAGTCTCCCGATTGGCAACGACCTCACAGCCGATCATGAGCCCCCGGCCGCGCACTTCCCCAATACACTTGGCCTCATCCATTGCTGCCGTCAGCCGCTCCTTGATCTCCTCACCCAATGCAACCGCTCTTCCCAGGAGATCCGTCTCGGGGTCGGTGATGAGGTCGATGTTGGTCATGCAGACCTCGCAGCTCATTGCATTACCCGCAAAAGTGCTGGGCTGCGATCCGGGGACAAGGCTCTTTTCTATGTCAGCCCGGTAAGTGATGCCCGCCATGGGCAGGTCCCCACCCATCCCCTTGCCCCAGGTGAGGATGTCCGGTTCCACCCCAGCGTATTCGATGCACCACATCTTGCCGGTTCGTCCCGCCCCACACTGGACCTCATCCGCGATGTAAAGGGCCCCGTTCTTTCCGCAGGCCTGCTTGATAATTTGGAAGAATTCTGGCGGCGGGGCCACGTATCCGCCCTCACCCTGCTGGCTCTCCACGATCACGGCAGCTACGTCATCCATTCCCGTATAAGGGGTGTTCAGGATGTAGTCGACATACTTCGCGCACTGGAGGTTGCATTGGGGATAGGTCATGTTGAAGGCGCAGCGGTAACAGTATGCATAAGGAGCATGGGTCACGCCGGGGATGAGCGGGCCCCATCCGTGCCGGTAGATACTCCCGGTAGTGAGGGCCGTGGTGCCGCACCATACCCCGTGATAAGCCCCCTGGAAGGCGATGATCTGCGATCTGCCGGTATGTCGCCGCGCGAACTTGATCGCCGTCTCAACCGCATCAGATCCCGCCTGGAAGAACGAGGTGTGGCAGTTGCCCCGAAGCCCCGGCGGCATGATCCCGGAAACCTTCCTCGCCAGTTCGATACGCTTGGGGTTAGTGATGTCCGTCGTGTGCATGATTGCGCAGCTCTGACGCCTAATGGCCTCGAGCACCTTGGGGTGCGCCCGGCCGACGGCATTGACAGCGACACCCGCCGCCATATCTATATAGAGGTTGCCGTCGGGATCTTTGGCCGTGGCGCCTTTGCCGGCCTCCAGAATCACAGGGAAATCGGCCCCTCCCCGGGTGAAGGCCTCATACTTGGCCGACTCGGCCATAAGGGCAGCCACCTTGGGGCCGGGTACCTGCGTGACCATCTGCGGGGCATCTGGAAACGACAGCTCCATGAGTTCCGCTTCGGATATCATCTCTAATCTCCCTTTCAGAAGTTGAGGCCTGAGAAGCGCACGTCTAGAGTTCTCCGACGTCGCATGCGACATAGTCCATGCCCACGCCCTCCGCAACCGCCTTGCAGACCAGCTTGCCCTGCAGCACGTTCAGACCTCTGGCTAGGGCCGAGTCCGCCTTGAGTGCAGCTTTATAGCCGATGTTCGCAAGCTTGGACACGTATGGGAAGGTGGAATTCGTGAGCGCGAATGTGGAGGTCCTCGCAACACAACCGGGCATGTTGGCCACGCAGAAGAGGCTCACCCCGTCGACGCGAATAACCGGATCTTCATGAGTGGTCGGAACGGCCCCCTCGACGCACCCTCCTTGATCGATGGCCACATCTATGACCACCGACCCTTTTCTCATGCTGGACATCATGGGTCTCGTGACAACTTTCTTGGCCTTCGCACCAGGAATCAGCAGGCCACCCACGACTACGTCGGCCTCAACTACAGCCTTCTCGACGTTCAGGTCGTTGGAAGCAAGAACTGTCAATCTCCCTTGAAGGACATCCGAGAGATATCTAAGACGGTCCAAGCTTATGTCGAGAATGGTCACATTGGCACCCATGCCGAGGGCAACCTTCGCTGCGTTTATCCCGACGGTGCCCCCACCGATGATGGTTACATTGGCCGGCGCGGTCCCCGGAACACCGGCAAGAAGAACCCCTGATCCCCCGTTTTCCTTCTGCAGCCAGTGCGCACCTACTTGAATAGAGAGCTTTCCGGCAACCTCGCTCATAGGGGTAAGCAGTGGAAGAGATCCGTTATCGAGCTGGACGGTCTCATACGCGATCCCGACGACCCTGCGCTCGAGAAGCGCTTGGGTGAGCTCAGGGGCTGGAGCGAGATGAAGATAGGTGAAGAGAATCTGCTCTTCCCGCAAAAGCCGATATTCCTGCGGGAGGGGCTCTTTGACCTTGACTATCATGTTGGCCTCGGCGTAGATCGCGTCGGCCGTCGGACGAATCTGTGCCCCGGCAAGCATGTACTCTGCGTCGGATATCCCCGAGCCCTCTCCGGCGGAGGTCTCGATGATGACCGTGTGACCATCAGCGACAAGGTTGTTCACCCCGGCGGGCACCATGGCCACACGATACTCGTGATTCTTCACTTCCTTTGGCACGCCAACGATCATTTTCGACCTTCCAGGAAACTGGTGTCTTGCCCTTCTGTGTTTCTGCAGCTTTCTGTAAACTTACAGGATTGCTGTCTAGTTGTCTAGCCCACTCGACCGGAACTCCCTGGTCGTGTGCCCGGTGTCCCTCTCCAGACTCCGCAGGAGCCGGCGGGCGATCGTGACAAGGCCAGTGCTTACTCGCCCACGCCGAGATACATGCTTTTTATGCTCTCGTTCTCTATGAGCCCATCCGGAGCAGACTCGTAGACGATCGTGCCTTTGCTCATCACGTATGCATAGTCCGCGACGCTCATCGCCATGCCGAAATCCTGTTCGACGAGAAGGATCGACTGTCCGGCGGCTTTGAGGTCTTCGATCACCCGGAAGACCTCCTCAACGACCACTGGAGCGAGCCCCTCCGATGGCTCATCGAAAAGCAGCAGATCGGGGTTGGTCATCAGCGCTCGAGCGATAGTCAGCATTTGTTGCTCGCCCCCGCTCAACAGGTTGCCTTTGTTTTTCCGTCTCTCTGCAAGCTTGGGAAAGATCTCGAAAACCTTGTCGAGTGTCCATGGGTCTTTCTTCCCGCCCGTACGGGCAGCCATCTTCAGGTTCTCCGTGACCGACAGCGAGGAAAAGATCATCCGCCCCTGCGGAATGAGCCCGACACCCATGCGCGCGATCCTGTGAGGCTGCATGCCGACAATGTTCTGCCCATTGAAGAGAATGGCACCTTTGCGCGGAGGGGCCAGACCCATGATGGAGCGGACGGTCGTGGTCTTGCCCATCCCATTGCGTCCCAAAAGCGCGACGATGGTCGCATCCTTGACCTGAAGAGAGACGCCCTGAAGGATGTAGCTATCGCCGTACCAGGTGTGGATGTCCTGAAGCTCGATCATAGCTTCCCTCCAGACCCAGCTGTAAGACCTTTGCGGCTGCCCATATAGATGTCTTTGACCAACTGGTCGGTGCGGATCTCCTCGCACGTGCCTTCGCAGGCGATCCGTCCGTAGTGAAGGACAATCACTCGTTCCGCCACACCAAAGACGAGGTCCATATCGTGGGCGATCATGAGGACCGTGATTCTCGAGCCCAATTCTTTGATGCGCGTGGTGATGTCCGCGCTCTCCGAGGTGGTCAGCCCGCAGCTCGGCTCATCGAGCAGGAGCAGCTCCGGCTTGCTCGCCAGGCTGAGGGCTATCTCCAGTTTGCGCTGCTGCCCATAGGCCAACGAGCTTACTATCTCATCGCGCAGATCCCACAGCTCAACCGACTCGAGGAGCTCGCGGGCGGCAGCCTGGAGTTCTTGATCGCGCAGCATGTATTTCACGAGGCCGTAGCGACTCTTGTGTATCCCCTGCAATCCTATGAGAGCGTTAACCAGCACACTCTGGTAGGAGAAGAGACTCACGATCTGGAAGGAGCGGGCCATCCCCATGTGCGTCCTCGCAAAGACCGACGCGTGGGTTATGTCTTGGCCTTTGAATAGCACTTTGCCGCTGGAGGGCTTCAGTTGGCCGGTAAGAAGATTGAAAAGGGTCGTCTTCCCGGCGCCGTTCGGACCGATGAGAGCGAGGCGCTCACCCGGCTCGATGTTGAACGACACGTTACTGACCGCGGCCAGTCCTCCGAAGTGCACCGATATGTTCTCGACTTCAAGAAGCGCCACGGACGAGCCTCCTCCAGCCTTTGAGAATCTCCACGCCGAGTCCCTGCGGGGTGACCATGATGGTGAAAACAAACAGGGCACCGAAGATGATCGGCCAGCGATCGGGCAGGTACACGCTTGCCAGGTACTCAATGCCCACGTATACCACGCTTGCCACCAGAGGCCCTAGGAAGGTTGTCGAGCTACCCATGATGACGAGCAGGAACGAGATATCGCTGGTTGACATGGCCAAGCTGTTTGGGGCCATGACGCTGCCAAAATACGCGAACATGATGCCTGCTACGGCGCCAAAGACACCCGCGATGATCCACGAGGTGTACTTGTATAGCCAAGTGTTATATCCGAGCGCCTGCATCCGCTTCTCGTTGTCATGAATGCCCCGAAGCGCGTAGCCGAAATGGGAGTTCACCACCCGGTACATGAGGTAGAGGCAGACGGCCACCACGATGAATGTCAGATAGTAGAGCCGACCCGACGTAATCCGGAAACCGAGCCCGAGATCAGGCTCGGGGATGCCTGCTAGACCCGTGGATCCTCCGGTCAACGGCCTCAGGGCAATGGCCATCCTTGAGAGAAGCTCTCCGAACGCAATGGTGGCCAAGAGGAAGTAGATGGGGTTCGTGTTCCCTGCGCCCACGCCAAAGACCCTGAACGCAGGGACGCCGAGAATGGCCGCTATCACGGCTGCCACTGCTACAGCAAGGAGGAAGTTTATCCAGAAGCTGCTGATGCCTACCTTCAGGATGAGGATGCCTGTGGCATAGCCGCCCACCCCGAAGAAGGCGGCATGACCGAAGCTCGGGATCCCGGCATACCCCCAGATGATGTTGAGGCTCATTCCGAAGAGACCATAGATCATCATCTTGGTGACGAGACTCGATACAAAGGATGGAATGAAGAGTGGCAGCACCAGGATGATTACGGCGATGACCGCGACCGGCGCCACCACTTCCACGAGGGAGCGAGGCACCCTTCTCGATGCCGGCGCCGTTGCGTCCACGGCGACCCCCTTCGTGATGTCCGCCATCAGAATACCCTCCTACCGATCAGCCCGCTAGGCCTTACCAGCAGAACGATCAGAAACACGATATAGGAGAAGAAGAGGGCAACCTGCGGCACGTACGCTTTGCCAAAGGTGTCGAAGAGCCCGATGACGAGCGCCCCCAACATCGTTCCCTGGATGTACCCCGTGCCGCCGACCACGACCACGATCAGAGCGAGAAGAAGAAGGTTGTCACCCATTGAGGGATATGCACCCAGGATGGGTGCCCCCATTACACCGGCCAATCCAGCCAGCGCCATCCCCAACAGGAAGATGAGGGTGCTAACCAGCCCATAGTTGACGCCAAGCGCGACGGTCATTTCCTTGTTGTCCATCCCCGCCCGGATGATGGCCCCGGTGCGAGTCCTATCCTGCATCCACCAGAGAATGCCGAGTATGACAAGCCCGACGACTATGATGAATACCCGGTAGATGGGAAACGCCAATGTCCCTACGTGGATCACCCCCGTGAGACCCGGGGGAGTCTGCATGATCTTTGCTCGGGGGCCCCATATCCAGAGGACCACATTGGCGACAATGATGGCGATGCCGATAGTAAGCACGGCCTGTTCCGGCACCTTGTTATAGAGATGCCTCAGGAAGAAGTAGTAGAGGCCGAGACCGATCACGGCAAGCGCCACAAATGCCAGCACGATCCCCACCCAGAAACTGCCGAAGCTGTCCACGGCCTGTAGCCCGACATACGCACCAAACATGAATAGGGCGCCGTGAGCAAGGTTCAGGACGCCCATGACGCCGAAGGTCAAGGAGAAGCCGGCAGCAAGAAGAAACAGAATGAAGGCATACGAGAGTCCGTTTAGCCCCGTCACCAAAAACTGACTCATGGCCTCCCCCGATTAACAAGCGGCCCAGCGCTTGGCTCAATTTGGTGACCGGTCCCCGACCCCGGCCACACGGGGCACTCTAGCAAACGACTGACTAGTTGTCTAGCCAACCCGCCAATGCCACGAGCCCCCGGCGAGGAGGCATGAGAAAGCGGCGGATGCATGTTGCCTCCAATCAACCGCGGAAAAGGGGGACCGCCTACCGGATATCCGGCAACTTACCCGGCCACCTTGTTACCTGGCCACCTTACCATGTGTCCGCAGGGGCCATGAAAGGACAACTGTATAATCGCAGGCATGAACGCCCGCTCCTACCGGATACAGGCCGAGCTGTTCGAGCGATTTCCCGGCTATGTGCGGGGGGTGGTCGTCGCCCACGGCGTCGCCAATGGCTCCTCGCCGGATTCGCTCGTCGCGCTGCTGCGCCACGCGGAGCAATCCGTGCGCAGCAGGCTGGACCTGGAGCGCCTGACTGATGACCTCCGTATCAAGGCATGGCGCGAGGCCTATCGCTCTTTCGGCGCCAAACCGAGTGAGTATCGCTCGTCCATTGAGGCGATGGCACGGCGGGTCCTTCGAGGCGACCCTTTGCCGACGATCAATGCCCTCGTCGACATCGGGAATGTTGTTTCCCTGCGCCACCTGTTATCCGCGGGGGGTCATGCCATCGACGTGCTCAGCAGCGACATCGAGCTGAGGTTTGCAGTGGGCTCCGAGACCTTCGTTCCCTTCGGCTCTCGCGAAACGGAGCATCCGCTGCCCGGCGAAGTAGTGTTCGTCGAAGGCGATGTGGTCCTTACCAGGCGTTGGACCTGGCGCCAGGCGGACCACACGTTGATACTCCCGGAGACGACGGCCATCGAGTTCAACATCGATGGGCTCCCTCCGGTCGCCCCCCAAGAGGTCTTGCAGGCATGTCACGAGCTCGCCGCCCTGATCACTCAGCACTGCGGCGGAATCAACCGGGTGGAGTTGCTGGCAAAGGAGCATCCCGCGATGACGTTGGCGCCCTAACGCCGATGCGCGGGCTTTGACTCGGGCGTAGCCGGCCGATCTACGCAGGGGAGCCGGCTGGCCAATCGCATGTCGGAGCTTCAGCCCCGGCGGGGAATGTCTTCCAGGTCTGTTCCGGTGAGCCGCCAGCTATTGCCTGCAGCCACATTTGCTCGTACCTGCTCGGTGGTCATCGCGCCGGCTATGACTGAGGCCACCCCTTCCTGCGAGGCAAGCCAGGCGAAGGCCAGCTCCAGGAGCGTGTGGCGACGCTCCAAAGCAAAACCCCGCAGTCTCTCGACATATGCCAGCGCATCGGCAGTCGCCAACCCCCGATATCGATCATTTGTTGCGAGACGCGATCCCTGCGGGAGACCCTGCCCCATCCGATATTTCCCGGTGAGCAGGCCTGATTCCAGCGGGAAATAAGGCACCATACCTATCCCATGGCGCAGGAGGGCCGGCACCAAATCTGCCTCCACCTCGCGAAAGAGCAGGTTCCAATGGATCTGGCAGGCAACGAACGGAGTACGACCCAGCGTCCTTGATACTTCCGCCGCTTCCTCGATTTGACCCGCATCATAGTTGGAGCAGGCCGCAAAGTGGATTTTGCCTGCGGTAATCAGCTCGCCAAGAGCCTCCTGCGCCTCTTCTATCGGAGCCTCCGGATCCGGGTGATGTTGGTAGTAGATGTCGATATAGTCGGTCCCAAGACGGCGCAGGCTTACGTCGCATCCCTCGTAGATCCTGCGGCGCAGCGCCCCTGGAGCATAGGGCTCCCCAGCAGGACGGCGGGCGAACTTGCTCGCTACGATCACGTCTTTTCTTCGGGGCCCGAGAGCTTTGCCAAGAAAGACCTCGGAAAGTCCGCCTCCGTACGTCTCCGCTGTATCGAAATGCGTGACCCCGGCGTCAAGAGCAGCATGCACAACGGCCCGGGTCTGCCGTTCGTCCAACCTTGCCCCGAAGTTGTTGCCCCCAAGCCCAACCACCGAGACTTGCGGTCCGAGGGCCCCAAGCCACCTCGTCTCCATAGAATGCGCTCCTGGCCCGGCAGTCAATGGCGATGCGCACTTGCGCCCGAGGATTGTTCCCAGAGAAGGCGACCGTCATGCCGCCGAGATCAGAGACTGCGGTCAAGGCCTCTCTACGAATTCGACTAGATTGCCGGTATTGTCACGAACAAAGGCGCAGGTCACACCGTCGTGAACCCGCGTGTCCCAAACGACATCAACGCCCTTCTGCTTCAATGAGGTCACGAGCGTCTCGACATTCTCTACTGCGTAAGCCACGTGCTTCACACCGTGAGTGCGGATATCCGTCCATGGGTGGCGACGTTCTTCGGGCAGTGGGGAGGCGTCGGGCAGGCAGAAGAGCTCGAGGATGAAGTCCCCTTGGCGGAGAAGGGCAACCTTTCCCGTATCCTCGGGAACGTCCACGACGGCTTCCAAGCTGAAGCCGAGCATTTCACGGTACCACTCAATTGAGGTCTCGAGATCGCCTACGCTGATTCCGGCATGATCAGGCCGAAGAGCAAACATTTTCCGCCACCTCTACGGTCCGTTTCTGACCCCCGCGTTCCCGCGCTCGGACCTGGGCCAGTTCGGAGGCCCATCTGGTCTCCTTGAGAAACAGGGCTAGAACGGTGCCGATGAAGAATACGCCTGCGGCCAGGAGATAGGAATATGTGAGAGTGCCGAATATGTCTTCCATCTTGCCGGCCGAGTAGGGACCGGCAACCTGGCCGACTCCCAGGAAGATGGTGACGAACCCCAAGGAGGCTGAAGCCAGCACCGGCCCGAATTGGTCTCCGCACCCTGCGCCAACGATGCCGGGGACGGCCAACGAGCACAGTCCGTAGATCGCAGCAGAGATGATCAGCCCTGCAGTTGTGGGCCACAAGGCGAACAGGACTGCTGCACCAGCTTGGGCGAGGCACATGACCGCGATTGCTCTACCCCTGCCGATGCGGTCGGAAATCGTGCCCCAAATCACGCCACACAGGAGGCTCGCGATGCCCATGATCAGGAAAATGAACCCGGCCGACTGGCTGCTGAAGCCGAGATCTGCGGTAAGCCGCTTCTGAAAGAAGGTGAAATAGATCATGTAGGAGAAGCCGAACATCATGTAGATGAAGCCAATATGCCAAGCATAGCGGGAGCGCGCGATTCCCCCGAGGCCCAGCGGCACTTTGGTCACCTTGGCACAGGTGACCTTCGTACCGGCATTTGACGCGTCGCGTGGCCGATCGCGCTGTAGAGCGATCGTAAGAATGCCCACTATGAAAGTCAGTGCCGCGAAGAAGAACCAGGCCCATCTCCACCCATGGATCCCGCCCACCTCGATGATTCGGGGAACGATCGGTCCGGCTATCACCAAGGCAAGGGCTGAACCGGAGGTCACGATGCCGGAAGCCAAGCCCCTCCGGCGAGCATCGAACCAAGCGGACATCAAAGCTACCGACGGCACCAGGCACATGCCGCCACCCAGACCGGTCAGCAGGCGACCGGCCGAGGCCGAAACCATGCCTCCCGCGAGACCGGTCACCAGCATGCCCACCGCAGCCAGCACCGTCCCGATGCTGACGATCTTGCGAGGGCCGAACCGCGAAGCCAATATCCCCCCAATGGCGCACATGACGACATAGCCGCCCAAGTTCCACGACGCCAGTGAGCCGGCCGCGGCACTGGTGATGTCAAGGTCTTTCTGCATCGACGGCAGAATGGCGCTGTATCCGAAACGGCCGAAGCCCAACGCTCCGAAGACCCCGAGAAAGCCCATGAAGAGGACAACCCACCTATACCGGGGACTGCGTGTGAATCGCGCCACGGTACCTCCCGACAGGATAGCGATAATCCTATATCGTTTTATATCATATAACGTACCATGTTATGCTGTCAAACAAGCGGTTAACTGCACATGCGGATTTGATGGTGAGTTATCGGCCGCGGAAAGAGGCACCTCGACGCACCGGCCGCCGTCAGAGTCGGGCGGGCAGCCGGGTGCACCCCCGGGGCGGGGGAAATTAGTTAGACGACCTCAGTGGCGACCGCAGCCACCCCAAGGCGAAAGGCTGCGAGGTTGACGTCGATCGTCTTCGGTGGCACCACGCGGCGTATTACTTCCTCCCAGGCCGCCGGAGGGAAAGGCAGCGCGCCGGAGACCGCGCCCAGCATCACGACATTTGCTGCTTTGATGGTGCCTGCCTGTTGTGCCAGGGCATTCGCATCAATGCGGCGCACATTCGGCCAAGCGGCCGCGATCTGTGCGTCGATGTCGGCCGGGTAGGTTGCCAGTCCCGCGGCCACGGGGCTGGGGTTGATCTGCAGAGCGTTGTAGATCAGCAGACCGCCGGGACGCAGCCAGTGAACGTAGCGCAGCGCTTCCAAAGCCTCAAAGCCCAGAAGGATGTCTGCGGTGCCCGGGGTGATGAGCGGAGCGGCCACCTTATCACCAAAGCGGAAGTGGCTGGTAACGCTGCCTCCCCGTTGGCTCATGCCGTGGACCTCGCTCTGTTTTACATCGTAGCCCTCGGCCATGGCCACCTGAGACAGCACATAGCTGGCCAAGACCACTCCCTGGCCGCCCACGCCGCTAAGAAGCAGATTAGTGGTGGGACGAGCGCTCACTGGGCCTCCCTTCCTTTGGGCGTTCTCAACCCCACTCCGCCCGGTGTCGGGGGCAGAATGGCCTCTTCCTTGCAGAGTTGGCTGCACACGCCGCAGCCGGCGCACTGGTCGGCTTGGATCTCCACCTTGCGGTCGCCATGCTCATCCACGTATAGGTTGAGAGCCATGCAACCCGCTTGTAGGCAACGTTTGCAGCCGGTGCAAACGTCTGCGTCAATCCTGTAAGCCGGTACCCTGATCCTAAATTGGAGGACGCAGGGAGCCTTGGCGATGACCACTGAAGGCTCTTCCGCGGCCAACTCCTCACGAAGGACGCGTTCCGTCTGTTTGAGGTCGTAAGGATCGATCTCGACCACCCGTTTGAGGCCCATGTCTCGGCAGAGGCCGGGGATGTTCACCTCGGTTGCCGGCTCGCGGAGAAGGGTCTTGCCGGTCCCGGGATTCTCTTGGCCACCTGTCATCGCCGTGGTGCGGTTATCGAGAATGAGGGCGAGGATCCGGCTCTTATTGTAGGCCACGTCCATCAGCGAGTTGATCCCGGTGTGGAAAAAGGTGCTATCTCCGATGACAGCGACGACTTTGTCGCGAGGGTCTGCCGGAGGATCCAAGACCTTGGCCATACCGTGGGCCATGCTTATGCTCGCCCCCATGCAGGTGCTGCAGTGCATCGCCCCAAATGGGGGAAGCGCACCCAGCGCGTAGCAGCCTATGTCGCCACTGACGAATACCCTCAGCTTCTTGAGAACACTGAAGACGCCCCGATGCGAGCAGCCGGGGCACATCGTCGGCGGACGCCCAACCAGGTCTTCCACCACCGGGGAAGGAACAGCCAGGAGACTCTCCTCCACTCCAGGAATGCCGGCCACCACAAGACAGCGAGCGACCAGGCCCGGATCGAGCTCGCCGCAGATGGGAATGATTCCTTTGCCTCCGTCGACCTTGATTCCCTGGAGACGGATAAGTTCCTCGATGAACGG
This sequence comes from Actinomycetota bacterium, assembly GCA_023483915.1. Lineage (GTDB taxonomy): Bacteria > Actinomycetota > Thermoleophilia > RBG-16-64-13 > RBG-16-64-13 > JAMDEO01. The sequence goes on from JAMDEO010000061.1 coordinate 12,162, forward strand.
GTCCAGCTCCTCGACAACATAGAGCTTCTCTACCTGGGCCCGGAAGTCGGCGATGAGTTTCTTGGGCAGGGGATAGGTCATACCCAGCTTGAGGAAGCTGGCCTCAGGGAACGCCTCGCGCGTGTAGGCGTATGAAGCCCCCGCGCAGACAAAGCCTACGCGTTTGTCTCCCATCTCCATGCGGTTCAGAGGGCTGGTCTCGGCATATTCGGCAAGAGTCGCCAGACGCTGCTCGATGATTGGGTGCCGGACGATGGCATTCGCCGGCATCATCGTGTACTTGGTCCAGTTCTTTTTCATCTTCTTGAGAGGTTCGAGAGTGAGCCGCTCACCCGACTCCACGATGCTCTTGGAGTGAGAGGTCCGGGTGGTGGTCCGGAAGAGCACCGGCGTGTCGTAGTCCTCACTCAGGTCAAAAGCCAGTTTGATGAACTCCCTGGCTTCCCCGCTGTCCGACGGCTCGACAACAGGAACCTTCGCGAACTTGGCATAGTTGCGGTTGTCCTGCTCGTCCTGGGAGCTGTGCATACCCGGGTCATCCGCCGAAACGATCACGAGGCCGCCCTCGACCCCCGTATAGCCAGCCGAGAAGAAGGGATCGGCGGCCACGTTCAGACCAACGTGCTTCATGCAAACGAGGGCGCGCGCTCCTGCCCATGAGGCGCCGGTGCCCACTTCCATGGCCACTTTCTCGTTGGGCGACCACTCACAGTAGACGCCTTCGTATTTGGCGAGGCTTTCAAGGATCTCGGTACTAGGGGTACCCGGATAGGCGGCAGCCAGGCGCACGCCCGACTCCCAGGCACCTCGGGCGATTGCCTCATTGCCGGACAACATCTCGGACATGTCTTCTCCTAGGTAAGGTTTTGTCGCTTGCGGTATTCCGCGTACCAGGCCATCCGATCCAGGACTTGGGCTGCCGACCTTGGCGAAGGTAAGGCGATGGGTGAGTAGCGCCCACCCGTTTCGAGCATGGCCTGCCCCAGCGGGATATCGGGGACGTTGATAATGGGCTTCCCTGTAGCCACCATCAATTCGGCGACAACCTCCATGAAGTTCGTCTCCCAGGGGCTGAACCCAAGGTAGGAACCGTCTCCGCCGGTCGGCCGGACATCATCGCCCGCATTAGGCACACCGAGGACAGAGAGAACCACAATGGCATCCACACAGTCGCATTTGGCCACGGCGCGCAGAACCTTTGGGCCCACTTCCCCTCCCGCTGAGGCCACCATGTCGAGCGGATTGCGGCGGCTGTAGAACGGGGGCAACAGGGCATCCACCTCTTCAAAGACGGACGCCGGAAGTTCCGCCAAAGTCAGATCATTTCGGGCAACCTCGTCGGCCATCAGAACTCCCACGCCTCCACCGTTCGTCACCACCGCGATCCGCCGCCCTTTGGGCAGCGGCAGATAGGCGAAGGCGAGACCCAGATCCAGGACCTCCTGCGTGCTAGTGCAGGTGACAACACCTGTCTGACGGGCTGCAGCGAAGAATACGGCGGCCGAACCGGCCATAGCTCCAGTATGCGAGGCAGCCGCTTTGCTTCCAAACTCGGTCAATCCCCCCCGGACGACGACCACCGGCTTTACCTTGGTTGCAGCCCGGGTGGATTCCAGGAACTTCCTACCATCGTCGATGCCCTCGAGATAAAGCAGCGCGCATTCCGTTGCCGGGTCGTCACGGAGGTAGTCCAAGACATCTAGAGCCCCCACCTGGGCCTCATTGCCCACGCTGACGAACTTGTCCACTCCGATGCCGCGGCGCTCGCAAGTCTTGGTCATCTGCACCCCAATGTTGCCGGACTGCGAGGCCACGCTCAGCTTGCCCGTCTTCGGATGAACCACGATGAAGCCGGTGGCGTGAAGGCGCCGCTCGTTCGATATGAGACCCATGCAGTTGGGGCCGATGAGGGTCACGTTGCCTTCAGTGGCGATGCGAGCGATCTCCCGCTCCGCTTCAGCCCCCTGCTCCCCGGTCTCGGAGAAACCGGCAGCGATCGCCACAGCGGCCGGGATCCCTCTAGCGGCACACTGCTCCAACGTCGGAGCGATCTGCTTACCTCCGACGGCGAGCAGAGCCAGATCCGGTGTTTCAGGAAGGTCCGCCAGGCTGGGATATGCTTCCAGACCAAAGATCGTCCCGCCTTTCGGGTTCACCGGGTAGATCTTGCCATCGTACCCGCCGTCTAAGATGTTACGAAGCGCGGATCCACCCCACTTGACCACGTCCTCGGATGCTCCCACGATGGCGACGGATCTGGGAGCAAGAGCCGCCTTGAGGTTCGGTGTGAAAGCGCGCTCTGCCGGCTCCGGCTGCTTCTCGGCAGACAATATGATGAGCGCGTCGGCCGCAACCGGGTGTCCGCCCTCGACCAGCAGCGGGTTCACGTCAATCTCTACCACGTTCGGATGGTCCAGCGCGATTTGGGCGATCGCTTTGATGGCCTTGCCGAGTTCCTCCCTGTCGACTGGGGGGTAGCCCCGGAACGGCCCCAGAAGACGCCTGGCTTTGATGAGGTCCGGCAGCTCCCTGGCGTCGGAGTCGCTCATGGGCGTTACGGCAAGAGCGATGTCCCCCAGGGCTTCCGTGAGCACCCCTCCCAACCCAAAGGCAACCATCGGTCCGAAAGCGGGATCTCTCGTGAGACCCACCATGAACTCACGGTTGCCGGCCACCATCTGCTCGACCAAGACCGCTTCGAGCGCGCCTGCGGCGCGCTCCTCCAGCAAGCGGTAGGCTGCTGCAACCTCTTCCGCCCCCTCGATGCCGAGCATGACGAGGCCGGCCTCGGTTTTGTGATGGATGTCCGACCCTATCGCCTTCATGGCCACTCGACCACCGATGCCCTCAGCGGCTTGCACGGCCTCAGTCTGGCTGGAGGCGAGCGCCCCGCGAGGCACTGCGATCCCGTATGCGGCAAAAAGGGATTTGGATTCCCACTCGTCGAGCGCCGTCTTGTCTCTCGCTAGGGCGTCGGAGATAAATTTCGCCGTCTTCTCGGCTTCTGCGGATCTTTGTGCGACATGCATGGTGCGCCCCCCGCCCGCCTTGGTTTTCATGTCTGGTCTATATGGTAAGTCATTGGACCTTTGTCGTCAAACCAACCCTCCGCCGTCTTCGCGACCGCATCTGGCCGCAAACAAGCTGCACGGCCGGGACAGCGCGGTGCGTGGCCTAGAAGGCGCTAAACGGTGCAGCGAAGCACGTACAGCCCGTCTTGCCAGGTGTCGACGAAGATATTGCCGCGATTGTCGACAATCACATCCTCGGTGGTCGCGATCCGCGGCCCCGGCCAGAGGTCGCCCGTTTCGTTGTTGAAGGCCCACTTCTCTGGGTCGGACGGGATGAAATAGGCGATCTCCTTCGGAACGAAGGGATCGCTGATGTCATAGATCCTCAATCCTGCATGAAAGTAGCAGCAATAGAGGCGATCGTTGCGGTCCTCGAGGGCGGGATGATAGTGAGGCTCGTGGATGTTGTGGGGCCCAAACGGTCCTGCACCCACTCCGGGAATCTCGTTGAAGTTTCTGTACGGCCATCCCTCCGGAATCTCGGGGTAGGGAAAGATCGAGATGAGCGTTGGATCGGCGGGATTGGAAGCATCCACCATTCCGATGAAGTTGAGGGGCTGCGCTCCCGTGTCGACGGTGATCTTCTCGTCAAAGACACTATATCGCTCACCCTCTGTGGTCATGACTGCATAGGGCCGATGCGACAGAGGCAGAACGGTATGGCAGCGCGCACCCCCCAGTTTTCCGGCAAAGGGCGGATGGTGCCGAAGTTGGCCCACCAGTCTAGGCAGCGAGATGTCCGAGATGTCGAGAATGACCATGCCCGCTCCGCCGTAGCTTACGTAGGCCAGGTCGCCTTTGGGATAGGCGGGGCCGTGCATGACGGCACTGTCGAGAAGAGCAAGCTGCGGATCACCGGCCGGGGCGGGACCTGCGGGCTGCTCCGCGTAGCCGGCCGTCCATTGGTCGGGCATCCACCAGCGGCCGGCTTCCACCGGATTCTTCGGATCGATGATGTCCAGAATACGATAGATGAAGCCGCGGAAGCCCTTGCAGGTGGCGCTCAGATGAACATAGCGACCGCCACCATAAAAGAAGCGGTGCACTCCTCCTCCGCCACCCGTGGCCCACTGCGAAAGCTTCTTGGGTTTTACCGGATCTTTCACATCCCAAATGATGACACCCTCTTCGAAGGGATCGCCCCACTTCGTGCCGTGCAGCATGGGCAGGGTACCGCCCAGTGCCGTAACCATGATGCCCGCCGCTACCTGCAGTTTGGGAGTTCCTTGCCCGGGCAGATCCGGACCGGGAATGAATTCCACATACTCTGGCTTCCGAGGGTCGGTAACATCAACGATCGCCCAGCCCGAGGTTTTGAAGTGAGAGGCGTAGAGATAGTAACGCCCGCCGACTACCTGCATAGCCATTTGGAACCAGGGCTTGCCCTCGACGTCGTGGTACCCAAGGACCTCCATGTTCTTTGAGAATGCCTGTTTCCCGGCCATGAGCACTCACTTTTCCTTTGAGGAGCGAGTTGCGCCCTTCTGAACGATGGTCTATATAGTAGATATTTATACCTTGTTGTCAAGAGCGGTTTGCTCAGGAGCGTAGTTGGTATAGTGGTAGTCCAGAAGTCCAAGCGGAGAAGTACGCGGGAGTGCAGACCCATGGTAGAGGCCGGTCGAGACGAATCACGCATATCCCTCGTGCCGGAGACTGCCAGCGATAGCGCTGTGCGTTTCCTGCGTGCCATGATCTTCTCCGGCGAGCTTGGGCCCGGCGACAAGCTCCCCCCGGAGAGGGATCTCGGGGCGCGCCTGGGCATATCCCGCATGACTCTGCGGCTTGCGTTGAAGGCGCTGGAGAGCACCGGTTACATCATTACGACCCGCGGTTCTCGCGGCGGCTCCCGCGTCACAGACTCGGCCACGCTGGTAGAGTGCTGGAACCAGTGGATGAGGGTGCATGCCGGGGAACTCGAGGACATCTTTGAATTCCGCATGACGGTAGAGTCGCGGCTCGCTGCCCTTGCGTCCGAGCGAAGAAGCGACGAGGACCTGGAGGCAATGGAGCGCGCCATCCAGCGCGAGCGCGACAGCCGCGACTGGTCATCGCTCTTTCGTACCGACATGGATATCCACAAGAGCATCGCCCGCGCTGCCTGGAGCCCGCACTTGGAGCAGGCGATGCTTGCGGCCAGGAGTGAGCTGTTCGCCCCGGTCGATCTGGCGCAACTGGAACAGAGGGAACTCCAGGTCCATGACACCCATGCCCGAATCCTTGATGCCATCCGTGCGCAAGACCCGGTTGAAGCAGCCGAGCATATGCGCGGCCACATCGAGCTCATACGGGATCTGACCTACAGGGCGCTCGAGAACGCCGGTATCAAGCCCCCAGCTTTGTGAGCCTTTCTTCCCACCCGGGAACGTTCCATCCGAAGTAGCCTTGCCGGTCTACGGCTGCTTCGAGGCTGTTTTGATCGAGTACGGCGGCCCGCGGGCTGATATGTCCGGGCGTGACGAAGTCGTAGATGATCCGCTCGGTCGTGACCATGGAGAACGTATCCGCGTCGTCCACAAAACCAGCGTAGCTGGCCCGAAGCGGCTGGTAGAGCGAGGGATCACGCCGGAGCTTGGCGGCGTCATCGACACTTCGGAACCAGATCTCCTCTACGCCCGCATAGTGGCCCACGTTACCGAACTCAAACAGGGTGCCCGTGAAGACGGCGGGATCCATGGGAACGTGCATGTCGATAACGTGCTTGCGGATGAGTCCCGCGGGAACTATCTCGAGCATCTTGCGGCCGTGCTCGTACCATCTGGCGTTGAACTCATCATGCGACAGCTCGGGCCTTTTTCGCAGCCAATGGACCAGCTTGACACCCCCGCCGTAGAAGCCGGGCTCCTCATATAGAGTCTCCCAAGTGAGCAACTCCACCGCGAACGCATCATCGCCGAACTTGTGTGGTTGCATCCGGTTGGGGTAGTCGGCTTCATTGAAGGGGATACCGATGGCCTCGTAATCGTCGACCCAGTGGTCGGCCATGTTGTCCCAGGCCATCTCGGAGAGCGGGTAGATGAGCATGTCGTTTTCGACGCCGCTGATGGAGTAGTGCTGGACATAGCGGCGGAAGCTATCCATAACCGAAGGCGTGAGGAGCATCAACGAGACGTGTATGATGCCCCACTCGTAGAAATATCTTTCCTGGCTGACCTCCGGCTTGCGCCGCGCAGCAAGCATGAATTTGAGCAAGATTCCTCCTTTGCCAGATGTCGGCCGAGTTGTACTCAGCCGCCCAACTGCAGCGCGACCAAGCGCATAGTCTGCTCTGCCGCGAATCGGATGTAGTTGTTAGTGCATTTCTCGGGACCACCCCCTGAGAAGAAGGTATCGCGGTCCTGCTGCGACCTTAGATTCGAGAACCCACTCAGATCCGAGCACATGATCGATCCAAAGTTATCCAACCACGCGTCGTAGTATGTCTGGGCAGGGCTTTCGATTGTCTCGGCGATACACCCCTCGGGCGTCTCTCGCTCGCCGACAAAGATTCCCATCGCGATCAACCCGGCGGCAAAGGCACCACACGGCCCTCCGCTCCCGCCAATTCCCCCGCCAAAGCCGGCAGCCGCAAACCGTGCCGCGGGGTCTTCGAGTGGGAGAGTGTTGGCGAGTATCTTCAGGGTGACCTCTGCGCAACTGCAGTGCGGGCCGACATCGATCGCAGCCAAGGCACTTTGAAGAGCTTCATCGAACCGAAAATCCCTGCCGGTCACCGGATCTCCCTTTGCTCACGATGGCAACATGCAGCAGCAGCCGTGGTGGCGTAAGGTGGGCGCTACAGAACCTGGTACACGTCGTAGGTGACACCCATCGCCGCTTGCTTGCCCACACTGACGGCCAGCGTATTGTTCAGCCAGCTGTAGGGACTGCAAAGAGCCGTCTCGAACATAGGCTGGCCCCGTAGGTAGTACGCCGAAGGATCGGCATCCTCGCCCCGGCCAAGCTTCTCCCAGATCTCAGGAGGCATGTTGATGATACCGCGGTAGCTCACAAAGATGATGTGACCATCGTGCGTCCGATAGGTGTCGCGCACGTCTCCCTCGGCCACCCCATCCGGTCTCACGATGAACCAATCACCGGTGCCTTGAAGGATTTCGCCCTTGACTCTGGGCCCCTCAAACCATCCGCCCTTGACTTTGACGATAGTTCTCTTCCCCCGGAAGGTCTCTCCGACTTCGTAGAGGCCTTCTACGTCTATATGGGCCCGATAGAGGAACTCGGTCTTCAGCTCCATCCTGGGAAGATCCATCTTCTTCTCCCTCTCAGAAGGCGGTCGCGCCGCCGTCGATTCTGAAATCGGCCCCGGTCACCCAACTAGACTCGTCCGATGCCAGATACACCGCGAGATATCCGACATCTTCCGGTTGACCCAGGCGTTTCAGCATAAAACCGTTCATGACCAATTCCTTGAAGCCGGGCTCGTGGTCGAGCCGCTCCTTGGTATGTTTTGTCACGATCAGCGCGGGCGAGATGGTATTGGCGCGGATATTGTTCGGTCCCCCATCCGATGCCAATTGCTTGGTCATTGCGAATACGCCCCCTTTGGTCGCGCAGTGGGCCACTGCTCCTGCGCCGGGAAGAGCAACGTGCGCATTGGCCGAAGCAAAGTTGATGATCGAGCCGCCGCCTCGGGCTATCAGATGGGGCCAGACCGCCTTGCATGACAGAAAGACCAAGTCGAGCTCCCCTTGGAGCGTGCGGCGCCACTGCGTCTGGTAGTCCATTTTGTCGATGGGGGCAAACTCCACGAAAGCTGCTGCGGTAACCAGGATGTCGATGCCGCCGAAGCGCTCGGCGGCGAAGGTCATCAGCCTCTCGTGGGCGGCGGGTTCGGTCAGATCGGCGATGTAGCTTTCGTATGCAAGCCGTTCACCTTTAGCTATGGCAAGAGTCTCCTCGGCGCTGCCCTCATCCACGTCGCAGCCGACGACGCCGGCGCCTTCCCGCGCGAAGGCCAAGGCACAACCCTGGCCGATCCCCACACCTCCCGCTCCGGTGACGACCGCGATTTTGCCTTTTAGCCGATTACCCATCGAACCACGCTCCCTTAGTAATTGCTTGGTCAATCGGTCAATCCATTGTACGCTACACGATACTAACAGCCTAGATAGCGCTGCGAGCAAGGAGTACGTAATGCGCACCGAGCAAGAGCAAGAGAACCTCGAGGCTGTGCTCGATTTCTACCACACTGTGATAAATGGCCAGCAGTACGAGCGAGCGATGGAGTTTCTCGACGACAACTACATACAACATAAGCCTGAGGTGGAAACGGGTCTGCAAGGCGTCCTCGACTTCGTGCGCCACGTGTATGAGGTCTCACCAACACATGAAGCCATCATTGTGCGGTCCTTCGTGGATGGCGACTTTGTGATCCTCCACGTCCACATCAAGAATGGAGCGGAAGCAAAGGACATCGCCGTCATGGACATCTTCCGCGTGCAGGATGGCAAGCTCATGGAGCACTGGGATGTGGCGCAGCCAGTCCCGGCAGATTTCAAGCACGCGAACGGAATGTTTTAGCCGCCTTCTTGAATCGCGGGGGTGGGCAGTAATGGCTGGGCGGACGGTCGGGGGGCGGCCCGCGGATCTCCGCGGGCCGCCCCCCGAACTCGTTTCAGGCGCGCCGTTCTACAACAGCGTCTGCCCTGCCGTTAGTTGAGTTCCCGTACGAACTTGAAGCCTTGCCCATCGGTGTACTGCCATTGCATGAACCCACCGTGAGCTCCGACGTGGTCGGTGTGGGAGTAGACCGAATGGCCGTTGGCCCCCCAGAAGTCGACCTTCTCCATCGCAGCGGCGTAACCGGCGGCGTCCTGCGTGGCGGCGCTTTCGATCGCCAGCTTGGCAAGATGGATGGTCTCGTAGGAGAAGCCCAGGAAGAGGCTGGCAAAGGGCTCTTTCGGGTTATCGGTTTGCCAACGTTTGATGAACGCGATCAGATCCTGCTTGGCCGGGTACGTGTCTGGAATCTGATCCGGGTTGACGATTGCAGGGCCGATGGCATAGTTGCCGGCGACGTTTTTCGGATCGTTGCCGGCTTCGGCAAGCATGACAAGCGGATGGGAGCCCGCGCCACTGCCATAGATGGGCTGAGTGATACCCAGGCTCTTGAGAGTCTTGATGATGACGTTCACGTGGACCGGGTTGCTCGCCAGGATGATAGCGTCGGGTTTGACCTCTTTCGCCTTGGCAGCGATCTTGTTCGCAATCGGGGTGAGGTCGGTCTCGCCCAAGCCCCAGCTATCGGTCATCTTGGTCCACTGAATACTCTGCTTCGGTAGCAGGTCATCAAGCAGGGTAAGGCCTTCCTGGTGGATCGGCAGTTGGTCGGCCACGCCAAGGACGTTCTTCCTACCGTCGGCCACCATTTCTTTGACCCAGGCATCGGCCTCGCCGTCGGGCCCGGTGATCGACTCGAAGGAGTATTTGTACTTGGTCTGATCTTCGGCGAGCTCGGCTAGGGTCGGAGGACCAAAGGCGATGTGGAATACGCCGGCCTGCTCGGTTACCGCACGTGCGGGTGCGGTGGTGAACTGTGGGAACGGGCCGATGATGACATCAACCTTCTTGTCGATGAGACTCTGGATGGCGGCTACGGCAGTGTCGACCTTGGACTGATCGTCGACGTAGGTCACTTCGATCTGACGGCCTGCAATGCCTCCATTGGCATTCAGGTACTTGATCTCAGTGTCGAAGCCCTCCTTGATCTGAACGCATGGGGCCGCGCTGTCGCCCGTAAGAGACAGGGCGATACCGATCTTGATGGGCGTAGTGTTTGCAACAGACGTCGTGGTTTCGGCCGGTGCTGTCGTCTCAGTGCCCGCACTCGTTGTCGTGGTGGCCGGAGCGACCGTCGTAGTGGTTGTCGTTTCCTCGGTTCCGCCGCAAGCAACGGCAAGTAACCCGAGGGCGAGCACTAGAACCAGCCCGAGAGCTATCCAGTACCCTCTCTTCATAACTACCTCCTCCTTCTCAACTATTTTCTGGCCCCTGCGTAGCCTCTTGCCAAAACGACCGTACAAGCGCTACCCCTTGCCGTTTCCGAGGTAACTCGCGCGTACACGGTCATCCTGCCGAAGTTGGGTTGCCGTGCCCGACAAGGTCACGTTGCCTGTCTGCAGCACGACGGCGCGATGCGCCAAAGAGAGAGCCATCTCGGCGTTCTGCTCCACCATGAGCATGGTTAAACCCTGCTCGTTGAGCTTCGCGAGCGCTTCGAAAATACGCTCGACTGCCAACGGGGCGAGGCCCATTGACGGCTCGTCCAGTAGCAGTAGCGTTGGGCGGCCGGTGAGTGCCCGCCCGATGGCAAGCATCTGCTGCTCTCCCCCGGAGAGAGAACCTGCCTGCTGTTTGCGCCGTTCGCCCAGGATGGGGAAGAGATCGTAGACATATGCAATGTCATCCGCCAGACCTGTGCGGTCGCGCCGTCCGGTTGCCCCGACGATCAGGTTGTCCTCCACCGTCAGGCTTGGGAAAAGCTGGCGTCCCTCAGGCACCTGACATATCCCCTTTGCCACGATCCTCTCCGGAGCAACGCGGGCGATGTTTTCCCCCTGATATAGGATTCGGCCGTGATTGCTGCGCACGATCCCAGAAATAGTGTGCAGCAATGTGCTCTTGCCGGCGCCGTTGGCGCCAAGCACCGCAACCACCATGCCCTTGTGCACAGTCAGGGACACTCCGTGAAGTGCCTCAATAGAGCCGTACGCAGTGACGAGATCCTCGATGACCAGCATGTCTTCAGGAATCGGGCAACTCTCTCCGTCGACCAGGTCCCTCGTTGCGCACAGGTCCCTGGCCCCTCGTTCTGCGCCCAGGTAGGCTGTGATTACTTTCTGATTCTTCTGCACCTCTTCCGGTGACCCCGAAGCGATGAGCTTCCCGTAGTCAAGGACGTTTACCGAGTCGGAGATATCCATAACCAGGTCGACGTCATGTTCCACCAAGAGCACGGTGATACCCGACTCCCTGACAGTCGTGATGCGGGCCACCAGGTCTTCTCGCTCAAAGGCGTTCATCCCCGCTGCCGGCTCGTCCAAGAGGAGCAGCCGTGGCTCTGACGCAAGGGCGCGGGCGATCTCAACCAGACGCTGCTGCCCATAAGGAAGGCTAGATGCGGGAAGATTCGCAACATTCTGAAGTCCGAGCAGGGCCAATGCATCCATGGCTCTCGCCCGAGAGCGCCTCTCTTCGCGTCTCTGCGACGGGAACCCCAGACCTCCAGACCAGAAGCCCGACCTCTCATGCCGGTGGCAACCGACCAAGACGTTGTCGACCACACTCATGTTCACGAAGATGCGCAGGTTCTGGAAAGTCCGAGCCATTCCCAGGCGAGCTGCCGAAGCGGCACTGAACTTGGTCAGTTCGGTATCGCCGAACCAGATCCGTCCCCCCGCCATCTCCTGTAAACGGCTGACCGCATTGAATAGGGTTGTCTTGCCGGCGCCGTTCGGGCCGATAAGAGCAGTGATGCTGCCCTGACGGACATCGAAAGAGACCTCGCTCACGGCCTTCAAGCCGCCAAAATGGACGGACACATTCTCGATTCGCAGCAGTGGGCCGGACGACGGCGACTCAGCGCGCATGTGTTCCAGCTCTTCCCGGAGAACACCAGTGCCCACAGATGGTGCCGCCGGTACTGAAACGGCGGCAACAACCCCAAGTGACTCGGGCGTCGAGAGCGGGGCTGGTGGCCCGCAAACCGGTACGGCCCTACTGGTATCCGTTGCCTCCACGCAGGCCACGGCTTCCTGAAGAGTTTCCCCCTTGATGCGCTGCCATAGGCGCCTGCGCATGCGTGGCCTAAACCCGAGGATGCCCGCTGGTAAGAAAAGCAGGAGCAAGATCATGATCACGGAGTACAACGTGCCGTTGTATTGCAGTAAGGTGCCCGAAAAGGCGTTGGTCAGCCAGGCCATGATCAGAGCCCCGATGACGCTCCCCCAGATGCTACGGTCCCCACCAACCAGCATCATCACGATCGGGAGTACGGAGGCGGAGAAAGTGAAAGTCTGGGGCGAAACAGCCGTGAAAACAAACGCGAACAATCCCCCGGCAATACCGCAGAAGACGGCGTTGAACACAAACGCCAGCAACTTCCAGTTGGCGTTACGTACGCCAAGCGTAGAAGACGCGATCTCACTTACCGCCAAGCCGCGCAGAGCTCTGCCGACTCTGTACTTGAGCAACCGGGAGAGAAACAGAAGGATGAGGATCGCGACAATCCACACCATGTAGTACTTGCGGAGTTGGTCGTTGAAGTGGAACCCGAAGATGCTGAGAGCCTTCACTGGGCCGAAGCCATTCGTGCCTCCAACCCACTGCACCTGGGAAACGATGGCAAGGAAGATCTGCCCCAACCCCAACGTGGCCAGAGCAAGATAGAAGTACTTCAGCTTGAGCACCGGACGGCCCACGAGAAGGGCCACAAAACCGGCCGCCGCGGCTCCTGCGATCCAGGCCACGAACGTCGGGACGTTGTACTTGAGTACCAGCAGGCCGCAGGTGTAAGCGCCGATCCCATAGAAGGCCGAGTGTCCGAATGAGAGCTGCCCCGCCTGACCCAGGATGAGACCCACGCTCAGGGTGAGGATGGCGTACAGGCCGGCCTGGGTCATCACGTTGAGAGCGTAGTTACTGTCGGAGAGACCTCGATAGATCAGCGGCCAGACCAATAGCGCCAGAACCAGAGCAATCTTTGCGGCGGAAGCCCAGCCCCAGCCGGTACCTGACAGGCCCAGTCGCTCAATCCTGCTCGCGTTCGCCGCGGGCACGTTCTTCACTTCGGCCGCCATCAGGCCTCACCCTCCGGGATGTTGGTGCCGAGCAGCCCCTGCGGCCTGAAGTACAGCACGATGAGAAGGATGACGAAGGCAATCACGTTCTTGTATCCGGCGGGGACCAGCCCCGTTGACAACGATTGGAATATGCCGAGAACCAGACCGCCGATGACAGCTCCCGAACTGGAACCCCAGCCTCCCAGGACGGCGGCGATGAAGCCCATCATCCCGTAGAGACCACCGGCCGCGTAGTTGATGCCTCCCACATAGCTGGAGATGGCAATCCCACCGATGGCTCCGATAACGGCGCTTATAGCAAATGAAAGCAGAACCATCCTGCTGACGTTGATGCCAGAGAGACTGGCCGCGACCGGGTTGGTGGCAGTTGCAGTCATACGTTTGCCCAAGGTGGTCCGGTTGTTGATGACATATAGGATCGCGAGAATGACGATCATGATCCCGATCATCCATATGCTCTGCCGGCTGATGTACACCCCGCCGACCTGGAAGGTGGCATCCCCCGTGAACGAGGGCAGTTGCTTCGTATAGCCCCCGTACTTCACGAGTGACAGGTTTTCAAAAAGAAGGCTGAGGGCGACTGTGCAGAGGATCATCGAAACAAGCGAGATCTTGAGAACCGGCTTGAGTACTACCTGGTACATAAGCATCCCAAGGACGATCACAAGAACCGTGCCCACGATGCCGGCCAGCCAGAAGGGCATCCCGATCTCCATCAACATGCTGAACGTGAAAAGGCCGCCGAACATGACGAAGCTGCCCTGGGCCATATTCACGATTCGCGAGGAGCGGTAGATGGTGACAAATCCCAGGGCGATCAGGGCATAGACGGATCCCATTGTCACGCCCGAGACTAGGAGCTGAATCCAGTTAGTCATGCTGCACCATCCTTCCCGCCGCCGGATCGCGCGTGCCAAACGAACGGGTGAAGAAGATGGCAATTCGCTTGCTGCTCAAGAATTGGCCCCCCTTTGCCGACCCCCGGCCATCCGCCAGCCCTAACAGGCGAAGCTGAATTGGCCAATACACTAGACCTTTGAACCATACCTGTCAAGTGACGTCCCGTGCTCACTCAAGGATGGCTGGCCCGATTGTTCGACTCACCAGTTTGTTCCCCTATACGCGGCTCCGCTCATACGACCCGTACCAGGCCATCCTACTCAAGACATTGGCCGCCGAGCGCGAAGACGGCAGAATGATCGGCACGTAGCGCCCACCCAGCTGGAATTCCGAGACGGCAACAAGGTGATCGGGCACATTGATGATGGGTTTGCCGGTCTGCTCCATGAGCGAAGTGACCAGCCTCAAGAACGACTGTTCCCAAGGAGTGAACTCAGCGTAGGCGCCCGCAGCGGAAAGCCGTCGTTCCTCGCCGCCCGTGCTTGGTACGCCCACAAAATTGAGGGCCAAGACGGCATCAAACGCGTCGCAACCGGCGATCAGCTCTACGGCCTTCAGACCGGTGTCGCCAAACCCCGCAGCCACCAGATCCATGGGGTTGCGTTTGCTCCAGAAGGGCGGGAGCAGCTTGTTCAAGTCGCCGACGAGCTTCGGCGGAAGATCGACTAGGTCTAGACCGTGCAGAGCCACCTCGTCCGCAGCCAGCACCCCGGGTCCTCCCCCATTTGTCACCACGGCAACGCGCCGACCCGCGGGCAGCGGCAGGTAGGCAAGACAGGCACCCAAGTCGACGAGCTCAGCGGTGGTGTCGCAGGTTACCACTCCGGCCTGCCGGGCCGCCGCCTCGAATACCGCAAAGGAGCCGGCTAAGGCCGCGGTGTGAGAAGCGGCCGCCTTGCGCCCCGACTCGGTACGTCCGCCACGAAGGACTACGACGGGCTTGTCCATAGTCACCCGTCTCGCCGCATCGACAAAATGACGCCCGTCATCGATGCCCTCGAGATACATCATCACGCAGTGAGTCGAGGGATCATCCGCCAGGTAGTCGAGTACGTCGAAAGCGCTCACCATAGCCTCATTGCCCACGCTGATGAACTTCTCCACTCCGATGCCGCGTCGCTCGCACGCGTCGACCACACCTGGGCCCATGCTGCCCGACTGCGAAATGAAGCTGATCTTTCCCTTGGGAGGATGGAGTGCTACAAAACCCGTGGCGTGCAGTTGGCTGTCATTGGACATCAGGCCCAGGCAGTTGGGACCGATGAGAGTGATCCCGTACTCGTTCGCCACCTGCACGATCTGCCGCTGGAGTTCGGCGCCCTCCTCTCCGGTCTCGGCGAAGCCGGCAGCCAGCACCACGGCCGCACGCACGCCCCGGCGGCCGCACTCTTCAAGGACGCCCTTTACCTGAGAGCCGCCCACCGCCATGAGGGCGAGTTCGGGCGCCTCCGGCAGATCGGCGAGACTGAGATAGGCCGACACGCCAAAGAAGACGCCGCCTCGAGGATTGACTGGGAATATGGTCCCGGGATAGCCGCCGTCGAGCAGGTTTCTCAGGGCCGATCCTCCCCACTTGTGGAGGTCGTTGGAAGCTCCCACTATGGCGACGGATGCAGGAGAGAACACGGCCCGCAGGTCGGGGGGGAACCGCCTTGTGGGGGCAACGGGCCGTGTCTCCTGGCCAAGGATAACCAGGGCGTCCGCCGCAATCGGCCGGCCGCCCTCGATTAATAGCGGGTTAATGTCTATCTCAACAACCTCGGGAAAATCCCGGGCAATCCTGGCGATAGCCCCAAAAACCTTGGCGAGCTCCCCTCGATCAACCGCGGGGGCTCCTCGGAATTCATCCAGCAGCTTTCTTCCTCGAATCAGATGAAGCAGAGCCGCCTCATCTCTCTCGTTCAGAGGTATGAGGCCGAGAGCGACGTCTCCGAGTACTTCCGTCAACACTCCTCCCAGGCCAAAGGCGAGAACCGGTCCGAAGGTCGGGTCGCGCCTCATGCCAACGAGGAACTCCCGATTGCCGCTTGCCATCCTTTCCACGAGGACCGATCCGAAAAGATCGCCGGCTCGCTTCTGCAGGGTGCGAAAGGCCTCGGCTGCTGCATTCGGACCCTCCACACCCAGGATCACGAGTCCGCTTTCGGTCTTGTGCCGGACTTCAGGACCAACTGCCTTCAGTACCAACCGGCCGCCGAGAACCTCAGCCGCGGCGACGGCATCCGCTTCGGTCTTGCTCAAGATGCCGGACGGTACCGGTACGCCGTAGTTAGCGAGCAAGGTCTTTGATGCCGCTTCGTCGAGCGCGGTGCTGCCGTGGTCCAGCGCCTCAGAGATTAGGGCTCGAGCCCGTTCCCGCGGTTCGGCCGCATCGGCCACCATCACCTCACTATAGTACTCATTATCGCGGTTACACATGCTAAAGTGCATCCCCCGCGGTTGTCAATGGGTAAATCTCTCTAAAGCTCCGGCGGAAACTTGGGCAATTCCACAAAGAGCGGATGGGCCGTTGCTGGGACTATGCCGGCCGCCCGCGTGGCGGCGGCGCGGTAGCGGCTCCAATCGGCCAGCTGCAATATGGACAGCTTCTGCGCCTCGAGAGAGCCTTCCGCATGGATGGTCAGCACGTCCTCGTAGCAGGACGTGAGATCCCGGATCAACTTGACCATGCGGAGCCGGTGCTCGGTGGGAACACCGGCCTTGCCGCCGAAATACTTCTCCATGAAGTCGTGAGTCTCGGGGTTGACATAGTCGTTGTACGACGGCGCGGTGACAATGATGCCGCCACCGATATCCTGTATGTACTTGGTCGCGGTATGCCAGTTGTCGGCGAAGTAGAACTTGCAGATGTTGGCGATCATCGGGCTGGGATAGACTAGGTCTGAGCCGTCTTCGCCCACGCAATGCTCCACTGCCGCGCGGCCCAGAGTCTCGACGGCCTCGGTGTACATGACGAGCCAAGTGAGTTTCTCGCGGATATGGGCCTTCTTGTCCACCCCGTTGTATTCGGCCATCAGGGTTGCGGCCCCGGTGAATAGCTCCAACTCCATGGCCTTGTACGTCTCGGCGCTCAGACGATGGAAGTTGGCGAACATGTAGGCAACATCGCCGGCAAACTCCCATTCCCCTTTGAGGAAGATTCGCTCCTTGGGGATAAAAGCGTTGTCGAAGATGATGGTGGCATCGTTGATGTAAACCGCGGCAGAAACCGGATGGTCGAACAAGTTCGCGCCCTCGCCGATCTCCGGCTGGGCACAGATCATAGTGATTCCCGGCGTGTTCAAGGGGATTCCGAAGGACACGGCGTAGGCCGCGTCATCCTGCTGCATGGCCCGGCAGGGAGCGATGAGCACCTCGTTACAGGCCGGCGCCTGGCTGATGTGGGACTTGGCGCCGCTGACGACGATGCCGTCGGGCCGGTCTTCCACGATGCGCACATAGAAGTCTTTGTGCTGGACCTGCTGCGAGGGCCGAAGGCTTCGGTCGCCCTTGATATCCGTGAGGCCCATCGCGAAGGAGAGATCGTTCTTTTGCAGATGCGTGCGGTACGCCTCCACGTTGGCCGCATAGTTGGTGCCGTACTTCTTGTCGACCCTGCGGGAGACGACGGTCACCGCGTTCAGACCATCTTTCGCGACGAACTTGGCGCCGGTAGGCTTACCGTAGCACACACGCGCCCAGAGCTTGACCACCTCGCGTAGCCTGAAGAGATCCTCTGGGGTCCGCTGCGGCTGCAGGGCGAAGCTCACACGTTCGCCGTTTGAATCAAGGTCGGTTAGGAGATCCTGGTACCTGGGGTCGTTGTTCATGATGTAGTCCATCGCCACCCAGTTGTTAGTGATCTTGCATACCGGGTGCTCGGTTACATCGGGAACCCTCTTGCCATCGAAGTACACGACGCGGCCGTCTCTCAGGCTTTCGATGTACTGCTGAGGTGTCTTGATCGCCAATGCCCCTCTCCCCTACTCGCGGACGCTCACACGTTCACGCGGCGCATGTTAGATAGAGCGCTCGCTCTATGACATTCTTGCAGGTGTCGTCCGTTCGTGTCAAGTCAAAGGTCCACGTATTCGGGGGGCAGGGGCAGGCCGCTGTGATGACCAACACGCCCCGCATACGGCTCATGGAAGCTGGTGGGCTCGTCGGGCACCGGCACCTCCGCCGGCCTTGCTCCCTGGATGGCACTGCCTTGGATAACCGGCTCGTCAACCCAGCCTTTCTCGAACGAACTCCGGATGAGCAGGTGGGCCCGATAGTCCCAGAACTTCCACTGCCCGTCTTCCTTGACGAAGATGTGGTCGTACTTGATCACCTGCCAGATGGGAATGACACCTTTGACCGGATCGAGGAAGGTGTTGAAGCCCACGTGGTACCACATACCCTTGGCGGTCTTCATGTCGGGCTGCACCTGGATAACAGGCGTTGTCAGCTCGTGGATGGCGCAGTTGCCCTCGTAGTTGTAAAGCTTTCCGAGCATGTCCACGAACACCTTGCGTGCGCCGTCCAAACCATGAAACACGCCGCTCTCCACGATCTCGACCTTCACCCCTGGGGTTTTCTGGGCGAATAGCTCGTCGACGATCTTGTCCCAATAGTGGCCCAAGCACAGGTGGTTGTAGCGGCCGTGCAGGTTGGAGATCTCCACGTAGTCGCGGGCGACCTGGGCATTGCGTTCGGTCTTTTCGAGCCGCTTGAGCAGCTCGTCGTAGCTTGGAGCATCGGCCATGACGTTTACCTCCCTGTGGTCGGTGTCTTTGGTTTCGGCTGCGCGAGCGTCAACGAGGCTGCTGAATAATGACGTTGCGCCACCAAAATGCGACGGGCAGGGGCGAGAGCAGGACGCAGGGAGGGCAAATAGCAGCGCTATTTGCGCGACCGAGGACGAACTATCGCGCTGTCCGGTGCGTTTTGGTGGCCGTGACTTCGTTTTTCAGCAGCCTCCCTTAAATGGACTTGGCCGTCTGGTAACCGGCCCGAACCGCGTGGACGATCATGCCGGCCTGCTGGCCGTCACCTATCAAGAACAGTTCGGGCACTTTGCCCTGGAGGGCGTCGTAGAGCTTGTGGTTGGGGAGGAGCGGCGCCGTGGGGATGAGGGTGTCGGCTTCCAGTTCGACCTTGTTGCCTCCAGCGTCCGCGAAAGAGAGGCCCTTGTCGGTGACCACGAGATCCTTGGCTCCAGCGATGATCCGCACACCTTCCTGGGCGAACCATTCCATCGTAAGGCCGAGGCGGAAGTCGAGCATGCCCTCGCCGATGATGTCTGAGGGCTCGACGACGGTGACGCGGCGCCCGCGTTTGGTGAGAAACTCTGCGACTTCCAAGCCGTGCAGCCCAGCGCCGACCACGACGACCTTCTTGCCGACAGGCAAGTAGAACCTGGTCGCCCAGCCCAGGAATTCCGGCCCGACCAATCTGAGAACCGGCTTCACCCGTTTGTGCAGCTCCGGCGTGGTCAGCACCTTGCCCTTGGCCTTCTTGCTGCCATTGAGCCCCGGTGAAGTCAAGACCCCGCCGGTGGCCAGGATCACAACATCGGGATGCATCGCCTGGACCGACTCAACTGTCGCTTCTTGGCCCAGTTCGACCTTGACGCCCTCCTTGGCCACCTGATCTTTGAGATACCGGATCAGACCGGGAATGTCCTCCAGCTCGACGCCCTTTATCAGTGAAGCCAGAGGCAGTAACCCACCCAACTGTGAGGTCTTTTCGACCAGGGTCACATCGTGGCCGCGGTGGGCGGCCACCCTGGCTGCTTCCATGCCTGACGGCCCACCGCCGACCACGACGACCTTCTTCTTCTTCTCCGCCCGTGGGAGGCTGGACCTTCCGAAGCCCACGGCCGCATTCAGACGGCAGTGCCGGAGGAACGACTCCGACTGATCCAGGCAGGTGCCGCAGCGTGTGCACGGTGCAACTTCCTCGCGTCGACCCGTTGCCAGCTTGTTGGGAAGCTCGGGGTCGCAGATAAGGGGCCGGTTCATGCCTATGAAGTCGGCCTGCCCTTTCTCTAGGGCATCTTCCCCTTCTTCAGGGGTGACATAGCCGATGAGAATCACCGGAATGGGGAACAGCTTCTTGGCCTCCGCGGTCATCAGCCGCATGGCGGCCCGCCCCCTCTGCTCGGCATTGTACTGCGGAGGCATCTTTTCTCGAGGCACCTGCGCATCCGGGAAGAACATGTAGTCGGGCAAGAAGCCGGGCACATGCAGGCCCAGCCAGTGACTGCGGATCATGAGAGCATCGGCGCCGGCCTCCACGGCCATCCTCATGCTCTGAAGAGCCAGGTCGTGTGTAAGACAGGTGCGATCCTCCCTCCCGATGCAGTAGCCGCTCTCGAAGCCGTTCATGCAGACGACGACCGGGAAGTCGTCACCGCAGCGCTTCTTGATGCCGGTGAGGATATCGACGAGCAGCTTGGCCCGCTTCTCCTGAGTGCCGCCGTACTCGTCGTCACGGTGGTTCCAGAAGGGCGAGAGGAAGTTGTGGACGATGTGACTGCTACCCGCATTGATATCGATGCCGTCGAAGCCTGCCTTCTGGGCCCGCTCGGCCGCATCGATGTACTTGCGGGTGATGTCTTGGATCTCCGGAACGGTAAGTGCCCGAGGCAGGTCGCGGTGGAAGTCGCCTGGACTGTCGATGTTGACCGGCGAAGCCGCGATGGGTGGTCCCTCATAGGTGGCCGGCGCGTTCGGAAACAGGGGATTTTGCCAAGGCCCGTCGTGTTCCATCTGCATGAAGCAAGGGCAGCCATTGCTGTGGATGAGGTCTACCAACTCGGCCATGCCTGCAACGAACCTGTCCTCGTCCATCCGGTAGCGCTCCCGCCAGCGATACCCGTGGGGATAGTCGATGGTGGGTGCCTCGACTGAGATGATACCCACGCCTCCTCGGGAGAGCGCTTCGTAGAAACCGAGGGAGTTCTCGTTCATGCACATCTCGGTCTCGTCGAAGCTCATCATGCCGGCAGCCGATTTGTAGATACGGTTCCGGGTCTTGACCTTGCCGATCTGCCCTGGTTCGAGCAGCTTCGCGAACTTGGAATCTGTCATGCGCTGTCCACCTGGTCTTTCACTCAAACCGGACGGAAGGCGTCGATCGCCTCTAGGTAATCGAGCATTTTTAGATAGAGAAGATCCCTCTTTCGTAGGATCTCCGCCTCACTTCGCCCCTCGTAGTCATAGATGCCCCTCGAGGTTTTGACCCCCAGATCTCCGGCATTGACCATCTCCTCGACGAAGGAGTAGACCTTGTCGACGTTCTTCTGGTAAGCGAGGAGCATGTCGAGACCCTGGAAGTCCAACGTTTGCATGACCCCCACAATCGGAAGGCGGATGCCAAGGGTGAGTTTGATGGCCCGGTCGATCTCTTCGGGGTCGACAAGGCCTTCCTGAACCATGTCCATGCAGGTCTCACCGATGGCCCGCTGGATGCGATTCACGATGAAGCCCGGCCCCATCTTCTTCATGACGACGGGTTTCTTGCCCAGCTCCTCCAAGAAAGACAGCGTGACGGATAGAGTCTCGCGGGAGGTCTGCGGGGCCGGCACCACTTCCGCCAGAGGGATGATGTGGGCCGGAGCAAAGAAATGGGCGATCACTGTGTGCGGCAGCCGCCGCTCAGGCATTAGTTCGAAGATGTTGAGACTTGAGGTGTTGCTGACGATGATGGCGTCCTTCTTCGCGAAGACATCCAGCTCGGTGTAGAGCTGGGTCTTGGCCTCCTTCGATTCCGCGATCGTCTCCATGACGAAATCGGCATTGCCGGCCGCCTCTTCCACCGACCGGGTGGGGTGGATTCGAGAGAGTGCGGTATCTGCGTCGACGAGTGTGATCGAGCCGTGCCCGACGAGGGTGTCCAGGCTGCTGCGGGCTGTGCCCACGGCCTTTTCAAGAGTCTCCGCCTTGCGCGAGTAGAGAGCTACCTCATGGCCGCCCCTGGCGAAGACCAGGGCCAGACCGGGTCCCATCGTTCCCGCTCCGAAGACCGCGACTTTTCCGATCTCCTCCACGTTCACAAACGGCTCCTCCCTAGGCGAAGCAACTGCGCCCGCCGTCGACATAGACGATCTGCCCCGTCATGTAGTCGGAAGCGGCCGAGGCCAGGTAAACGCACGTCCCCACCAGCTCTTCCGGCTCGGCCACGCGCCCGATGGGATGCAGGGCGGTTGCGTTGGCCAAGATCTCGGGGGGCAAAGCATTTCGCATCATTGGGGTGAAGATTACCGATGGTCCGATGGCATTCACGTTGATCCCCGACTTGGCCCACTCATAGGCCAACATGCGGGTGAGATTTCCCACCGCGGCTTTGCTCGAGCAGTAGCCGACGTTGCCTGCGAGCGGCACCCCGCGATCGCCCGCGACCGAGCCGATATTGATGATCTTCCCCTTCTTCTTCTCCAACATGACCTTGCCGAATTCCCGGCACGTGAGCATGACGCCTTTCACGTTGGAGTCGAACAGCGTGTTCCAGCTGGATACCGTCTGGCTCTCAAAAGGCTCCTTGATGTTCTGCCCTTGTGAGTTCACCAGGATGTCCACGGTGCCCATCGTGGCCACGATCTCTTTGACTGCGTTGGCGACGCTGGTCTCGTCGGTGCTGTCCATCTGAAAGGCCCTCACCTGCGTCCTGACCTCAGGGTCCGCCTGAAGATCGACCGCCACACCCTGAAGTTTCTCCAGGTTGCGGCTGGCAAGGGCCACGTCGGCGCCATATTTGGCCAGCCCCAAGGCTAGGGCTTTTCCGATCCCTCCCCCGCCGCCGACCACTACCGCGACCTTGCCGTCCAGTCTGAATAGATCCGCCATGATCCCCTCTCTTTGTCGTGCTCAGGTCTGCTCCGTCAGGAGCGGCGCGTCTCACCTATAGGGCAGCCAGCACTCCATCAGCTCATCGATTGGCCACAGGCTCAGGCGCTCGTAGCCGTCCTTGGTGACGAGGATGTTCTCTTCCAAACGGACGCCGAACTTGCCGCCCCTGCGCCCAGCGTACGTCTCGATGGCGAGGCACATGCCTTCCTTGAAGGTCTGCTCCGGAACCCCGGCCACCTGGTTCATCCGGTTGAAGAAGGGCCGGTCATGCAGGGTGAGGCCAAGACCGTGCCCGATCGCGTAGGGGCCGACCTCGGCCCAGGTGTTGTGGCCCCAGTACTGCGGGGAATCCGGCCATCTGTCGAGGAGCTGCCAGTCGGTGGAACCATCCTTGACAGTGTCCATGGCGTCATAGAGCATGGCCCGGCACTCTTCGTAGACATCCTTTTGCTCTTGCGACGCCTTGCCGCAGCAGAAGGTGCGGTAGACACACGATTTGTAGCCCTGATAGGAGGCACCGTCCACATCGATGTAGACGAGGTCGCCTACCTGGACGGGCTTGTCGGTAAAGGACCAGCCGTAAGGGTTGGTGTTGAACCCGGAGCAGCAAACCAGGTCCTCGGTGTGGTCGTCACCCTCTTCGTAAAGGGCCTTGATGCCGATACCAACGAGGTCGCACTCGCGGATACCCGGGCGGATAGCGTCGGCGATGGCGGCAAAGGCTTTCTCGGAGTTGGCGCAGGTGATGCGCATGAGCTCGATCTCGTCGGCAGTCTTGATCATGCGGGCGAAGTCCATGACCGGCTTGGCGTGGACTACCTCGATGCCCCGCTTCTTGAAGGCCTCGGCGTAGATGTAAGAAAGGGTGGTGCCGTCGATGCCGAGAGGTTCCTTCTCAACCCCGTATTGCACCATGAAGTTGAAGATCTGGTTGACGACGTTCTGAACCACGGCATCGTCCGGCGTAAAGGCCGCGATCTTCGCGATGCCCGCCGGAGCGTGGATGCGGCCTTCCATCCACGGCATTCGCTTGATGAGTCCCTCCTGGTCGTTGCCCCCGATAATGTGGGGATTTCCGTTGCGCGCCACGAAGGCAAACTGTGCCTCCAGCGGGCGGTTCGGGGTGGTGATGTAGTAGCCGGTGAGGTAGCGGACGTTGGCCTCGTCCCAGGTGACGAGTGCACCGAGACCGGCTTTGTTGATCTCATCCTTTGCGCGCTGAAGCCGTTCAGTGCGGAGGCGGACGTAGTCCACCCTCTGTTCGTAATCTACTGCGAATTTACCAAGTGCCATGATGTCCCCCTTTTTAACTCGTTTCAAAATGAAGCCGCGGCCGCCTAGTGCGCGCCGGGTGCCCTCGGGGCGGGCACAATACTTCGTCCTCAGTCGCGGCAATAGCGCTGCTATTGACGCTCTTTGCGTCCTTGTCTTGCGCTTGCCCAGCGTGTCCCTGGCAGCGGAGCTTCATTTTGAAACGAGTCCCTTAGTACCTTTCGAATATTGCCGCCGCGCCCACGCCGCCGGCCACGCACATGCTCACAATTCCGTACCGGCCCCGGCGCCGGCTCATCTCATGCAGGAGTGTCGCGGTGAGCTTGGCCCCGGTCGCCCCCAGTGGATGCCCGAGGGCGATTGCGCCGCCGTTGACATTCGTGCGCTCCGGATCGAGGCCCAGAAAGCGCATCACGTAAACCGCTTGGCTGGCGAATGCTTCGTTCAGCTCGATGAGATCGATGTCGCCAACCTTCAAGCCGGCAGTCTTGAGCGCCTTGGGTATGGCGACCGTGGGACCGATGCCCATGACCCCGGGTTCGACCCCACCCGCCGCGAACGAGACAAAGCGCGCCAGTGGTTGGAGGCCCAGTTTCGAAGCCCTCTCCCCGCTCATGAGGACGACGCAGCCCGAGCCATCGCTGGTCTGGGACGAGTTGCCGGCGGTCACTGTGCCATTCCTTTTGAAGACGGGCCTCAGTCCGGCCAGAACTTCCATGGTCGTTCCCGCCCGGGGTCCCTCATCTACAGCGTGGACGCGCTGCTCCTCGATGACCGAGCCGTCGGGTCCCGGGCGGCGGGAGATGAAGTTGACCGGCACCAGTTCATCATCGAACCGGCCGGTTTGTTGGGCAGCAACGGCCCGCCTGTGGCTCTCGACGGCGAATTGGTCTTGTTCTTCGCGGCTGATGTTGTAGCGGCCGGCCACCTTCTCGGCCGTCAGCCCCATGCTGAGATAGGCGTCGGAGCTGGCATCTTGGAGCTCCATGCCAAACATGGGCTTGTTGCCCCCGCCGGGCACCTTGGACATCGACTCCGTCCCGCCGGCAACGATTACATCAGCCCACCCGCAAATGATGGCTTGGGCCGCATAGGCCACGGATTGAAGCCCCGAAGAACAGAAACGGTTCACGGTGACCCCGGGCACACAGTCGGGAAGCCCTGCCTGCAAGACCAGGTTTCGCCCCAGATTCAGACCTTGCTCAGCTTCCGGGAAGGCGCAACCCCAGATGACGTCCTCTATCTCGGCAGGGTCCAGGCTGGGCACCTTCGCCAGTGCGCCCTTTAGCGCCGTCACCCCCAGGATCTCCGGCCGCACGGTCCGCAGCGCGCCGCGCGGTGCCTTGCCGACGGGCACCCGCACCGCAGACACGATCACTGCTTCTCTCATCGACAATCTCCTTCAGATCGCAACTGCAATGGGACATTCAGTTGCGCAGCGGTTTTCCGGTGGCCAACATGTGTTGCACGCGCTCCAAGGTCTGGGGCGTTTGGCACACCTTCAGGAAGGCCTTCCGCTCCAGATCGAGCAGGAACTGCTCATCCACCTCGGTCCCGGCATCGACATTGCCGCCGGAGAGCACTTCGGCAACCGCCATGGCCAGGAAGAAGTCGTGATCGCTGATGAAGCCCCCACCGCGGATATTGGAGAGAACGCTGCGGAAGTTCCCGATCCCGTCACGACCCATGACAGCCACCTTTGATGGAATCAATGGCTGCCAGCCCGTATCAAGTATCGACAAGGCGGCCTGCTTGGCCGCGTAGATCAGACTGTCCCTGTTCATGGTGACTCCGTCGCCTGGGCGCATGTAGTCCAGGTCAAAGGCGTCCCAGGCCGAGCCTGTTGTCTTGGCCTGGCTGATCGCCTCGAAGGGGCGCATCAGGATGGGGAACAAACCGATGGCTCCTTTTGAATGGGCCATTGCCCGCAGAAGTGACTCCTTGATGCCCCCCGCGGCCGGCACCAGTCCGACGCTTGTTTCAACCAAGCCCATGTTCACGTCGGCATGGGCCTGCATACGATGGCAATGAAGACAAATCTCCAGACCGCCGCCGAGCGCCCGCCCATGCGGGGCAGCGACTAGAGGAATCGGCGCATACTTCATAGCCATGCTGGCCCGCTGTGCAGCCCTGAGGGCAGTGTCGATGCCGTCCCAATCCTCCGCGGTAATCTTCTCCAACATCATCTGCAGATCCGCCCCGGCCGAGAAATACGCGCTCTGATTGCCGATGACCAGTGCGTCAAAGGTGTCGTCCGCAGCAGCTATGGCCTTCTCGATGAAGGCCAGGGCTTCCAGGGTGGCCATGTTGGTCTTGGTGTGGAACTCCACGCAGGCAATGCGGTCGCCCAAGTCGATCAGGCTGGCAGCCTCCGTCTCGTCGAGGGTCTTGCCGGCCCGTTTGAGGTCGGCCAGCAAGATGGTGCGGCCCCGCGGCGGCAGTACCTTGCGCTCCTCTCGGCCGGGCCCCCACACGCGTGTATGCTCGGCATCCCATTGGTAGAAAAAGGGGGAATGCGAGGCGGCCAGCTCCTGCACCCATTGGGGCACCGCCCGGCCTTCGGCGTTCATCCGCTCCACCGTTTCTTTGACGCCGAGCGCGTCCCACAGCTCGAACGGCCCGAGGTCCCAGGCATAGCCCCAGCGCATCGCGTGATCGATCTCCGTCACGCTCTGACAGATCTCGGGGATCCGGTTGGCGGAGTACACAAGCGTCGCAGCCAGAAGGTCCCAGCCGAAGCTGGCAGCAGCGTCATCGAAGGAGATGAACTTCTTGACCCGCGCGACAGGATCGGAGATCCTATTCGCCTCCGCGACGCTTGGTTGCCGTGGATCCTGCCAGGGCCGGTATTCGAGGGTGGCCGGGTCGATGACCAGGGTCCGCTTCTCCCTGAAGAAGCTCCCTCCGACCTTCTCTCCCAGATAGCCCTTCTTGACCATCTCGAGGATCCATTCGGGGAGGCGCCACTGTTCGCGCATCTCGTCATACACGGCCGTCTGGTAGTGGCTGGCAACGGCGAACGCCAAGACGTCCGTTCCAGCCAGGTTCGAGGTGCCGAATGTCGCCGTCACGGCGCGCGCGAGGGCCCGGCCGCTCGCAGCGTCGACTTCTTCAATGGTCAGTCCGTACTTGTCCATGGCATTGATGGCATAGACTGTGGAGAAAATGCCGATCCGGTTCGCCACAAAGTTGGAGGTGTCCTCGCTCAACACCACGCCTTTGCCGAGGCGAAGCTCGGCGAACTCCTTCAGAGCTGCCACCGCTTCCGGGTCGGTGTCCCGCCCCGGAATAAGTTCGAGCAGGTACATGTAGCGGGGCGGGAAGAAGAAATGAGTCCCCAGGAAGCGCCGTTTTGCGTCGTCCGGTAGGACCTCAGCCATGGCGTTCACAGACAGCGCGGACGAATTGGTGCTGATCACCGTGTGCGACCGTATACGCCCGGCGGCGAGG
>JAMDEO010000228.1 GCA_023483915.1 Actinomycetota bacterium
ACTTCGACGAAGGCTCAACCCCGCCCACCCCCCCCGAGGACCGGCCATGACCGAAGAGCACCCTCGTCTCACCCGCCGGGCCTTCCTCGTGTACCTGCTCGGCCTCGCGGGCGCCCTTGGCCTCGCCGGTCTTCTCGCCCCCATCGTCCGCTACGCCTACCCGGTGGCCAAAGCCCAGGTGGCCGAAAAGCAAAAGGTGGCCGAGAAGAGCACCCTCACCCCTCTCGGGGCGGCCGTCACCTTCGACTATCAAGAAGCCCCCGCCGCCCTCATCCTCTTGAAGGACGGCACCCCCAAGGCCTTCTATCTGGCCTGCACCCACTTCGGCTGCATCGTCAAGTGGCAGCCCGAGAACACCATCTTCTACTGCCCCTGCCACGGGGGGGCCTTCGCCCCCGACGGCACGGTGGTCGCCGGTCCTCCCCCGAAGCCCCTGGTGGAGCTGAAAGTGGTGGATGAGGGCGGGGTCCTCTTCGTGGAAGGGACGGTGGCCTAACCGTATGGGTGTCGCGACCCGCATCTTCCGCTACTTCGACCGGCGCTACCGCCTGCGCGAGCCGGTCGAGTACCAGTTGAACAAGCGCATCCCCGCGCATCTCAACTGGACCAACTGCTTCGGGGGCATCACCTTCGTCTGCTTCTCCGTGCAGGCCCTCACCGGCATCCTGCTTGCCTTCTACTACAAGCCCTCGATGCCCGAGGCCTACACCTCGGTGCTGCGCATCATGGAGGAGGTCCCCTTCGGGGCCTTCGTCCGGGGCCTGCACGCCTGGACGGCCAACGTCATGATCTTCATGGCCACGCTCCATCTCCTCAAGGTCTTCTTCATCTCCGCGTATAGGCCCCCCCGGGAGTTCACCTGGGTGTCCGGCATCGCCCTCTTCTTCGTCACCGTCTTCTTCGGCTTCTCCGGCTACCTTCTGCCCATGAACCAGCTCGCCTACTGGGCCACCACCGTCGGCACCCAGATCGCCGGGGCCTTCCCGCTTATCGGCTCCTACGCCCAGCTCTTCCTCCTCGGCGGGGGCAAGATCTCCGGTGAGACCCTGACCCGCTTCTACGCCATCCACGTCCTCGTCTTACCGGCCACCATCATCCTCCTCCTCGCGGCCCACTTCTCCATGATCCGCCGCCAGGGGATCAGCGAGCCCCTCTAGGAAGAAGAGACCCAGCCATGGCGAGCCCCTACAAAGAGATGAACGACGAGGTCAGGCCCCCCCGGGAGACCGTCTACCCGACGACGCCCGGCTACGAGGAAGAGGAGATGGAGCTCTTCTTCCCCCACGAGGTGGTCAAGTTCGGCATCATCATCGCCCTTGTCATCTCCGCTCTTACCTTCCTTGCCACCATGGTGCCCATGCCCGTGGGCGAACCGGCCGATCCGTTGCGCACCCCGGCCGGCATCGAGCCCGAGTGGTACTTCCTCGCCGTCTACCAGCTCCTGAAATACGTGCCCCGCTGGCTCGGCGTGGGCTTCAGCTTCATCGTCTTCCCGGTGCTCCTCATCGCCGTCCCCTTCCTCTGGCGCCCCATCACCCGCTGGCGCTGGGGCCGGGCCACCCTGAACACGGTGGTCGGCATCGGGGTCATCTGCGCCCTCACCCTCACCCTGCTCGGGTTCTTGGGGTTCGCGTGATGGGCACGCTGCGCCGGTTGTTCGCGGGATGATCCAGACGTGGCGAGAGGAGATCACCAGGAATACGCGCTCGGCCGCTCGGCGGGCGGGCACCAAGAAGAACAGCGCCTAGCGAGGCGCCGTTCGGAGCGACGGGGTCACCCGGGAGGTGCCGCGGTGACCCGCATCGTCAGCCGCTCCCGCCCTTCCGGCCGCGGCTCGACAGAGATCACCGCGCGCAAGGGTCCCTCGTCCTTGGAGGCGCCGGCGAGAGGACCTGACTCTCCATTCGCAGCCATCGTCCACCCCCGTGAGCCCAGATACGCGGCGATGCGTTCCGCGGTGGGGCCGGCGGTCAAGCCTTGGCGCCCCGGCTTGATCTCCAGGGTTCCTATAGCGACGTACTTCGCCGCTTCGGGCGCACTCAGCGCGTCGGCCGCCCGTAGTGACGGCAGGCCCCCTGCCTGCCATCCATACCCGTCGTCCGCGAGCGTCGTCGCGAGCCCCTTGAAGTCGTCGGCGAGCAGGCGCAAGGGCTCCCGGTAGCGGGTCGCGGCGGCTTCCAAGCCGGACACCTTGACGTTGCCGATGTACGTGACGTCGCGGGTGAACCACCAGGCGAGCGAGAGGACCAGGATGGCCGCGGCGACAAGCCGGAAGTACAAGCTCCAGCGCCGAGGGAAGCGGCGTCCGAACACGCGCCAAGCCGTCGTGTCCAGCCGCGGGTCGAGGCTGGGGCTGGACCTCCCGTCGTCGGACTCCACAGCGCTCGACTCCGCCGCGGGGCCCTCTTCTGGGTGTCGACTAGCGGGGTGTTGATAAATGACTGCTTCGCCCGCGGGGTGCGCTGGGTATGCGCTAGGCTAGGACGCAGGGAGCGCTCGTAGCAGCGCTACGGGCGCGACGGAGGACGACGCATGGCGCCGCCCAGTTGTGATCCGCGGGCCGATGTATCGTTTTTCAGCACCCCCCTAGCGGGCTGCGTGAGGCTTGAGGAGGAATCCGCCTATGATGGACCCCGCGAACCCGATCACCGTGTAGACCAGGAACGACGGCAGGTCGACACGGAGAAACGCGAAGGCGGCCTGCGACCAGAGGATGATGGCCGCTATGATGAACAGCAATCCGACGAAGTTCACGAAGTCGAATCGGGAAGTCACTGTGCGGCCTCCTTATGGCTCCCGCGCCTGGCGGGCCTGTTTGCTCTATAAGACGGGGTGGACAGCCTCCGTTCGGATGCTATAGTAACAGCCGCGGGCCGCTTGTGAAAAGTGTGCTTAGCTTCACTGAAGCGGTGATTGCCCCGTGAGATAGTATTGGCGAAGCCCCGGTACTGCCCCCCGGCGCCACAAGCGCACGTGGACCGGTCGGCTTGGCCCCGACGAGAAGGAACGCATGAAAGAGCCTAACCCCCTGCGCTTCAGGGTCTACGACCGCAAGGGTCGTGCTGTTCGGATCAAGAAACGGTATCTCATCCTTGTAGTCCTGGGACTTGCCGCGGTCGCGGGCGCTGTCCTGTTCGTGCCGTTCTACATCACGACGACTCCCGGCTTCTGCTACAACTGCCACATCATGGAGCCGTTCGTGAAGTCGTGGGAGCACTCGACCCACAGCAAGTTCGGCTGCGAGAAGTGTCACGTCAGGCCCGGCGTGATCAACCACGTCGTCAACTCCGTGATCGTGAGTGAGAACGTCTACCTGAACTTGGTGGGCAAAGCCGAGATGCCGGATCAGATCCGGTCGGCCACGAACGAGAACTGTCTCCAGGCCGAGTGCCACACGACCAACCGCATCGCCTCCACGTCGGGCGACCTCAAGATCCCCCACCGGGAACACGTCGAGATGCGCGACCTGGAGTGCAAGGACTGTCATTTCAACGTCGTCCACACCGCCGACGGGGGCACCCCCGTGCCGCCCATGGGGGTGTGCGCGATGTGTCACGACGGCGAGAAGGCCCCCAATTCCTGTGACACCTGCCACACCAAGCCTCCGACCGCCTCCGAGGGACACGGGGGCATAACGGACACGGCGATGAAGGACCACGGGACCATCGCCAAGGGCCGGGAGAAGGATTGCTTTAAGTGCCACCACGCCGATACCAGTTTCTGCGCGCAAAGCGGCTGCCATTCTCCGAGTGAGTTCCAGAAGCTAACCGATGAGCAGCGCATGAAGGAGAGGTTCGGCCAATGAGATGGCCCAAGTTCCTTCGGGTCTATGACGAGAGCGGCCGTGCGGTGCGCGTCCGCTACCGCTACATCGTCCTTATCGCGGCGGCGTTCGTCTTCATCGGCATCGCGGCCATCTACCTTCCGGTGGCGATGACGTCCACTCCTGATTTCTGCAGTAACTGCCACGTCATGCAGGAACCCAAAGACATGTGGGAGAAGTCGACCCACGGCAACGTCAACTGCATCATGTGTCACGTCGATCCGGGCTTCGTCAAGCAACTCGAGCACAAGGTGCTGTCATACACTGTCATACAAGGAGATCTACACGCAGATCTTCAAGGGCGCGGAGATGTCGCCCGACGTCAAGCGTCCCTCCAATGCCAGCTGTCTCCAGTGCCACAGCCTCGACCGGGAGGTCTCGACGGGGGGCGACATCAAGATCCCTCATCGCCAGCACGTCGAGATGCAAGGCCTCAAGTGCGCCGATTGCCACTTCAACGTCGTTCACACCCGCAAGGGGACTCCGGGTGGGCCGCCTCCGATGGATGTCTGCTACATGTGCCACGACGGCGTCAAAGCGCCCAACGCGTGCGGCACCTGCCACGTCACGCCCCCCGATAAGACTCAGGCTCACCCCACCGACGCGGTGCAGAACCACGGCAAGCTCGCCCGGGAGCGCATCGAAGACTGCCAGCGCTGCCACAGCGAGCAGTCAGGTTTCTGCAAGAACTGTCACAGCAAGCCCCCGCTGAGCCACCAGGACACCACCTGGCGATACACGCACCGCAAGCAGGTGGAAGCTTCGGGCAAAGACACCTGCTTTGGCTGCCACCAAGAGGACTTCTGCGAGAAATGCCACAAGGTCCAGCATCCTCCGAATTGGGTGCAGACTCACCCGGAGTTCGCCCAGGGGGGTGGGGAGCCGTGCCGTGTGTGCCATTCGCCGGCGTTCTGTGAGCGCTGCCACCTTGCAGAAGGCGTGACCACCAACTAGAGGAGGTACGGACTGGTGGGAGGGGATTTGAATAGTGCGAGGCAATTAGCGAAAGAATTCACGTGCTCGAAGCGGGCGGCTGCTGCCGCTGTCCTGGCTATTGTCCTTGCCGTCGTCCTTGCTTCCGCCGCTCTGGCCGCCTCGACCACCACCCTTTTGCCGGCCACGACCAACACCACCGCCCCCTCCGGTTCCGATCAAGCCGCCGGATCCGAGGACCTGACTACGCGCTGTCTCACCTGCCACTCCCAGGAGTACCTGGGCACAGTGCAGGATGACAAGGGCACGCAGAACCTCTACATCGACTCCGCGGCCTACCACGACTCGGCTCATGGGCTGCTGCCCTGTAACGCGTGTCACACCGGCTTCAGCCACGACCCGCACAAGATGGTCAATAACGCTGAGTTCTTCCGGCAGACGGCCAACGAGGCCTGCCGCAACTGTCACGACGACCAGTTCGAGATGTACAAGCAGAGTTACCACGGCACGCTGAGCCGCGGCGGGACGGCCGCCGGCGAGAAGGCCCCCATCTGCATCGACTGTCACGGCACCCACGCCATCCAGAAGGTGGGGACGCTCGAGTACAAGCAGAGTATCTCCGATGTCTGCGGCAAGTGCCATGGCGGACGTGAGGGCCATGGCGGACGTGAGGCGACCTTCCTCGACACCTATCACGGCAAGGCGATCACCCTGGGACGTGAGTCTGCCGCTACCTGCGTCGACTGCCACGGAGCGCACAGCATCCTACCGGTGAGCAACCCGCAGTCCACGCTCTCCGAGGCTAACATCCTGCCGACCTGCCAGAAGTGTCACCCTGACGCGTCCAAGGGCTTCTCCACCTTCCTCGTGCACGTCAAGCCGACGTCCACGAAGGCTCCTTTGATCGTGTTCGCTGTGGCGGTGTTCTACTTGCTCATGATCATCGCCGTCTTCGCCTTCGGCGGCATCCACACGTTGCTCTACATCTATCGAGGACTGAAGGACGGCATGTACTTCGGCAAGGGAGGTGGGCACTGATGAGCGCCGGTACCGACGCCAAAGAAGGCATGCGCCTGGTCTACCATCGGTTCAGCCCCTTTCACCGGTTCAATCACTATCTGGTGATGATCAGCTTCTTCGGTCTGGTTCTGACCGGCCTGCCCCTGAAGTTCAAGACCAGCTACTGGTCACAGGTTCTCATGGACGCCTTCGGTGGGGTGGCCGCGGCCGGGTTCGCCCACCGGGCGTTCGCGGTGGTCAACATCCTCTACTTCATCCTCGAGGGCTCGTACATGGCCTACTTCGTGATCGGGCGCAAGGGGCCCATCTTCGACGACGACTCGATCGTCCCCGGGCTCAAGGACTGGCAGGACATGAAGGGCATGTTCCGCTGGTTCTTCGGCAAGGGACCCAAGCCGCTGCTCAACCGCTTCACGTACTGGGAGAAGTTCGACTACTGGGCCCTTTTCGCGGGCACGGTGCTCATCGGCGGTTCGGGGCTCATGATGTGGTTCCCGGAGGCTACCACTCGTGTCTTGCCGGGCATCACGCTGAACCTGGCGCTGGTCTTGCACTCCAACGAAGCCTTTCTCGCCACCGGTGTGATCTTCATCTTCGTGCACTTCTTCTCGGCACACGGGCGCCCGGAGTCATTCCCCGCCGACGAGGTCATCTTCTCCGGGTATCTTCCGGTGGAGCACTACATCCACGAACGTCCGCTCGAGTACGAGAACCGCCTGAAGGCCGGCACGCTCGATCAGGTCGTGCGGCCCGCCCCCTCGAAGGCGAAGCGGCGGATGTTCGGCTGGGTGACCGGGATCGTGACCGTGTTCGCGTTCCTGGTCGCTTCGTACACCCTACTGTTGATCATATGGCCGCTCTTCTTCTAGGCAAGGGGGACAAGATGTCGGATCGGAGGCCGGGCTCGGCTCGACCTATCCTGCCGGGTTCGCACGGCCGAAGAGCCGTCCTCGGCTTCGCGGCGCTCCGACCCCAACTTCACCAACCCCACGCCGAAGGAAGGCGAGCCGACGTCGCTCTACGTCGATCCCCAGAAGTTCGCCGCCTCGGTCCACGGGAAGAACCAGTGCTCGAGCTGCCACAGGGGATTCGTCAACACGATCCCCCAGCATCAGACTGACCCCACGAAGGACTACAAGCAGATAGCCATCGAGGCGTGCGAGAGCTGTCACCCGAAGGAGTTCGCCGCCTACCAGACCTCCACGCACGCGAAGCTGTTCTATCAGGACGCCGCGGGCCCCATCTGCATCTCCTGCCATGGATCCCATGAGATCCGCCGCGTGAGCTTGGGCAAGGAGACGGCCGACTTCAAGATGAGCATGGCCCGCGACTCCTGCGGCCGCTGTCATAAGGAGAAATTCGAGAAAGCCAGCCACGAGTTCCACTTCAAGGCCCTATCTCTGGGCCTTGCCGACGCGGCCACGTGCTTCGATTGCCACGGCTTTCACGAGAACCTGTCGCTGAAGTCGGGTGACCCGCAGACGGTCAAGCAGTGTCAGCAGTGTCACCCTGGGGCCACGAAGGGGTTCACCTACTTCCAGATGCACCTGAAAGCAGGTTTCGAGGATGCCTGGATGCCTGGTGGGGCGTACGCGCCGTTTACCTCTTCTTCTCGACCTTGCTGATCGTCGTACTGGTCACCGGCATCGCCTACACCACGGTCCACCTTCAGAAGGAGACCCGCATAGTGCTGGGCGTGGCTGGTAGAGGGTTCGGTAGGTTGTTCGGATTCATCCGGGCGCTCGAAGAGGAGACCACCCAGCGTCGCGAGGACGAGGGTCCCGGGCCGGAGGGTCCGCCTTCGGAAGGCGGGGCGGATACGCGTGAGCACCGGAACGGACGCGGGGGGGACGAGTGATGGCTGCCCGTAAGGACTACTATGTACGCTTCAGCGTCTACCATCGCTTGAGCCACTTCGTGATGATGGTGACCTTCATAGGGTGCACCCTCACGGGGCCGCCTCTCAAATACAGCTATGACTTCTGGGCTCAGTCGATGATGAGCTTTTGGGGCGGCGTGCATAACGCCGGCCTGGTCCACCGGGTCATGGCCGGCTTCATGGTCGCCGACTTCCTGATCCATGCCCTGTACCTCCTGTACTGGGTGTTCATCAGGAGGGCGAACGTCTTCGGCCCCGACTCCATCATGTTCCGCAAGAAAGACATCGCCGACCTTGTGGGTATGATCAAGTGGTTCTTCGACCGGGGTGACAGGCCGAAGTTCGAGCGCTACACCTTCTGGGAGAAGTTCGACTGGCTCGCGGTCTTCTGGGGCATCGCCATGATCGGCACCTCCGGGTTCGCCCTTTGGTTCCCGACGGTAACCGGTCAGCTGGTTTCGGGCATCTTCCTGAACGTGGCCCGCATCATCCACGGCGACGAGGCGATCCTGGCCATCGGCTGGATCCTCTTCGTCCACCTCTACAACTCCCACCTTCGGATGAACGTCTTCCCCATGGACCCTGTGATCTTCACCGGGAAGATGCCGCTGGAGCATTTGAAGCACGACAAGGCTGCTTGGTACGAACGTCTGGTGCGTGAGGGCAAGATCCAACCCGAGGCCGAGTAGTGATCATGGACTCGCAAGGCCGGAGGGGTGACTTCCAGCAGCGCCATGTGGTCGGGTCCCTGGGATTCCTTCTGCTGATCGCAGGGCTCCTGGTCCTGGTGGTCGGCGGGTGCGGGGAGACCGCACAACCTCAAGCCCAGACCGATCTGGGAGACGCCATCACCGCCGCCGAGGTCGCGGCGGAGGATGCGGAGCACGGAGTCGACCCGGTCGTCCAGACCGGTGCGCCGGCCCCTCCCTCCGCCGACAATCCGGCCGCCTTCATCTCGTTGTGCGCCAACTGCCATGACAGCCTGGACAGGCCGCTGGCGTGGCGCAGCGAGCGCAAGCTCGTCTTCAAGCACGAGGCGCATTTCGCGAAGGGAATACGCTGCTCCGCCTGTCACAAGGGATTTCCACACAAGCCCGGGCGCATCGAGCACGTACCAGTAGAGACCTGCTTCGAATGCCACGGTACGACCCACGGCAATCAGGGAGTGCTGGCGCCGACAGCTTGCTCGACGTGCCATACGCCGGACATACCGAAGGTCACCGCCGACCATTCCCAGAAGACCTGGCTGCTCCAGCCGGGCTCGGGTGTGGCCCGCCACAGCCGCACGGCGCTGCAAAGGCGGCTCTACTGCAAGATGTGCCACGAGGGGTCGTTCTGCGACGATTGCCACAAGATGGAGATGCCGCACCCCGAAGGCTGGATGCAAGGTGGACACGGACAACAGGCCAAGTCCTCGAAGACAGCCTGCCTCAAGTGTCACGAGTCCATGAACTTCTGCAACGACTGTCACCACGAGAGCTTGCCCAAGCTGCCCGATTGGGGCAGCCAGCACAAGCAAGTGGTCGTGGCGCAGGGCACGGGTGCCTGCTTCAAGTGCCACACCAAGCCTGAAGAGTTCTGTTCGCCTTGCCACGTGAAGACGGGCAAGCAGAGGGGGGTCCTGGGGGAGTGACGTCGGTGACGGCTCGAAGAGAGGAGAGCGCACTGTGGACGGACTCCATCGCCGCGCCCATCAGCTGCTGAGGGCGGCGCTCCTCGGCGCGGGTCTGATCGCCCTGGCTCTGCTTGTCGGTTGCGGCACGGGGGGAGACGAGCCTGCGGCTACCACCACGACGACGGCCCTCGTCACCCTCGTCATCCCCATCGCCAACGACGCCTGCTTGAGCTGTCACACCGACTTTCAGAAGAAGACCGCGAGTGAGGACGCGAAGACGTTCTCGCACTCGCTGCACCTCTCTCAACGCATCTCGTGCTCGACCTGCCATGTCCAGGTAGGCCATGCCGGGATGGCGATCCCAGACCAGAAGGTGTGCCTGGAGTGCCACGGCATGCAGATGCCGCACCCCTCCGACTTCGGGACGTCTCACGGTCAGACCGTGAAAGCGAACGGCGCCGAGGTCTGCGGACGGTGTCACAA
>JAMDEO010000066.1 GCA_023483915.1 Actinomycetota bacterium
CAAGCAGCGACCGTTCTCCGAAGCACGGTCCTGTATTTGATGCTGCCTTTGGTGGCCGGTGCTTTCACCCGGCGTGTCGTCCTGAGCCGCAAGGGGGAAAAATGGTTTCAAGCCCGCCTCATACCCGCCTTGGGCAACGTTCAGCTTGGAGCGCTGCTGGCGACGCTCGTGCTCATGTTCGCGCTCAAAGGCGAAGTGGTCCTTGCGCGGCCCGAACTCATATACCTCATGGCGGCGCCTCTGGCCCTTTTCTTTTTGACCTTGTTCAATGTCGGCTATTGGGTGAGCCGGCTGCTGGGCCTGCCAGGCCAGAAGGCGGTAACGGTGGGCTTCCACGTTACAGGGCGTAACTTCGAGCTGTCGATTGCGCTGGCGTTGTCGGCGTTCGCTGCGACACCGCTCGTGGCGGTATCGACCGTGGTCGGACCTTTGATCGAAGTACCAACCATGTTAGCCCTGGTATGGCTCGGTCGCCGACTGACGCAGTCTCGGACGCGAGCAATCGTACCTGAGACGACCGCGACCAGCGCGAAGGGAGCGCGTTGACGATGGCAGGCATCAAGCCGGGACCGCTCAAGTGCACCACTGATGAATGCCGCCAGGTTGCCAGGCATGCCTCAGGCATCCACCCTGTTCTGAATAACGCCAAAATGATGGCGGAGCGTGCGCGGTTGTTTCAGGCTTTGGGCAATGAAACGCGCCTGAAGGTTCTGGGTTTGCTGTCCGCGCAGGAACTGTGCACCTGCGATATCGCCGTGGCACTCGGAGCCGCTGCTTCGACCCTCGCACATCACCTGCGGATGCTGCAAGAAGCAGAGTGGGTCTCTGCCAGGCAAGAGGGCAAGTTCACCTTCTATTCACTG
Source organism: Actinomycetota bacterium (assembly GCA_023483915.1). Classification (GTDB taxonomy): domain Bacteria; phylum Actinomycetota; class Thermoleophilia; order RBG-16-64-13; family RBG-16-64-13; genus JAMDEO01. The sequence goes on from JAMDEO010000066.1 coordinate 864, forward strand.
AACGCCGACGCTCTCAAACGCCACCGGGTGTTCGAGGGCTCGACGGCAGCTCGGGAGGAAAAGCGAATCCGGCGCCCCCGTCCAGCTTTCGCGGAGGCCGCAAAATGAGACAGGTGTGCTACGGAAGGATGTGCCCCTCGGCGCTTGTGAGGGTCGCCAACACCGACGTTGGCGCCCAGGTGTTCGGTTATCGTGTTGACCACCCCGGCTTGGTCGACACCCAGCGGACGGTGACCGTGAACCTCGAGGGTTGGGACCGATGCCTTCACTGCTCCGATTTTGATGCTGCTACCGGCTCTCTCAAGGGACTCTGCTAATGGAACTGGCACTCAAGAACTGACTGGAAGGAGGACCGGACCAATGGCCATGTTTGGAGTGGCGTTGTCAGGCCGTTGTTCGCGGCTGCGGGCGACACGCTGGGACATCAGCCGAGGGACGCACTGGGTCAACAGGCCGCTGGAAGAGGGCTTGATGCGCAATATCACCCAGTGCCCACGGAAATCTAGGGGAGGTCTGATGGCTTTTTCTACGGTTGTTCTTGGCAATTCACGTGCTGCCTCACAGCCGAGCAGATCGTGTCGAATTTTCGCGACGAGTGCGCAATCGAGAAGGCAAGAGTCCTCGACGCCGGGTCACCTGTGGCGCACGGCCCCGAACGGCCTCAGGATGACATAACGCCCGCGATGAAGGAGCAGGGATGAAGCTATGCCAAAGAAATACGCTTTCGTCATAGATCTCAGGAAGTGCGTGGGGTGCTACGCCTGCCAAGTGGCGTGCAAGCAGGAGAACGACGTGCCTTTCGGCCACTTCCGATCTGAGGTCAAGCTCAACCAGGACGGGCGCTTCCCCGAGGTCAAGTGGCGTTTTCTGCCGGTGCTGTGCAACCACTGCGAGAACCCCATCTGCGTCAAGGCTTGTCCCGTCCCCGGAGCCACGCCTGATCGAAAAGCCACGTATAAGCGGGAGGACGGCCTCGTATTGATCGACTACGATAGGTGTATCGGCTGCGGCTTATGCGCCGAGTTCTGTCCCTACGGCGCTCGATACGTTTGGAATGAGGTGAGCGCCGGTGGCGTCAGGAAGGCCGACAAGTGCAACTACTGCGTGCACCTGCTAGACCAAGGCTTGCCTCCCGCTTGCGTGCGAGATTGCATGGGCAAGGCCCGGTTCATCGGAGACATCAATGACCCGCAGAGCGAGGTCTCTATGCTCATCTCACAAAACCAGGCCCGGATCGCGGTCCGCGAGAACCGGCTGACCGGTGGGATCAAACCCACGCCTACGGTCTTTTACATCTTGGATGACCGGACAGAAATCGAGGGAGTGTGAAATGAGCAAGGATACGGCTTCCAGAAGACGATTCCTCGAGGTTTCGGGTAAGAGTTTGGCCGCCCTCTTCGCATGGAGTCCGGCAAGCCCTCTGTTCAGGTCCGTCTCCGCCGCAGAGGCACAAACGTTTCAGGCTCAGATCGGCAACGTCCAGGTGCGCTACTCGGCCGACGCGATGTGTCCCTCGGAGTGCGGCCTGGAGATGTGGATCAAGGACGGTCGGCTGTTCAAGATATACGGGAATCCCAACGTTCCGTTTAACGATGGGACGCTTTGCGCCAAGGGGGCAGCGGGCATCCAGATGGTCTACTCGCCCTACCGCCTCAAGACTCCGATGATCCGCGTCGGCGAGCGGGGGGAGGGAAAGTTTCGGCGCGCCACCTGGGATGAAGCGTTGGATTACATCGCTAGCAAGCTCGTGGCCATCAAGCGCACGTACGGCCCGGAGGCGGTGATCATGGATGCCGGCGATGTGACCGATCGGGACACTTACTGGCGCCTGTTCTTCGCCTACGGCACTCCCAACTGCGTTGAGCACGGCGCCATTTGCGATACCCCCCGCCGCCACGGGCCAAAACTCATGTTGGGCGGCAAGCGGATCGAGCCCGATGTGATGCGGCCAGTGCTCGTGCGGCAGCCCGACGGGACTCTCAAGAAGGATTACAGCTACACAACTAAGCTCATCATCTACAACGGCTGGAATCCCTTCGTCGCGACGCGCATCAACTACGAGTCGCGGGGAACTGTGGGGGCCCAGGTCGAAACGGGCTGCAAGGTTATCGTGATCGACCCGTGCCACACCAACACGGCGGCCAAGGCGGATATGTGGCTGGCACCGAAGGCAGGCACGGACGCCGATCTGTTCGCAGCCATGTTGCGCTTCATCCTGGAGCGCGACGCCGACGGCCGCGCCGGCTACATCGACCCGGCGTTCAAGGACTATAGCCAGGGTTGGGAGGAATTCCTGGCAGCCTTTAGGACTTGGTGGGACCAGACGGATCCCGCGACCGGGCTGAAGTACTTCTCGCTCGATTGGGCCGAGGCGCGCACCGGGTTGCCCAGGCCAAAGATCGAGGAGGTCGCCCACCTGTTCGGCAGCATCAAGCCGGCCGCCTTGGTGTGGGGAATGCAGAGCCCAGGCCATCATTACAACGGCTATGTTGCCTCGATCCTCGGCACGGCACTCAATGTCATCACGGGAAATCTCGATGCTCCCGGCGGCGCGATCGACACAGAGCTTACCAAGTCCGATAAAGGCGGCTCGGCAACAGGAAAGGCCTTCCTGAGCCGTAAGGTGAAGCGCACGGTGGGCGGCAAAGTGATCGAGGCCACCCAAGACGAGCTTCACATGGACCATTACGGGGACTGGCCATCGGCCTGGGATGACGTGGTGGGGGACTATCCTCGCGCATTTCTCGACGGAATCACCCTGCGCTATGGCCCCTTTCGCGGTCACAAGTACCCAATCAAGGGTTTCCTTATCCGGACCGGCAACCCAGTCATCACCGGCTCGGCCACTTGGAAGTGGCAACAAGCCCTCACCGCCAGGGACCAGAGCGGCAACTACAAGGTCGATCTGGTCGTTTACATCGATACGCCATTTCTGGAGACCGGCTTGTACGCCGACGTGATCTTGCCTGAGGCGAGCTACGCCGAGCGAATGAGTCTTTCCGACATCTACCCCTCGCACCCCGTGCTGTATTTGCGAGACCAGGTGATTCAGCCGCTCCATGAGTCCCGAACGCCATTTGAGATCATGATCGGTCTGGCTCAGGCGTTAGCCAGTAACGGGGATCCCGACATCAAAGCCGAGGACTTTGGGGCGAAGTACAAGACGGAAGAAGACTTCTGGAACGAGGCGATGGCGCCTGCTCCGGGCAAGCCCAACAACGGTGAGCCCCTTCCTTACCCAAGTCTTCCGGTGGGCTATAAGCTGATCGGAACGCCGGACAGCCTGGAGTCCGGCCGAGTCACCATTGACCATGAGAAAAAGGAGGCCAGGGGCGAACCCTTGACCGCCAGGTGGCTTCGTGAGCATCAAGGCGTCGCTGTTTGGCCCATGTCGTGGAGGCGATTTCACCCCACAGGTGGCGGCATCCTGAAGACTGGCTCCAAGAAGGTCGAGTTTGTTTTCAGCGCATACGACAAGTACAACAAGCTCGTCGATGAGGCCGGCGAGGTTCCCCGTGCCATCCAAGCGCTTGGCTGGTCCAAGTATCCCCGGACCTTCTACTGGTTTGAAACCAAGTGGAATCCCAACAATCTCGACTACGCGAAATACGTGAACGACTTCCCCTTCCAGCTCATCTGCGGCCGGGTTCATCACGCCATGTCGGGAACCCAAATGGTGCCATGGCTGGCCGAAACGCAGGTTGAGGGAACGTGGGCTCGGATGAATCAGGAGTTCGAGTCGGAGATTTTGGACATCAATGCCCGTCGGACAGAGTGGTCCATCCCACTTGTAGATCCAGCGACTCGCTACCAGGTGCGCAACGAGAAGTTTCAACCCGGCAGCTTCAGCGTCGGCACGATTCTCATCAATACTGAGGATGCTGGTAAGCTGGGCGTCCAGATGGGGGACTTGGTTGTCGTCGAGAACCCCCTCGGGAAACAGGTATTGGGCAAGGCGTTCGTGGCCGAGACCATCCGGCCCGGAGTGATCAAGATCGGCTTCGCGACGGGGGGGCGGTTCAGTCCAGGTCTCGGGCCCACGTTTGCCAACCGGCTCTACACGCCGAATCATAATGAACTGGTGGACCCGGACGCGCTCAGCCCGATCATGGGGCAGCCAGCGTATGCAGACATGCTGGTGCGGGTGCGCAAAGCATGAGTGGTGAAGTCCACACCCTACAAGTCCGAGCCGCGATGTACGCCCTGCTCAGCAGGCTGTACGACTATCCTCTGAGCCGAGAGAAGCTGGTCCCGCTCCTGGACTGGGCAAGCGAGGACGATCACATTCAAGCGGCGCTTGCCCAGCTTCAGGCAATGTTGGCCGGAGTCACTGACTGGGAAACATTTGTGCAGGAACTCAACGTGGAGTATACCCGGCTGTTTGAGGGTCCTGGCTTTGTCCCCGCCCCGCCGTACGCATCGTTTTACCTGAATAGAGGCTTGCTGATGGGACCAGAAACGGTGGCCGTCCGGAGAGCATACCTGGAGTGGAACCTGGCTTCTGTTCAGATGGGCCGGATACCTGACGACCACATCGCCTTGGAGTTGGCGTTCATGAGTCACCTTGCCGCGGCGGCCCACGGTGCGCTCGCCGAAGGGAACAGGACCCGTTTGGAGCACCTACAGGAGGCTCTGGAATGCTTTCTGTGCGAGCACCTGCTTACCTGGCTTCCCCGCTTTTGTTCGGCTGTCGCCTCGGCCACCCGCCACGAGTTCTTCGCGAGACTGGCTGAGCTGACTGAGGTCCTGGTCCCGGCGCCCGCCGAGCCGACTGGCACTTTGTGACATCGAGGAATCCGAAGCGGCGGTACGGTGTTTCGAGCTTTCGACCAACTATCCTCCCGACCGCAGGGTTTGGCTCAACAGGGGACCAATTTAACGTGTGGCTGGTGGGCTCAACATTTCCGCGGTCACGTGGTCGGCGACAATTAGTTAGGACACCCGCCAGGAAAAGTCGTTGACCCCGAACGGTCACGACCGTTTTACGCAGACGGCAGGCCAGCCTCAGCCCCATGGGCAGGTCGAAGGAGGAACAGGATGCACATGCGGAATCAAGAGGAGAGGCGCTTTACAGTCAACCTCACACACAAAAAGAAGTATCAATTCCTTTCGCGGGCAAGTGAGGACGGTCGCCCGCACGGCCAGCCGTACCTGTCCGATGAGCCTGATCCGATCGGTGACAATGCCGGCCCATCTACTCCGGCACTACTGGCGACAGCCCTGGGCCACTGCCTATCGGCGGCGCTAATGGAGGCCTTGCGGCATTCCCATGTCGATGTGCTTGGCTGCGACACTGACGCCACCGCCGTCGTCAGACCAAACCAGGAGGGGCTCCCGCGAGTCCATCACGTCGAGGTGACAGTTAGGCCCCGTTTGGCTGAGCGGCATCCGCGGATCGACCGGTGCGCAGAGATCTTCGAGAACTACTGCACTGTCACTTCATCCGTGAAAAGGGGCGTGGATGTTCGCGTTCGAGTGGAATGGCAGATCGACGGCGCGGATGCCGGAAGTAGTCACGAGTAGCCCAGTGCACCGCCGGGGCCCATTCGCTGGCCGGTTCGCTAACCGCAACAAGCAGACCGCAGTAAATGGCCGTCCAGCGCTGTGAACAGGTAGCGCCGCAAGCGAATACCGCACTGTGCGATCGCGATTGCACTACGGTCCACAGATAGATCTCCGCCGTGCGGTTTAGAATCGCCGCGTCCTCGATTGGGGTCGATTCGCCACGTGGCCGGCATCGGCCACTCCTGGCCAGGATATGCTTCCTGGCTACACTCCCGGCCACTTCATGCTTCCAGCCTGTCCACCGGTCCGCGCGGTAAGAACTGGAACCCAAGGCCATCCGCAGGAACCGTGGCCAAATTATGGTTCCAAGGGCGGTCAAATTACGGGTAAAGCCACAGCTCATCGTGTCATTGCTCCTTGAAACAGAAATCGCCGGGCAAGCCCGGCGCTCTGGGTTGATGAAAGCGCCGGCGGGCTAACTGCCGGCGCAGGAAGTGTTGGATTCTTCACCGATCTCGGCGATCGCGCTACGCGCCGCCGCGATTTGCGACAGAAGGTCCGCGACGGCTGCCCTCAACTCCGGCGACAGAGCCCGAGACAGGACCTCTTCGAGCGTCCCCTCGAAGCCTTCCGCGAGTGCGACTACGAACCCCGCGCTCACGCGTCGTCCTCGTCGAAGCGGAACTTCCGGCTGCCGGACTTGGTGAGCATGTTGTCGAGTTCGGAAGCCAGACCCTCCATACCTGCCTGTACCCGAGCGCGGAGTTCGCCAGTCGAGCGCAGGTCGTCGGCATCCACACCCTGGAGGAGAGTCCGGGCCTGGTTCACGAGCCCCTGAAGCTCCGCGTCGTCGGTGACGTTGCGGAACTCGAAGTTGGCCAGGAACTCGACCAGGTTCGAGACGGTCGTTTCCTTGAAACGCACGGGCTTCCCGTCGGCGCCCACCTTCAGCCGCTCCGCCATGTGCTGAACAAGTTTCGCCATGGTCTCCCGCAGTACCTGCTGGATCTCCGAAGACGCCTCGGCCATGCGTTGCGCGGCTTTCTCGCGTTCCTGTTGCCAGACTTCCTGGGAGATGCCCTTGAGCTGATCGGGAACGCCGAAGCTGACGTACTGCCACGAGAAACCGAACTCACGCGCGACGTCGCTCGACGGCGGGTAGTCGGCCGGATTGTAGAGACCCCGCAAGCGCTTCGCGGCGCCCTGGCACAGGGCCGGGTAGGCCACGAGGAATGCCTTGACCAGTTCCTGTCGTTGATCGGCGAACTGGCGCAGTTTTTGCTCGACGGCTTCGATGGCGGCGATCGGCAGCAGGTGAATGCCGACTTCAAACGGTAGACAGATGTTGTAGAGAAACCGCCGGATCTCGCCATCGAACCGGCCAATCGACTTCAGTTCGGCGGAATCGAGCAGGTGCTTCGAAACAAGCAGAAGGTCCTTGTCGGCGTCGGCCTCGATTTGGGAAGTGGAAACCTTCCGGGTGTTGCCCATCGTCGACAGGCGAACCTTGATGCAGACGGTCTTTCGGGCGAGATCGACGCCGGGATCGTGGATCGGAATAGCCGGGGGCGAGGCCGGCGGGTCTCCGCCCGCGCTGTTGCCAGTCGGCATGACGGGGACCGGCAGGGTGAGCACCGCGCCGGCAGACGCAAAGAGACTGCCTTGTGTGGCCATAGAGGACTCCAGGATGAAAAGTGAAAAGGGAGTGGCTAGCCAAGAACTGGTGAGCCGAGAACGGGGAAGCCGGTGATCTGGGTCAGACCGGTATCGTCGATGCGGACTTCCACGGATTGTGGTGCGAAGTCAGCCATTGAGTAGCGGGCAGTGTACAAACGCAGAAGCTGGTTGGTTGACGAGACCAGCGGATGGTGACTGGGCCTCCGTGCGTTGTAGCGGCCAAGCACGGCGAAGTCCAGGTAGCTTTGCATAGCTCGCCACAAGGCCTCAGGAAGTTCCCGTTCCGTGTAGCCCGAGAACAGCCCGGTGGTCATTTCGGGATGCGCCTCTCTCAGTCCTCGGAGCAACTCCAGAACCGCGGGCGCCTGCTCCATCGGTTCGCCGCCGCTGATTGTGAGACCTTCGATCCGGTTCTCATGGCTCGCCTTTGCGAACCATTCGAGGAGTTCCGAAACGTCAGATCGGGAGCCCCGCAGCGGATCGTGAGTATCCGGGTTCCAGCAACCCAGACAACCCAGCGAACACCCTTGCACCCAGATCACCGCTCGCGCTCCGGGGCCGTTCACCGTGCTGCTTTCCATTAAGGCGTGAACGCGGAGGAGCATGGAGGTTCACCGCTTCGTCGAATTGTGGACCACCCGATTCTCGGCGGCTGGAACATGGTATTCGCGCTTCTTGCGGTCTGCGACGAGCGTGTCCTTGCCTCGCAGCGCATCGGCCACATCTCCGCACCCTTTCCCATGGAATCCGTTTAGATCGACCGAACTGTTGCCCCGTTCGTCGATCTCGACGGTTATGGTCTTCTCGCGCATAGTCAACCTCCTCAGCGGACCGCGAACCGGAGCTGCACCTTTTTGCCGGCAGGCGTCTCGACCACCTGCCGCCCGAGGAACCGGTAGCCCTTCGACCTCGCGACCGCCATCGTCTGGCGTTCCTTGTAGGTCTGGGCGACACGTCCCAGCCAGGCGTCATTGAACCCGATGCCGCAGTCGTATTCGCTGATGAGCGCGCGGTATACGCCGTTTGCGTCGCGGGCGAAGCCGACGTCGTTGCTCGCCGAGTCGAGTTGCCGACGGCGAATGACGACCTGCGCTTTCTCGGGCCGCTCGTCGCCGAGGTAGCCATAGAGACTCAATCCATCGCCTGAGACTTCCGGGTTGTAGCCAAGATCACGGAGCGCCTCGATAAGGAAGCGTTCATCGGAGAAAACCGTACGTAGTTCTTCATACTTGCTCATGGCGATCCTCCATCAGTCACCGATCTCCCGGAAGGAACGCTTCCCAGATCCAACCGGCGGGGACTCGCTTTCGGCTGAGTACACACCCGGCTGGGACGCACTCAGGAATCTCCCGGAGGCCTGCCGCCGCAGCGCGTCGATCTGGTCCGCGGCCGAGCGCGAAACGGGCACAATGTACGCTGCTGATTCCCGCAACGAGAGTTTGAGGCGCCAAGCTTTACGGCAGCACTCCTTGATCTCCGCGCCGGTCCAGCCCTCGTCGTCCGGGCGCTCGCCGGTCAACTGCCAGCGATGCTCGTAGATGTTCCAGATCGTCTCGCGCTCCTCGGAGGTCGGCAGGTCAAAGAAGAACGTGCCGAGCGTGAACCGCCTACGGAGTTCCGGAGGCAGGCTCGTGATGGCCCT
>JAMDEO010000235.1 GCA_023483915.1 Actinomycetota bacterium
GCACGGCTGCTCCTCGAGTGGCGCTTCTGTGTCGTCGCGGTCAGCCCACGCAGCGATGCGGCAGAACGCCCAGATAACTGCGAGACCGAGGACGGCAAAGGCGAGAGGTCCGACGATGTAGGGAGCAGGCATGTCACACCTCCGGGAAAAGCTCGGGGGACCAGGCGAGGGCCTCGCGGCAAAGCCGGAGTGCGCGACAGCGACGCAGCATGGACAGGGACCGGGCGCGCAAATTGGCCGTCGCGAGATCCACCTCTTCGGGCGTGACAGCGACGAAGACACCGCGAGTTGTGGGAAGCGTGACCACAGGGATATGGGCCTCGACCACCAGGCGCTCGAGCTCGGCGCGCACTTCGCGATCGCTCCAGCCAGTGGCCCGGCAGAGCGCGGGGACGCTGGTGGCATGAGCGCGACCGTAAGGGAGGAACGAAAGAAGGTCCCCGGTCCCAGGCGCAAACCCAGGACCGGGGCAGGGAAGGAGAATGCCGGCCCCGCGCGGTGCAGCGGAACCTTCAGCGGCGTTCTTTGCGGGCACACCGCCACACCCGGTAGGAGAGTCGAGGGTCATGCCGCGCCCTGTTCGATCGAGGTGAGGCATTCGCGAAGCGCGTCCAGGTGAGACGGCGCCGGGATGGTGATCTTGGCGGCCTTGGCGTAGCGCTCCCCTAGCAGTCCCCGACGATGGAGCACAAGAGCGGAGTCCACCAGCTCCTCGGCGTCGGCACGAGCCTCCGGTGTCGCCGTCGGTAACACGTGGTCGAGGTAGGCGTGCCGGGCCTCGCGGAACTCCGTGTAGAGCCGGGCTAGCTCGTTATCCTGCTCTGCTGCAAGCGGAGACTCGAAATCGCGCAGAAGGCGCAGCGTGACCACCGCCTCGGAGTAGCTAGCGAAAGCTTCCAGCAGCGCGTCGAGGAACGCTGAGCGGCCTTTCATCAGCCCGCCTCTCGCAGCGGCTGCTGCTTCCCGGCCGTGACCCTCTCCGCCTCGGCGATCCAGATGGCCATCGCCTCGGGATGCGTCTCGAGAAAGGCCTCGATGATCTGCCGGATCCGGCTCGCCACCTTCTCGGGCAGGGGCAGGGCTTGGCCGTCGGGACCGACCTGGTCCGCCGGCAGCCAGGCGTCGATCGCGGGGCAGTAGACCTCTGCCTTGTCCACATTACCAAGCTCGGTAATCACGCGGCATCAGAAAAGAGGTCGTCGACACGACAATGCAGGATCTCCGCGTAGCGGCGCGCGGTGTCCAACGACATGCGGGTGTGCCCGTTTACGTGCCGGCTCACCTGTGCCTCGCTGGTGCTGAGCAGTTCGGCCAGCCTTCGCTGTGTCATGGGGGGCTCACCCGGCCCGAGAAACTCACTGTTATAGCGCTCGATCAGTTCTGGTATGCGGTCCATGTTGTCCGCCCCTTGATTGCTTACCGTCCTTGGTAATGGGGACGCTATCACGCCATTACCGACCTTGGCAAGCAGAAAGTGCGGATTCTCGTTAGGCTGCTTACCATGGTTGGTCAGAGGGCGATGAAACCAATCGATCAAGAGTTGCGCGAGTTAATGGACAGCCGCGGCTGGGACCAGACCAAGCTGGGGGCCGAGGCGAGGACCACCCCTGCGACCGTGAGCCGTTATCTGAGCGGAAACCGGGGCCGCGTCGCGGAACCGAGGGTCATCGACACACTGCGCAAGTTCGAGAGCGCCTTCGGCCTGCCCGAGGGCTACTTCCTGGAAGAGCAACTGTACAACGCGGAGCAAGAGGTGCGCCAGCTAGTGCGCGGGGGGGCTATTCGACTGGCCGATCTGGAGGCATTGATCGCCGCTGCTCGGTATGAGCAGAAGAAGTCGCAGTGAGCCTGCCTCCTATGCTTGCGGCGAGCGCCGAGCACCAGTCTGCGCACTCGTCCTCGGCTGGCACCGTCTCGAGCAGCTTCACGACCTCTTCCAGCACCTCGCGACCAGTCACATCGACCCCCTCTGAACAAATGTTCGCTCATGCTACTGTGAGCCGCGGACGGAAAAGCTGCTGCATATAGTGCATTTCTGCACTGCGAAGCGCGAAGAATGGTCGAGGAGTTGCAGAGGTCCGCTGTGGGCGAACGTTTGTTCGGACAGTGCGGGAAAGACATCCGCTGAGGGAGGATGAGTAATGGCATTCTGCCAGCATTGCGGCACTCAAATGCCGGACGAAACTGCGTATTGTCGATCATGCGGCGCGGCCGTTATCGAACCTCAAGCCGCGGCTCCTGCGCTGTCTCAGCCTTCGCCTATGGAGCTAGACTACCTACGCCGGGGGCAGCGGGTCTGCCCCGCCTGCCAGAAGGTCATCAGCGTGGGGGCCATCGAGTGTCCCTATTGTGACGCGCGCATTGGCAGTCTGGCCGCGCCAGCCAAACAGCTCAGTCAGCAACAGCCCGCGGGCCCGGTCAAGCAGGGCTTTGGTATGGCTTTCGGCTGCTTGTTGTTCGTGATCGTCGCGGGGATCGCGCTAATGGTAGTCTCCGGCCTCATGTGCGCCGGCGGGGCCAGCGTGATTGGCACATAAGCGGCACCCGGGGGAGTGATGTCCATGTCTTCTCTTGAGCAGCAACCCTTCGAGCAGTGGGAAAAAGAGGTCCTGCCGATCCTGCGAGCAGTCAGGAGGATGGAGGAAGAGTTCGGCGACAAGCTTCTCTTAGTTGAAGGGGATCTGGAGCAATTGGCCCTGGAGAGTGCACTGCCGATCGAGCGGGTCAAGTTTCAGCTTGTTCGCCTGACGAATACGGGATATCTGGGCGGTGAACCCTACCGCGGCGGCGACGGCATCTTCGGGTTCAAGGGATTGTTTGTCAGCCGAGACGGGCTGGAAGCGATCAAGGTGTGGCCAGGCGCTCGGCCCGATCCGGATCTTCTACTTGGCGTTCTCGATCGTGCGATCGAGGCTGCTTCGTCGAGTGACGAGAGGACTAAGCTTGAGAAGCTACGAGATGCAGTCGTCGGTCTCGGGCGCGAGACGTTCGTTTACGTCATGGGCGAGCTGGCGAAGCAGGCCGCAGGTCAGGGACTGCCGTGACCAACCTCCTCTACTACGGCGACAACCTAGATGTCCTCCGTCGGCACGTGAAAGACGAGACGGTGGATTTGGTCTACCTCGACCCGCCCTTCAACTCCAACGCGACGTACAACGTTCTATTCGCCGAGCAAAGCGGGGAGCGGGCGGCGGCGCAGATCAAGGCGTTCGAAGATACGTGGCGGTGGGACCAGGAGGCCGCCAGGGAGTTCGAGGAAGTGGTGGAAGGAGGAGGGCAGGTGTCACGGACCCTGCAGGCCTTCCGTACGATCCTTGGCGAGAGCAACATGATGGCCTATCTCGCCATGATGGCGCCGCGGCTGGTCGAGTTGAGGCGGGTGCTGAAGCCAACCGGGAGTATCTACCTACATTGTGACCCGACGGCTAGCCATTATCTGAAGCTGCTCATGGATGCGGTGTTTGGACCGCTCTTTTTTAGGAGTGAGATTACGTGGCAGCGCACCAATACGCATAGTGACGCGAAACGCTGGAGTCCGGTAGCGGACACGCTTCTGTACTACGGGAAGACCGGGAGCGTCACGTGGCACAGAACGCATACTCCCCATGATGAGAATTACCTAAGAGACAAGTATCGCTTTCAAGAAGCGGATGGGCGTCGATACCGGTTAGACAACATGCGAAGCCCGAATCCCCGACCGAATCTCACGTACGAGTGGAAGGGGCACCAGCCGCACCCCAACGGCTGGGCGTACTCAAGAGAGACAATGGAAAGGCTAGACGCTGAGGGCCGTATCTGGTACCCGGACTCAAAGAGCAAGCGGCCCCAGCTCAAGCGCTATCTTGACGAGATGGCGGGCGTGTTGGCGGGCAACATTTGGACGGATATCCCCCCGATAAACTCGATGGCTCAGGAGCGGCTCGGATACCCCACACAGAAGCCCGAAGCGCTCCTCGAACGAATCATACGAGCTAGCAGCAACGAGGGCGACACGGTGCTCGACCCGTTCTGTGGTTGCGGCACGACAGTTGCCGTTGCCCAACGTCTCAAGCGTCGGTGGATCGGCATTGACGTGACCCACCTGGCTATCACGCTGATTCGGCACAGACTATTGAGCACCTACGGGGAAAAGGTAGCAGACGAATACCAGGTTATCGGGGAGCCGGTGTCCGTTCCGGACGCCGAAGCTCTAGCGGCGTCCGACCCCTATCAATTCCAATGGTGGGCGCTTGGGTTGGTGGGCGCCCGGCCTGTAGAGCAGAAGAAGGGAGCCGACAAGGGCATTGACGGTCGGCTGTACTTCCACGACGAAGCTAAGGGCGACACGAAGCAGGTGATTATCTCCGTCAAGGCCGGAGGGACCGGCGCCGCTCACGTTCGCGACCTTCGCGGCGTGGTGGAGCGAGAGAAGGCTCAGATCGGCGTGCTGCTTTCCATGCAGGCGCCGACCGCTCCCATGAGAAAGGAAGCCGCGTCCTCCGGCTTCTATGAGTCTCCGGGCTGGCATACGAAGCATCCGCGCATTCAACTTCTGACGGTCGCCGATCTACTGGCCGGAGCCGGTATCGACTACCCCTCCCGGCACGGGAACGTGACCTTCAAGCGGGCGCCAAGGTCAGAGCAGGTGTATGGCGGGGAGATGGAGCTACCGCTCGATTGACCCTCGTTGCGCGAGAAAGGAAGGCCGACCATGGCAGACAGCGGTATCCCGCTCGAGGAGTGGAACGGGAGCGTCGCTACCCGCGAGTTGCACCAGACCATTAAGGAGTTCAACGGGAGCGCCGAGCGGCAGACCAAGAAGCTGATTCGACTGACCTGGGCCATCGCGGCGCTCACCTTCGTGATGCTTGTGGCGGTTGTCGTGCAGGTTGTCCTGGCACTGAGCGAATAGTCTTCGCTCAGCTCGCGACATGAACCCGTCCCACTTATCGGCTGGCATCTCGCGCCTGAGGGGGACGCTTGTTTGCGTGGTGCGGACCTCGGCTGTCGGTCCTTGGAGCAAGAAGGAAGCGGGCGGCCCGACCAGCCAGGCGAAGGACTGACAGGCGATGCGCGGGAGACTGGACGATTCAGGGGTGGAGGACGCTCGGGTGGCCCTTGTCGAACTCCTCAGGATTACCGAGCGACTGACGGAGGTCTTGGCCAAGGTCCAATCCCCCATCTCGCTAGCGAAGTGCAATGAAATGTCGACCGAGGCTGCAACTCCGTCTAAGTTATGGACAGGCATCAAGGACATGGTTACTTTCGCAGTCTCTCTCGGGGTCTTTGCTGGTTACATTTGGGGGGCAGGCCTCTTCTTGAAGCACGTTGGCGGGTGGCCAGGTGTGTCTGTATTCATCGGGGCGCTAATCGGTCCGGTCATGGTGATCCTTCTTCTCGCCCTGACGGCGGAGAAACGCAATACCCCGCAAGGGCATTTCTGGAACTGGGGATATGGCGATGCCGGCAAGAGACTTGAGGCGCTCACGGATCTTCTTCAGGGATTGCGACAATGGACAGCCGAGTCAGCGCTCGGCCTGCTGGCCGGTACCGCGGAACCCACGAATGTCCTAGACCAGGCCGTGGACAAGGGACGTGAGGCCCGTCTGGCCGCGACAGAGGCCTTCTGGTTGGCCACTGTGAGGAACGTGTTGGAAGCACATCATCTTGTTCGACGTGGCCGCCGTCGCCTAGTGCCCATGAAATCGACCGTGCTCGCGCTACGGCGGATCGAACGACAAGTAGACGACATCAGGTCGGATGGTTCAATAGATACGTGGGCGGTCGACGACGTGGAAATCGTCTGGAGCGATTCGGCCGCAATCGCGGAAGATGGGCGAGAGAACCACGAGGACTACAAGTACGTTCTGGGCATTTCGGTCGCCGGTCTAATGCTGACGCTCGTCACGGCCTTGGTGACGTTTCTCTTGACAAGCGGCAGCTGAGTTTGGCCGTGCTGCTAATGCTCGAAGCTTGGGTCCAGCGCGTCGGCCACGACGTCGCCCGCCCATGAAGCCGTCCTCGCCACCCGCTACCATCTCGGCCACCGTGCGTGCCCTCGCCTACATCCGGGTCTCGCGCCTATCCGAGGATGCCATCTCCCCCGACGTCCAGCGCGACGAGATCTCGCGCTACGCCGAGGCGAAGGGCTGGATGGTCACCGGCTGGTATGAGGACCTCGACGTCTCCGGCCGCGGTTACGCGCGCAAGAAGCGCGAGGGCCTCGACCGCATGCTCGAGGAGGCTCTCAGCGGCCATGCCGACGTCGTCGTCTTCTACCGCATCGACAGGCTGGCTAGGGAGGAGGAGGACTTTCACGCCCTTCTCGGGGTCCTGCAGCGCGCCGGCATCCACTGCGACAGCGTGGGGAACCCGAACGACGGGACCGCCGAGAGTGCACTCCTCTGGTCCATCTCGGCGGCGCTCGCCAAGTACGAGAGCGTCCGGCTGGGTGCACGCCTGCGGGACGTCCACAAACGACTCGCCAAAGAGGGCCGCTGGAGTGGGGGGACGGCACCCTTCGGGATGCGCCACGTGCAGGACGAGCTTGGCTCGCGCTTGGTGTGTGTGCCGGAGGAGGCCGCCACGCGGCTATGGATGCACGAGCGGTATCAGGAGGGCTGGGCCCTCGCGCGAATCGCCAAGGATCTGAACGAGCGCGGGATCCCGACGGTCAAGGGCCGTAAGTGGTACGAGAAGACGATTGCGTCGGCCCTGGCCGGTCCGCTACAGGTCGGAGCTCGTCTCGTCGACGGTAAGCTCGTCTTCGGGGGGAACATCGAGCCAATCATCCCGCTCGAGGTGTACCAGCGGACACTCTTGATGCGGGAGGCGCGACGAGGGAGGCCGCAGGGGGGTCGGCCGGCCCGAGTGCCGCTTACAGGGCGACACGTGAAGTGTGGGACCTGCGGAAGCCCGCTCTACGCAAGGTACGCTGACCGTCGCCGGGGAACCGACCTCTACTACCTCTGCTACGGCAGGCGCCATGGGCTTTGCAGCCAAGGCGTGGCTATCCAGGTCGAGAAGCTCCTGCCCTACGTAGAGGACAAGCTCTTCCGCCGGCTGCGCGAGAGTCGGGCCCCCCGACCACTTCGTCCGGCAGAAGCTGTGGGCCCCCTGCTCGAAGACACACAATCCATCGAGCAGAGTCTCGGCCGGCTTACGGCGATGTATGTCTCTGGGGACATCCTCGAGGCCGAGTACCACGAGGCGCGCGGAGTGCAGCTCGGGAAGCTCCAGGAGGCGCGTCGCCGCCTCGAGCGGGCGGTCGACCGGACCCAGGCCCAGGTCCAGGTGGACATGCTGGAGGAGCTCTGGGAGGAGCTCGGGAAGATAACACCAGCGCAGTGGGGCGCCCTCGGGGTGCAGGAGCAGCGGGACATCTACGATCTCATCCTCGACCGGGTCATCGTGAACCCGGCGAAGCAGACCCCGCGGATCCGGGTGATCTGGCGGTAGACTGAGCGTATCCCGGGAAGGCCTCGCCCGGCACCATCGGGGCCCCGGCAGACTTCGAGAGCCATCCGACGCCGGCTACTGGCGTCAGGACTTGCACTCGCGCAATTCCCACAGCTGAAGCTTGAAGCGTCCACACAGTATGGACGTTAGGCCGCCCCGCAACTCTCCGTCCGAGGCTGCGTGCACACTTGACGCGTCATTTCGTGGCCGCCCGGACCCTTGACAAGACTCTTGATGGTTCATCTCTGGAGTTGGACTATGATGATGCAAGGAATCTCAAGGGGTGCGGCCAATATTATGGAGGCTCTGTTAGCGGTACCGGCCGCGGAAGGGCACCCGGAGGGTGGTCATGGCAAGAACCGATCAGATCATTAGTGATCTTGTTCTCGATATCCAGGGAAGCGACCTGACGCCCGAGAAGTTCTTGACTGGCGTGACCGCGTTCTTCGGGCTTGTTCGTTCCGTCAATCAGGTGACAACAGTAGGGCAGCTGGTTCGATGGACCGTCGAGGTCCGCGAAGGAAGCACCCTCGTAGCCTTGAAACCGCAACCAGGATACGCTGCAGCCGACGTCGAAGCCATCAGTAGGACGGTCGCCGCGGGCGTGGAGACTCTCGAGACAGGTCAGCCAATCCCCGAGAACTTCCCTGAGCCGGCTGTCCGCCATTTGCGCAAGCTGGGCGGCATCGTGGGCCGAACGACCAAGGACGACACCCGGGTCCGCGTCTGGATCAAGCACGAGCCTCGTCCTGTGAGTCTCAAGACCGTGGCCCATGCCGCGGACATATTGGGTATGCACTACGAGGATTACGGCTCTGTTGAAGGCAAGCTCCAGGCGCTGTCCGAGCGAGGCGGACTTCGTTTCGTGGTATACGAGCCGCTCTGGGATAAGGCTGTGTATTGTCGGATAGGGCCAGAGCTGCTGCAGCGGGCTCTGGGGGCGTTTGGACGTCGCGTCGAGGTCTACGGGGTTGTCCAGTACCGGAAGGACGGGCTACCTGTGAGCGTTCAAGTCGAGGAACTCGTCGAGTTTCCACCTGAGGATCAGCTTCCCGACCATCAATCCCTGCGCGGCATCTTGACTCTAGATCAATGAGAGACCGGTACTACTGGGACTCGTGCGCATTCCTCGCCTATCTTCAGGACGAGGAGGGCGCCGATCTGTGTGAGCTTGTCCTCGACGCGGCGAAAGAGGGCAAGGTACTCATAGTCACATCCGCCTTGACGATAGCGGAGGTGCTCAACCTAAGGGGATGTGACAAAGTGCCCCGGTCGAAGAGGGACCAGGCTCACCAGCTCTTTCAGCACGAGTACATCCACGTGCGAAACGTCACTCGTAAGACTGCTGAAGCGGCTCGAGATCTCTACTGGGATCACGATGTCGCCCCCAAGGACGCCGTCCACGTCGCTTCGGCTCTAGAGGCAAAAGTCCCGATCCTGAATACCTTCGACAAGAACCTGATAGCCAAGGGCGCCATCCTCGCACCAGCGCTGCGAGTTGGAACCCCATTCTACTATCAGCAGAAGGAACTTCCTCTCGAGGACTCCGAGGAACCTGCAGAGCAGACCGACGAGTCACCCGCAGACCAGGATGTCTCTCCTGGGCCGTAGGCCCGCCTGACGAACAAGCCTCCCGGGCCGAACCGTGCAGGGCTCGTTGCCGTCGTGCTAGCCCCCTCCCTCCCCGACGCGCTTCACCTGTAGGCAGAACCCTTACCTCTGACGAGGCGGACTTCTTCCGGGTCAAGGCGTGGAACTCCCAGGCCGAAGCGGCTGCGGACAACCTCGTCAAAGGCCGACGGATCGGGGTCGAAGGAGCACTGAGGCAGGACAGCTACGAGAAGGACGGCGAGAGCGTACGCGCGCGTCGGTGGTCGGGTGAATGTGATTCGGCCGATTGTTGTGGAGGACTAAGATTCCTTCCGGGCAAGGGACCGCTACCCTGGGCTCTCTCGCCGAGAAGCCGATCCCGTTGAGGCAGGTGCGCATTGTGCACAAGGGCTCCAAGCGAGCCGCCGTCTGCGAACATTGGCTAGTGTCACGTTCCTGAAGTGACATATAGACGTCACACCGTCAGGGGCTTGCCGGTGTAGTTCCATGAGAACGGGGTCGCGTCCTCGTTATAGTTCTTGATG
>JAMDEO010000237.1 GCA_023483915.1 Actinomycetota bacterium
ATCTCCTTGAGCTCGGTGCGGAGGATCTCGATGCCCCAGTTGGCAGTCTCGAGCAGCAGGGTGTTCCGCAGCTCCTCGTTGATCTTGCCGCGCTCGCTGTTGGCGGATTTCAGAGTGAGGGTGCCAATTATGTTGCGTAGCGTCGTCCGGGCCAAGTTGACGATCTGGATCTCGTAATTGGCCACGTTGTACTGGGAGGCTTTTACATTGTCTTCGTCCGCCTTGACCTTGAGGTAGACCTGGGCGTCCACGCGGGCGTTCAGGTTGTCGTTGGTGATGATCATCTGGGGTTGGGCTTCGACAAGTGTCTCGCGGATATCGACCTTGTACATGCGCTCAACCAGGGGAATGATCAGGTGAAAACCGGGGTTGGCATACCTGTTGTACCGGCCGAGGCGCTCCACCAGGCCGCGGCTGGTCGGGCGCACGATCCTGATCCCGGCCAGCAAGAGGAAAAGTAAGACGACCACTACCACAACAATGACCACGATTGCTGTTGTCATTTGTCCCCGCCTTCTTGATCGGTATGCGCTGGTTGGACACAGGGCCGCCCAAGTTCGGAACTGCTTGGCCCCGGCATGCTCGGCATCCCCATGCTAGGCGCTTCCACAGGCAGCGTCAAACGGACCGGGGGAGGCCGCGAGGTGCTGCGACGACGCACCGCATGGCGGCGAAGCGAGGGTGCCACTGGGGCGAAATCGGGCGTGCGACGCCTCAGCGAAGCCGGGGTGCCACTGGGGCGAAAACAGGCCTCGCTCGGCGATGGCTGGTATTGTGCTTGTATGACCGCCCGATCGAGTGACCCCAATCGCCAGGCAGCACGTCCGGACTCCGAAGAGGCGGCACGACCACAATCCGCAGACTCCGAACTGCAACGCCGGCGGTGGTGGGTGCTTGCTGTCGCATCCATTGGTATCTTCATGATCCCGCTGGATGCCACAATCGTCGCGGTTGCCCTTCCCGCCATGGGCCCGCCACTTCAGCTCAGCTACACCCAGGCCCTGTGGATCCAGGCCGCCTACCTCTTGGTTTCGAGCGTCCTTCTGATCCCTGCCGGCCGTCTTGCCGACTCCCTGGGGCTGATGCGCTTCTACATAGTGGGGACCGTGATCTTCGGGCTTGCTTCAGGAGGCGCCGCCCTCGCCTCCAACGGCTCGCTCCTCATCGTGGCTCGCTGCGTGCAGGGCGTGGGCGGCGCCTTCATCTTCGCGACATCAGCGGCCGTCGTAACCGCGGTTTTCCCGCCGTGGCAGCGTGGCCGGGCTTTCGGGCTGAACATCATGGCTGCCTACGTGGGGCTGACCCTTGGCCCTTTGGTGGGGGGCCTCATTGTGAGTCACGCCAGTTGGCGCTGGATCTTCCTCATCAACCTGCCGATTGCGATCCTGACCTTGGCGTTGGGTTGGAGGCTGATGCAGGCAGAGAGGCGGGCGCGGCACCCGGTGGCCGGCGCCCACAGCGATCTCCCCGGCACACGCGGCGATCTCCCGGGCCTACGCGGCGATCTCCCGGGTGCGGGTATTGACTTTCCCGGTACGGGCCTGTTGGCTGCAACGCTCGTCGCCCTCTTCATTCCGCTTACCTTCTCACCGTTCTGGGGGTGGGCCAGTGCCAGGACCATAGGCTTCCTTGTGCTGGCCGTCGCCTTCCTCATAGGATTCGTTCTCGTTGAAGACCGGGTACGTTATCCCCTCTTCGATCTCAACCTCGTACGCAAGAACCGTGTCTTTGTTGCAGCGAACTCGGCATCGTTCCTTGATTACGTGGCCGTCTTCGCCGTCACCACCCTCACGGCGGTGTTCTTGGAAGTAGTTCAGGGACGGTCTGCGCAACAGGCCGGCCTTATCATGCTGGGGCAACCTGTCGTCATGGCCGTGCTGTCCCCGTTCACCGGCAGGCTCTCCGACAGGGTGGGGTCGCGCCTCCTGGCCTCCGTGGGGATGGCGGTTGTGGCGGCCGGCATCATCCAACTGGCTCTGCTGCCTACAAACATGGGTAGAGTACTTGTGGCCCTGGGTACTATCGGCTTGGGCATGGCACTTTTCAGTGCTCCCAACATATCGGCGGTGATGGGCTCGGTGCCCCGCTCGCAGTTGAGCGTGGCGTCGGCCTTTCTTGCCACGACGCGTTTTGCGGGACAGGGAGTCTCTATTGCCGTCCTCGGGGCGATAGCGGCCTCCCAGTTGGGACCTGAAGGCGGGCGGATGATCCTCCTGGGAGAAGCCACCGGCAGAGCGAGCACAACGGCCTTCGCTACCGGGTTCCGCGCGGCTATGTTCGTGGGAGCGGGACTGGCTCTGGTCGGGGCCCTGCTTTCACTGAGGGCCAGAGGTCCGAAGGGAGGTTAGTACGACATGACAGCAACAGTCTACAAGAGCCGGCTTATCGAGAAGATCCCGCGGGTGGCCGACATAGTCACCTTCCGGTTTGAGCGGCCTGCGGGGTATGAGTACCGGGCAGGGCAGTGGTTCAACATCGACTTCATAGGACCGGAGGGACAGCCTCTCAATCATCATTTCTCGCATTCGAGCTCTCCAACCGAGCCATGGCTGGAATTCACCACCCGCCTGCGTGACTCAGAGTTCAAGCGAGTTCTGCGCGAACTTCCCATCGGCACCGAAGTGGACCTTGAAGCCCCATTTGGATCCTTCGTCCTTGTCCCGGGCGAGGACCCAGTGGCATTTCTGGCCGGGGGAATAGGCATCACGTGCGTGAGGAGCATACTGAGGGATTGTGGCGATGAGCCTTCCCGTGCCGGCAACCGCTCTATGACCCTTCTCTTTGCCAATCGTTCTGAGGACGCCATTCCGTTCCGGGACGAACTGGTTGAGATCGAGACCAAGGTGCCGGGTTTGAGAGTAGTGCATGTGCTCAGCCGCGCCGGGGACGGCTGGTCGGGGCGCCGGGGCCACATCGACGAGGACCTGGTTGAGAGCGAACTGCCCAAAGCCTCTCAGTGGCGGTATTACGTCAGCGGTCCACCAAGTTTCGTCGGGGCCATGAGGGAGATGCTGGCCGGCCACGGCATCGATCCGAATCGCGTTACGATGGAGCGCTTCGAGGGCTACGAGTAGACGCCGGGGCAAACGGCATGACGCTTCAGCAGGGGCAGCAGGCAGGGCCGCAGCCATTCCGCCTTCTGGGAATCGCCGGGAGCCTCCGTCAGGCGTCGTACAATCGTGGCCTGCTCAGGGCTGTTGCCGCCCTCCTTCCCGCCGGGATCCAGTTCGAGACCTATCCGCTCGATGAGATCCCGCCTTTCAACGCCGACGTGATGTCTCGGGGCGATCCTCAGCCGGGAGAGCTGATCGACGGCGAGATCCACGCCCGGCTTGCGGAATTCGTCGAAGCCTTGGTGGCCTGGGCCCGGCTGGTCGGCAGCCCTGTCTCGGGGTCGCATCGGAGCCAGATGACCTAGCCGGGCTGCACAGGCGACCCTCCCTAGGCAGTCCGACCCAGCCGTTGGGGCGGCGCCACGCGGGCTACGCAGAGGTCAGTCTTCAGCGGCCTTCTGGGCCCCCGAGAGCCTCTCCCTGATGTGCATGACCCCTGAGAGGAATGCGAGCAATATCGCGACCCACAATAGGTATTGCGACACGGTCAGCAACGGGTCGACTTTGAACATTCCAGATATGAGAAACAAGACCAGGGCGACGCTCTGAATGACCATCTTCGTCTTCCCAAACGCGTTTGCCGGCCTTGCCCTGTCGCCCTTAGGGGCTGTGCCTAGACCCACTGCCAGGAGCACCAACTCCAAGAAGATGAATCCGAGGATGATCTGCACTACGAGGTACCGGTACCCAACCCAAGCCAGGACCGCCCCGATGAGCAGCTTGTCCGCGACGGGGTCGAGGACCATCCCGATATTGGTGATCTGGTTGCGGGTGCGAGCCATTGCTCCGTCGATGAAGTCCGTGCAAGCGGCAACCACGAAGACTGCGAATGCCCAGCCTCTCAGGTGGTAGTACAAAAGAACTAGAATCACCGGCGTGAGCACGAACCGCGCCACCGACATGTGATTCGGGTGGACGCTGCGCGGGAACATCCACAGCAACGTCCTCTTCACCAATATGTCGGTGAAGTGCGGCGTGGGCGGGGCCGCCCTGGAAGGTGGGTCCCCGCGCTCCCGTACGAAGTGTCGGTCGGAGTCCAGCATTGTGGCATCGTACTCTAGAGAATCGCTTTCTGTCGAGTGTTATGATGGCTCGCAGCCCCGGCTAATAATCCCCGATTCGGTTCCGAGGAGCATGACGAATGAATACACCCGACCTGTCCCTGGCCGATCTTGGCTCCTTTTTTCCCGATGATTTCACCCCAGAAGAGCGAGCGAAGGCTCAGACCTTCTTTCTGAAAGAACTCGCGGCAAGCTCACACGCCTTCTACCGCGGCAAGATCCAGACGATGCCCAAGGCGGGTGTCTACGGCTTCAACTGGTTCAACGTCTGGTACACTCCGGGCGTCTCCATGGTCTCGACAACCATCCGCGACAATAACGACTCCTCCTTCGAGCTTTCCAACCGGGGTAATCTCGTAGCCGTGGTATCGGACTCCACTCGCGTGCTCGGCGACGGCGACGTGACTCCCCCGGGGGGACTTGGCGTCATGGAGGGCAAGGCCTTTCTCATGAAATACCTCGGGGGTGTCGATGCTGTCGCCCTCTGTGTGAATAGCTACAACGCAGCGGGCAAGCACGACCCTGACAAGATCATCGATTTTGTGAAAATGGCCGAACCCAGTTTCGGCGCGGTCAACCTGGAAGATATTTCTCAACCGAACTGCTTCAAAGTCCTGGACACCTTGCGGGAAGAGTGCGACATACCCGTATGGCACGATGACGCCCAGGGCACCGCGAGCGTTACCTTGGCCGGTCTGATCAATGCTTTACGGGTGACCGGAAAGGAACTGAAGGACGCCAGCATCGTCCTGCTTGGCGCGGGTGCCGCCAACTCGACTGCCGCCCGCCTCATCCTTGCCGACGGGGCCGACCCTGAGAAGATGATCGTCTTCGACAGTAAGGGCGGCCTGCACAAGGGCCGAGACGACGTGAAAGCGGATACCGCCTACTACCGCAAGTGGGAGATTTGTGAGGCCACTAACCCCAAGCGCATCGACACTGAGGAAGAGGCTGTGAAAGGCGCCGATGTCATCATCGCGGCCTCCAAGCCGGGCCCGGGAACCATCAAGCCCGAATGGATCTCGTCCATGGCACAAAAGGCAGTGGTGTTTGCGTGCGCGAACCCGGTGCCGGAGATCTACCCCTATGCGGCCAAGGAGGCGGGAGCATACGTTGTAGCGACAGGGCGGGGCGACTTCCCCAACCAGGTGAACAACTCTATCGGCTTTCCGGGGATTCTCAAAGGCGCCCTCTTGGTGCGGGCCCGCAAGATCACCGACGAAATGGCCATCGCCGCTGCCCATTCGGTGGCGGACTATGTGGTGAAACGGAACACACTCAATCCGGAGCACATCATGCCCACCATGCAGGAGACCGAGGTCTTCGCTGAAGAGGCGGCCAACGTGGCCATGCAGGCGATCAAAGACGGCGTCGCCCGCATCGACCTCAGTTGGGAAGATGTCTACTCAACGACTCTGGCAGACATCAAGGAAGCGCGGGCCATGATCGATGTGCTGCAAGAGAAAGGGTTTATCCAGAAGCCGGGCCTCGAGATGCTCGTGACAGCCCGCGACAAGGCCGTCGCCATGGTTCGTGACTAGGTAGTCTATTCGACATTCGCCGGGAGGTCGTGATGCTGCACTGGGGTTGGGGTTGGGCCTCGGTCGTGGGCTCCATCATCGTGCTAGGGGTCTTCTTGATCCCGTGGTTCTTGTTCCTATTGAATCTGAGCAACCTGCTCGAGCGGGTGGATCCGCGGAATCGGGCTATGCCTCCCGCGTACGTATGGTTGAACTTCATCCTCATCTTCAACCTCGGGTGGTTCATCTACACGGTGATAAAGGTAAGAGACTCCGTCCGGGATGAATATGCTGCCAGGGGCTGGGCGCCGGACGGGGACTTCGGCTACAGCCTGGGTTTTGCGGCCGGAGTCCTGGGTATCGTGTCCTTCTTCTTTGGATGGATCCCGCTTGTGGGCTGGCTCATCGTCATCGCGGATGTGATCTGCTGGATCATCTATTGGCTCAAGACTTCCGAGTTGAAAATGCGCCTAGGACGGCCGGGCATTTGGCAGAGTGGGGGTCCGCAGGCCTATCCAGGGGGTCCACCGACCTATCCAGGGGGTCCACCGTCCTATCCAGGGGGATCGCAGGGATATCCGGGACCGCAAAGCTATGGTGGAGCGCAGGGCTATGGCGGCCAGCCGGGCTACGGACCACAGGGCGGCGCACCGTTCGTCCCGCCGGTGGGTGCGCCACCGTACGGAGGGCAACAACAATGGTCTGGTGGACCAGGCGGGCAGCAGCAGCCGCAGCACCCGCAGCAGCCGCAGGCAGAGGAGCCCCCGCTGCAACCATTCTCCGAGTCTGAGCAGCCTATTGGGCCCGAGGAGACGTCAGCCAAGGCCGGAGAGGCTGCGGGTGAATTTAGGGCGGGAGGAGAGCACAGCGGTGAGGAGCAGCCACCGGCCGAGGCCCGGCTAGGTGGCAGCTGTGCCGCTTGTGGGACGTCCTACGATCCCACGGATGTGTTCTGCCGGACTTGCGGGTTGAAGTTGCCGTAGCACTCGCAGCGTATGTCCCTCGCGGAACGGCGTTTTGCGACGATGCTCGGCGGGGGGGGCACGCATTGCTCGCTCGTTGGCTGTTCATCCGTTCAGGAAATGGCGCTCGCTACGGTCAAGGGCTATGTCGCAGGTTATCTCGTAGTTGATGGTGTTCAGATGGCGGGCGACCTCTTCCACCGTGATGCGATCGTCTCCGTCTGCGCCGATGAGGGTGACGGGGTCACCCACCTTCACCATAGCGTCTGTGCCCACATCCACCGCGAATGAGTCCATAGAGATCCGGCCTGCCAGCGGGTAGCGCCGTCCGTTTATCAGCACCTCTCCCTGGCTGTAAAGGCCGCGAAATACACCGTCACCGTATCCGAGGGGGACCAGAGCGACGTCGGTTGCCCCCTCCGGTTGGAAAGCGTGACCATAACCCACGCCTTCTCCAGGAAGGATGCGCTTCACGAGCACCACTTGGGATCTCCAGCTGAGGGCCGGAAGCAGACCCTCCGATATCGCGTCGCCCTGCCAGGGTGACAGCCCGTAGACCGCGCAGCCGCAACGGACCATGTCGAGGTGAGAGCGAGGGCTGTGCACCGTGGCCGCGCTATTCGCAGCATGTGCGAGCACGCGTGGCCACTCCTTTCTCACCCGCTCGACCACGGGCAGAAATCGCTCAAGCTGCCGGTCTATCGAAGTCGGATCCTCCGCCACGCAGGCAAAATGCGTCATTACTCCCACCAATTCGATCTCCGGGATCCCCCGAATCGACTCGAGGAAGTCCTCCACATCGTCCGGGAACAGCCCTTGCCGGTTCATCCCACTGTCGATCTTCAGGTGTACTTGGGCACGGATTCCCGTGCCGCGCACCGACGGCAACAACTCGGCCATATAGTCGCTGACGACGGCGAATTCGACTCTCCTTGGAGCCAACTCTTCGTATTGATCGAAGCTGTAAAGTGGCCCCATAACCAGCACCATCGACTCGAACCCGGCGTCGCGTAGGGCGACGGCCTCCTCGGCGGTAGCCACGGCGACTCCATGTGCGCCGGCTGCCACTGCGGCCTTGGCCACGGGAAGAGTGCCATGACCATACGCATCCGCCTTGACGGCGACAAGCATGCGGGTGCCGGGGGAAAGACGGGAGAGTAGAGTGGCGACGTTGTGACGAACAGCGGCGAGGTCGATCAGCACGCTGCTTCGCTCAGATCTCTTCATTCGGGCCCTCTGTTGAATCTGCAACAGGGATGAAGGCCATACTGCCTCATTTCGGAATCACGTCCCGGCCGCCTAGACTGGGCTGGGCGGCGACATACTTCGTCTTCACTCGTACCCGTGGCACTCCGGCCACGTGCACTCCTTGCATCCTTGTCTCCCGCGCGCCCATCTCGGCCTGGCGGCGAGAAGTGATTCCGAAATGAGGCTAGCACAGAGGGCGCAGCCTGTGCTAGCATCTCCGGGCTGCGAGCCGCGTGTGCGCAACGCTGGTTCTGCAGCACCAATGTGCCCCCATCGTCTAGTGGCCTAGGACATCGCCCTTTCAAGGCGACGGCGGGGATTCGAATTCCCCTGGGGGCACTTCCCATGCTGGGCATCTGGGCGCATAGCTCAGTGGGAGAGCACCTGCCTTACAAGCAGGGGGTCGCAGGTTCAAATCCTGCTGCGCCCACTGAAATACCTGTGGAGCATTACCAGGCGGCGATGCGACCGAGACAAAGGTTTCGCTGCGTGCGATAATCTGTCCGCCGCGGATCCGGTGCTCCGGTTCCCACGCATGTCTCGCGGGGGCGTAGTTCAGTTGGTTAGAACGCCGGCCTGTCACGTCGGAGGTCGCGGGTTCGAGTCCCGTCGCTCCCGCCTCACGGTTACTGCCAATTAGATTGTTACTGGCAATTAGATTGTCGTGCCGTCTGTTTGACGGCGTCCCCTCATGCGCGCAGAATCTTTCTCGATTCACAGCCTCGTCAACGACCATGGGAGTTGGCGGACAGCGATTCCGAGCATTTGTCCGAGTTGGCGCCGTCGGCGGCTCGCCCCTGTCGAATGGGGCCGTACAGCATCTTCAAGTGGCAACGAAAGAATGTCTTCCTCATCGTGCTCACCGGCCACTGCCTTCAGGGTATCCGAAGATTTCGCCGTTTCTTCGCGCACCCGAAAGTGGCCTCCTTCGAGATTCCTCACAGCTCGACAGTCTCCGTGAAGCTCTCGCCGCATCCGGCGCGCCTAGGATTGATGAAGGTGGTCGACATCACGTATCGCGACGCCGAGGGGGTTCGAGAGAAGTCAATCGCCACCTACAATCGATTCGCCGAGGGCGCATGAGCCATCCTTCGACGCTATGGCCCCGGGATATGTTGACGTGGCGCTCGCCCGCGGCCGGTTGACCCACCACTCGTTCCCAGCCGGTTGGACCGCCCACTCCGAATGCGTGCTTGAAATGCTCCTGGGGCTCGGCTAGTATTGCGGCCCGGCGCGCACCCGTCTCGGGGCCGTGTGCCGCACCTTTGTGGCGGGATAGCTCAGTTGGTAGAGCACATGACTGAAAATCATGGTGTCCGCGGTTCAATTCCGCGTCCCGCCACCTGGTAGAAGGCCCTGCATTTGGGCCTTTTTTCTTTCTCAGCGCCACCCGCGCCTTACACCCGGTTTGGCAACCGATTGTCAACCGGAAATTGTGCGGATTCTTCCTGAAGAAACCTTAAGCGTCCCTTAAGGACCCCTTCAGCTTCGCCTCCTACCCTGTAGATGTGGGCGACAGTGAAGCCCGCGTCACAAG
>JAMDEO010000174.1 GCA_023483915.1 Actinomycetota bacterium
GTCACCATCCTCACGCCGAGAACAAGGCAGCGGGCTGGAGCGGGGGCTTCGATGTGGTGCTGGGGAACCCGCCGTGGGAGCGCATCAAGCTTCAAGAGCAGGAGTTCTTTGCCATCCGGCATCCGGAGATTGCCGATGCTCCGAACGCGGCGGCCCGTAGGCGGATGATCGACCGCTTGGTCGAGGAGGATGCGCCGCTGTACGCCGCCTTCCTTGCCGCCCGGCGGCAGGCCGAGGGCGAGAGCCATCTGGTGCGCAACTCGGGTCGCTATCCCCTGTGTGGCCGGGGAGACGTCAACACCTACACTATCTTCGCGGAGACCAAGCGTACGCTTCTCGGGCCGACCGGCCGGGTGGGCACGATCGTGCCTTCGGGGATCGCCACCGACGACACCACCAAGTTCTTCTTCCAGGACCTGACGGACGGGCGCGCGCTCATCAGCCTCTACGACTTCGAGAACCGGGCCAAGCTCTTTCCGGCGGTCGACAGCCGCATGAAGTTCTGCCTCCTCACCCTTACCGGGGCGGCGTCCCCGGCCACCCGCGGGGCGGACTTCGCCTTCTTCTGCCACGAGACCGACGACCTACGCGACCCCGAGCGGCGCTTCACCCTCTCGGCTGAGGACATCGCCCTCCTCAATCCCAACACCCGCACCTGCCCGGTCTTCCGCACGCGGCGGGACGCGGAGATCACCAAGGGCATCTACCGGCGGGTACCGGTGCTGGTGCGCGAGGGGCCGCCGGAGGAGAACCCCTGGGGCGTGTCGTTCATGGCGATGTTCCATATGGCGAACGACTCCCACCTGTTCCGTACCCGCGCAGAGTTGGAGGCGGAGGGGTGGCGGCTGGAGGGGAATGTGTTCGTGAGGGGCGGCGGCGGTGAGGATGGTGACGGGAGCGGTGCGGCGTGGAGGTATCTGCCGCTGTATGAGGCGAAGATGATGCAGCAGTTCGACCACCGGGCAGCCGGAGTCGTCATCAGCCCGACGGCTGAGATCCGGCATGGACAGCCCGACCGCCTCGACCTGGCTGCGCACCAGAACCCGTTCGTGGAGCCGCTGCCGCGGTATTGGGTTGCGCTTCGGGAGGTGGAGGCTCGGCTTGGCCCGTCGACAGGTATGCTGGGGTTCACCGACATCACCAGTCCCACCAATGAACGAACGGTCATCACGGCCATCGTGCCGCCGGTTGGTGCCGGGCACTCGATGCCGGTTCTCGCGGGAAAGCCATCGGCTTTGGATACGCTCCTTCTCTGCGCGACGACGAACTCGTTCGTCGTAGACTTCGTCGCCCGCCAGAAGGTGGGTGGACTCCATCTCACTTTCTTCGTCATTCGCCAACTGCCCGTCCTGCCGCCCGCTGCATACACGCAGCCCGCGCCGTGGTCGCCCCACAAGACCGTGGCCGACTGGCTGCTCCCGCGGGCCCTGGAGCTGCCGTACACCTCGTGGTCGCAGGAGCCGTTCGCCCGGGCATGCGGCTACGGAGGACCGCCGTTCGGGTGGGACGAGGAGAGACGGCTTCAGCTCAGGTGTGAGCTCGATGCGGCGTTCTTCCATCTGTACGGGATTGGGCGGGAGGATGTTGAGTACACGATGGAGACGTTTCCGATCGTCAAGCGGAAGGATGAGGCGGCATTCGGGGAGTATCGGACGAAGGCGACGATACTGGAGCTATTCGACGCGCTTCAGCTCGCCTGTGTGCCTGCGAAACCCGACCAGGTGTTCTGATGACTAGCCACGGGTCACTCGACGGTCGGTGGCGCTCAAGTATGCGTGGCAGGGGCTAAGCTCGTGGCACGGCGGCCCCGATGGCACCAGATGGTTGAGTCCTCTCGTGAGGAGGCGCTGAACGCGGTCGAGTTTCACAACCGTCCCGGCGCTCGTAAGCCACTCGAGTCCTTTCTTATCCACATGCACATCGCCTGGACCCACCTGCTCCAGGCGGAGTTCGAGCGAGACAGCGTCAGCTACTACTACCGGGACAGGAGAACTCCAAGCCGGTACCTCAAGGTTGATGGCGAGAGAAAGGTCTGGGAGCTAGATCGATGCGTCCAGGAGCGCTGGAAGGACCCGAGAGACCCAGTGCGCAACAACCTGCAACTGACTATCAAGCTTCGCAATCGAATAGAGCACCGGTATCAAGCGGGGCTCATGGTCGCAGCTGCAGGTTTTGCTCAGGCCCTGGTCATCAACTTCGAGGAAGAGCTGGTGACGCAATTCGGGCCAGCCTATTCCATCGCTGATCAGGTGCATCTGCCCATCGCGCTCGGGACGTTCTCCCGTGAAGGTGTCGTTCGGCTCATCGCGGCGCAGCAGGGTCTTCCCAGGAAGCTCCAGGATTTCTTCGTCGAGTATCGGTCAGGACTCGATTCCGACGTGGTGAACGACCGACGCTTCGAGCTCCGCGTGGACATCGTGCGGAAG
This sequence comes from Actinomycetota bacterium, assembly GCA_023483915.1. Taxonomy (GTDB): domain Bacteria; phylum Actinomycetota; class Thermoleophilia; order RBG-16-64-13; family RBG-16-64-13; genus JAMDEO01. The sequence continues at coordinate 2,427 of JAMDEO010000174.1, forward strand.
AGAGCCCCCAGAACTGATGCTGATCTCGCTGTGAGCTTCGTGCAGGAGGAGGATCTCTTGCCTCAAGAACGGGCTGCATACGCAGCGCTTGAGAAGACCGGGAGGATCATTCTTCGCGAGAAAGAGAGGCCAGTGTCCAACCTTGGTAGGCTGCGCCCGAAAGGAGTCTGCGAGGAGGTAGAGGGTCAGATACCTTTCAGATTCCGGCATTCGGCGGAATTCCCGGTCGCGTGGAAGCACTTCAGAGTTCGACCTGCTGCTTCGGCTCGAGGAAAGGCCCGCCGGAAGACCGACGAGCGGTACTGCTCCTACGACGAGGCCCACGACGATTATGTCTACACTGCGGCGTTCGTTGCCCTGCTTGCCCGAGAATGCGGCACTCCCGAGGGTTTTCGCAATGTCATCGGACGCGACCCGACTCCTCAGTCCGCAAGCGATAGTCACCGGTCGGATGATGAAGTGAGCCGAGCTTCGGGGCTGGCCACGAGAGCGACTGCCCACGATGATTCTGAGGGTACCCGATGACTGACGGACACCCACCAACTGGCGATACCCCCGGGTTGGGTGGTTCTCAGCGCGCTTCAGAAACCCAGGAGCTCACCAACCCCCGTCAGCAGCGGGTGTGGCGGAGGCTGCTGCTCATCGGGCCTGAACCGGCTGCATTCTACGCTGACGCATGCCGCCCCATTGTCGGTCGCTCGGGCTTCCCATCCGTCCGGCGGACCGGCAACCATCCGCTTGCGCGGGTCAGCGCTTCCTTGAGCACCCACTGGAACACCAGCCTCGCCTTCGGCACCCCCGTTTCGAGGAGGCGGGAGTAGCGTGGACGTAGCTTCGTGGGTGAGCGTCGCCTCGTCTGCAGTCGTCGCAGTGGCTACTGTGGCCTACGTGGTTCTAACGCGGATGATCGTCGATGAAAGCCGGCGGCTACGGAGATCCCAAGCCGAACCGCGCGTGCTCGTTTATGCGGAGATCCGGACCGTCGCTGTCGTGGACCTCGTCATTCACAACGTGGGCACCGGTCCCGCGTACGCTGTCCGGTTCTCGCTCAAGCAGGACTTCCAGATCTTGGAGAATGCCCGACTCAGCGAGATCGGCTTCATGCGCCAGGGTATTCATCTTCTTGGACCCGGACAGAAGTATCGAACACTGCTGGCCATTCCGAGCCGGAAGGATCTGATGACGAGCACCCTCGTGGAAGTGTCGGCAGACTACAAGGACGTCTATGGCACCCAGTATCACGATGAGTTCCGGGTCGACCTGCAGGCGTTCGAGAACATCAGACCCGGCACATCGCCGGCGGAGAGGATGGCCGAGGCCGCCCCGAAGCTGGCGGATGAACTGAAGGCGCTCAACCGAAACCTCGCCGACCTGAAGAACGCGACCAACCACATGTTTGGCGCCCTGTCAGAGCTCTCGGCGACGGCCAAGATAGAATCCTTGCACAAGGGCCTTCGCGGGGGCACCGAGCCGTGAGGCCGCGGCTGCCGCCGACGATGGCCGAGGCGAGCAACGACGTCTCCCTCCACTTCTTGCCAGGATTGACTGTGAAAAGCGTCATGGGGCCCTTCCGCGATGGTGTGACGGGAGGTAAGGCACACACATGGCCCTCAATGCCGATGGTAACCCGTTGCGCATAGGTGTTTCCGGGGCCTCCGTGGGCGAATCGCCGAGATCTCTCGAGAGGGCCGTTCGGCGTCAGCTCGGCGTTACTGCCAACTGGCGCTCGGTCTTCTCCTCCGAACTGCTGAGATCGTGGTGGGGCGCGCTGGCCATTCTGCCGTTGGGCGTGGCGATAATGCTCGTCGGCCCTCTGTTTCCTGGTCACGTGACGCTGTCGTTGTCTGCCTCTCCAGAGGGAATGCGGAGCTATCTGGAGACACTGGTTCAGGTCCAGGCTGGGCTCTTTGCCCTGCCCATCGCGTTGATCATCTTTGCCTTGGAGGCGATCCGTGCGAACGGCACGGGGATGAGAGCCAAGGATTTCGCTGAAGATAGTCTCTTTGGTCACCTGGTTGTCGTAGGCGTCTCCGGCGTGCTCTTGGGGGTGATGGCCCTCCTTATCCCGGCTGCAGCGCGGGCGCTTCAGTGGTACGCGGTTTGGGTGACCATGTGGGTGGTCTTGTTCGTCTTCCTCTTCGTGTGGGTGTTTGCGCGAGCACTGAATGCCAACGACCCCGCCCGGTTGCATCGGCAACGACTGCAGTGGCTTAGAAGCCATGTGTGCAAAGCCAGCAGGCATAGGGCCTTGGAGAACGCTGCGTTCGTGCTTCTGGAAGAATGGTGCGAAGCCCGCAACGTGACCTTCTGGCCCTTTGGAGCACCCATGGAACTCGGGAGCATGCGCGTGATGAGGGCAAAGAAGAGCGGCGTAGTCCGAGACGTCAATCTGCGGCAGCTGGAAATGCTTGTCGGTGCGGACGACGGCGGGAATCGACCCATGATCTTGGTCTGCCGGGGTCGTGTCGTAAAGACGGGGGATCCCCTTTTCGCAGTCGTGAGTTCGGATTCGCCCTCGGAGAAAGGGTCGTCGCGGGTCTTCAGAATCGACAAGCCGGCGAAGGATGACTCGACCGCGACGGCTCTCGATGACGCACACACTGAGGCGATGGAGGCCATACGTAATGCCAGGTTGTCTCAATACGAGCGTGCAGTCGAAACCTTCGAGGAGGCTCTCGCCACGAGGGACGAGTTCTTTCGGTCGGTCCATTCCGACATCGGTTCGAAGATGCGACTTGGGGATCACCTGGGCCTCAGAGTTGAAGACGGGATGGCCGAGATCCCCCGCAAGCTCTTTGAAGAGTTCCAAGCGGCGATGGCCGGCGACAGCCGCGAGATCGCTCCGCGGGCTGGATTCTTGCCCATGCAGATAGCCCACCGGGCAACTGGAAGCGGTGGCTGGAATACCGTCAGAAGCATGTTGGACGTGCAGGTTGAAGCGTATTCCGTGGCCAGGAAGTCATCGGAAACCGGACTTCCTGCAGATCTCGCGCATCAGGTGGCTGCGCAATTGATGGAGTTCATGGACCTGGTGTCTGCACCCAAGCTCATGGCAGAGGGGCTGCCGTTTGAGCAGAGGCGGGAGGGGGCCTTTGCACTTCACGAGGCCTTTCACGCTGTCTGTCGTCTGCAGCGGCACATGATCGATCTTGATGATGCCGAGGCCTTGCGCGCGACAACGGAGAGGTGGTCGAAGGTTCTCCGCGATTGGTACCCGGAGCACGATCACCCTGGTGCTCTTGCTGTCGAAATTGCAGTGCGCAAATTCGGTGAGGCCTCCCCTGAGGCTGCAGCGATCCGGAATGAAGCCGCCGAAAACATCGACCTCACCACCATCAAGAGAGAGCTCCTTCAATTGCGCTCGACCTTGCGGTTAGGACTGTTGGCGTGGACTATTCACGCGCTGCGTGTAGGTAGCGGCGCTCGTGATTTGGGCTGGGCGCTGGGCCTGCTCGGCGGTCAGTTCGCAACGATGGGCGAAGCTCTTGAATCGATGAACCAGGGCATGGCGATGGACCGCGCGGGCAGCGTTTCCTGGTGGGCCTGGTACTTGCCGCGGACCGGCGAGGAGGATGAAACTCCGGTCTCGCTCAGGTTGAAGGAGGCTGCGCTGCTCGTCTGCCTGATGGCAGTTGACCCAGACGGGCCGCCGCCCGAGTTGACGGCTGGGGATTGGCTGCGCGATTCTCTTCACCAGATGGACGAGTTGCTCGTGGCCCTAGCGGGGGACCATGCCCTCCTTTCCGCCGTGTCAGAGGTGGACAGGGTTGACGAACGGGCGACGATGGTCCGCGAGGCGCTTCGGACTGCGGCGGCCAAGCAGGTCACCGAGGACGATCTTCGGATGCGCGATTCCCCCCTGGACGCTGAGAAAGTGGCTGGTTTCCAGGACCAGGTGTTGGCTGCCTGGCGGAAGAGCAGCTTTGTTGCAGACATCTTCCGTCTCTACGGCCAGTGCGAACACCTCGACGGGATGCCTACTCGGTCAGCCCGCATCTTGCGGAGCGAGTTATTGCCCAGGGCGATGTTCCTCCACCGCAGCTCCTATGGCGACAATGGGATATTCGCCGGCGACGTTGGCAAGAAGGCTGGCCAGCGGCCGACCGATGAACTGTTCATTGCTCTGCTGCCGACCGAGGAGTTCAGTATCTCCGGCTCAGTGTTCAGCGAAGCGATCCGGCTTGCGCGGGGAATCATGACCGATCGTGGTTTCCCACCCAACGTTCTACTAGTGCCCGCAGGCCCCCGCATCTTTGAGGAATTGTCGTTGGCAGACGCGCTACTGGGGCGAGTTCGGCCTCCTGTGGAGTTGGGAGCCGGTGCGGCGGCGAATCGATTCCGCGGCTTCTTTGATGACATCCCTGTCTTTACGTATTGGACGCGAGTCTCAACCGATCGTGCGTATCTCGTCGACCTGAAGGCGCTCGGGTCGTGGAAGGAGTGGCGTCCCGCTGATGGCAGCCCAGAGAGTCTGGCTGTCACGATTGAGCCCTTTGACCTGGAGCAGGCATCGTCGTTCCTCGACGGGCACCCGGACTTTGGATTTCATGGCGTCGATTCCCGTGACGAATTGGTGGCCGAGTTGCAGCGTCACGTGCTGCTGCGATGGACGGAATACTCTGCGCTGCAGATTGACGATCTCGCGGCAGCTTGCTGGGTCAAAGTTCCTGGGGGGCGCGGGTAAGTTGTACGTCGACATGCCCGCCCTTCCTTGGTCGCCACCTGATTCAATAGCAGACCATAGCTGTCTGCGATTGTGTCTGCGCCGGTCGCATATGATGGGCGACCGGGCTAGTGGCCCCGGGGAAGGACCAAAGCCGTGACCACCATCTTCACCATCGGCCACAGCAACCTCTCCATCGACGCGTTCTTTGCGGTGCTGGAACAGCACCAGATCACCCTGCTCGTCGACGTCCGGACCCCCCTACAGTCGGTATGTGCCTCAGTTCAATCGGGAGCCCTTGGCAGCCGAGGCCGAGCGCCGCGCCGTCGCGTATCGATACTTGGGGGAGGATCTCGGCGGACGTCCCAGTGATCCCGCGCTGCTAACAGATGGCACCCCGGACTACGGCAAGATGGCCGTCGACCCTCGGCTCCTGGATGCCCTCGGCAAAGTGGTTACGGCCGCGGCGACTCGCCGGGTGGTCCTTCTCTGCAGCGAGGGCGACCCTGCCGAATGTCACCGAGGAAGACTCTTGGGTCGGGTGTTGGTCAACCGTTTCTCAGTGAACGTGGTCCACATCACGGCGGATGGGCCGCGTTCACAGCTCGACCTGCGGCCTGGGCAAACCACACTCTTCTGACGCACGGAGGGTTCGCCTTGATAGTCGCCACCATCGGATTCACGAAGAAGAGTGCCGAGGAGTTCTTCGCCCTCCTGGGGCACGCCGGTGTACGCACGATTGTGGACATCCGCCTGAACCCGAATTCGCAGCTGGCCGGGTTCGCTCAGGGGCGGGATCTACCGTACTTCCTACGCGGGCTGATTGGCGCCGAGTATCTGCACCTACCCGACCTGGCTCCGTCAAAGGCTCTGCTGAGCCGCTACCGAGAGGATGGCGCCTGGGGTGCCTACGAGCGGGATTTTGGTGCGCTCCTCGATTCGAAGAGCGCCGCCCGAGCTCTGGAGACGGTCTTGGGACTCGAGGGGCCGATCTGCCTTCTCTGTAGCGAGCAGGGCCCTGAGAAGTGCCACCGTCGTCTGGTAGCCGAGCGGTTGGCGCGCGAAGACGCGTCCGTCGAGATCATCCACCTGGGTTAGGGGAGGATGATGCGAAACCTCGACTCACCGTGCTCGGTGTGACTCGCATGAGTGATGGCTACGCGTGCGTGGCCGGCATCTCCAGCGACGGCGAATGGGTGCGTCCGCGACCCGTTGGTCGGCGTTTGACTCGCGTCGACTTGGACGTTGGAATCGGGAGGGAGCTGCAGTGCTTCGACGTGGTCGACGTGCCCGCCGTGCGGGTGTCGTTACGGCCGGAGGATTGTCTGCCGCGGTGCTCTGGACCCGCGAGGCGCGACCGCTCACGCGTCATCTGGATGCCTTCAGCGATCGACCACTGTCTCCTCCGTGGTGCAAAGGGAACCAAGCCACCCTCGGCGATGGAACGGTGGTCACCCCATTAAAAGAGGCGACCACCGGAAAGGCGGTCGCTGGGATGCCCTCGGCAAGCACGGTGGCCAGGGTGGCCAGGGGGTGACCCTCAGGACCGTTTCGGCCGCGATAGGTCCAGGGACTTCAGAAGGCTTCCGGCATAGGCCATGCATAGACCTGCGACCCTGTCCTTGGGGACAGCGATACGCAGGGCGTTGGCTGCCATCTCTATGCCAATGCCACCCCGCCGCCCGAACAGCTTATCGAGATACACGATCGCGTCCGCGGTCGATGATCCGGCAACAACATCCACCGCAAGGATTGCCAGCGTGACCGCCACCTCATCCGGCGTGGTTACCTGCATGAGGCGGAAGATGTCCGCCGCATCCTTGTCGTGAAGTCGATCCTCTCGTCCCCGATCGATCCTGTCGTGGAGTTTGTGGAGCTTTGCCACCAGTAATGCGGCGGCGCCGGCTACCTTGGCCTCCATGGACCGGGGGTCGAGCGGATCGAGCGCGACGATGGTCATGACGCTGTTGTCCGCGAGGGCAGCCTCGAGACCCACGGCTCGTCTGGCGGCTCGTTTGCCGTGCGTTCCGAGCCGCGCCCCCCGGCTTCCCCCAGGCGGCGCAGCGTCCTCGGGAACGATCAGATCGACCGGAACGGAGACCGATCGGCCTTCGACCAAGGTGGACTTGAGCCATATGCCGGGCTCGACATGCCCGCTCTCAGTCGGCTGCAGACAAAAGCCCGCTTCGCCCATGGCCTGTTCGAGTGCCGGTGTCTCGGTGAGGCGGCTCGGGTCGAGTGCAAGGTCTCCGTCCGTGGTGTACGGAGCCACCGCCAGGCCGCCATCGCCTGTCCGCAGGTAGATGGCTTGAGCTCCGG
>JAMDEO010000215.1 GCA_023483915.1 Actinomycetota bacterium
AGGTTGGCTAACCGCTCGGTTATGCTCATCTTGCGTCCTGGCGTTCCTTAACTTTGGTGGCCTTCCCGACTCTCTGCCTCAGATAATAGAGCTTGGCTCTGCGCACAGCGCCCCGACCTGCTCGAAACCGCGCCACTCACTGACGAGGACCATCGTCTATTGGAAATGCTTTCTCATCACGAAACCACGAAAGAACGAAAACGCGAGAAGGAAATCTGAACTCAGCGATCTAGATCCCTTTCGTGCGTTCGTCGTTTCGTGTTTTCGTGATTAGTCCCTTCCGGAGGATTGAAGTGAGTATTATCGACCAGATCGAATTTGAGCAGCTCAGGGCCGATGCGCCCGAGTTCGGGCCGGGAGACACTGTGCGCGTGCACACCCGCGTCATCGAGGGCGGTAAGGAACGCATACAGGTCTTCGAGGGGACCGTCATCGGCAAGAAAGACGGCGGGGTGCGCGCGTCTTTCACGGTGCGCAAGATCTCCCACGGCATCGGCGTGGAGCGCACATTCATGCTCCACTCGCCGCGCATTGCCAGGATCGAGGTCGTGCGCAGGGGCGCTGTGCGCAGAGCCAAGCTCTATTATCTGAGGCAGAGAGTCGGGAAGGCCACCAAAGTTAAGGAACGCCAGGACGCAAGATGAGCATAACCGAGCGGTTAGCCAACCTCAGTATCCCGACAGTCATAATAACGATAATAGTCCTGCTTGCCCTGCGGTTTGCCCTGCGGAAGCAGAAGCACCAGATCGCAAAATCCATCGCGGAGATGGCCGAGTCACTCGCGTGGGCGATGGGTCTGGTCTTCCTGATCATCAGGCCGTTTTTCGTCCAGGCATTCTTCATACCGTCGGCCTCCATGCACCCGACGCTCCTGGAGCACGATCACATCCTGGTGAACAAGCTCGTCTACCGGGTCAAGGAGCCGAAGCTGGGGGACGTGGTCGTCTTCAAGGCGCCGCCCGAGGCTACGCCCGACATGGTACAGGAAGTCGTGAAAGAGGCTGACGACCGGGGGCTTAGCGGCGAGGAGAGGAAGCAATACATCGCCAGGGAGACCAGGTGCAGGGAGAAGGACTTCATCAAGCGCGTGATCGGCGTCCCCGGTGATCTCGTCAGGATAACCCCCGGCTACGTTATCGTGGGAGAGAACCAGTACGACCATCGCTATCTGGAGAGCGCGCTGCGTGGATACGCAAGCCCCAACGGCGAGGGCAAGGTCAAGCTCACGAACGGCAGGGTGCTTGTCGACGGCAAGCTCGTGAGCAATTCCGAAGTTGCCGCGGCTGTGGGCGAGGCCAACGCGAGAGTGAAAGTCGTCCCGGGCGCGGTCTACATCAACGGCAAGGCGATTCGAGAACCGTACACGGCTGAGGACCCCGACCTGCCTTATCCAATGCTCGCGGGGCCGCGCCCAACAGACCCCGAGTGGATCGTCACGAAGGACAAGGTGCCCGAGGTTAAGATACCCAAGGGCAAGCTCCTCGTGATGGGGGACAACCGCAACGATTCCAACGACGCCCGGTTCTGGGGCCTCCTGGATCGTCAGCGCGTGCTCGGAAAGGCCATGTTCGTGTTCTGGCCGCTTACCCGCGTCAAGTGGGTCAGATGACACTGCAGCCCGGGGCCTTGTGCCCGTTCGGGGTGGGGAGAGTTGAGAGTTGAGAGTTGAGGGTAGGGAAGGGGCGCAGGAAGTCACAAGCTCGCGGGCTTGCCCACTCTCCGACTCTCTCACTCTCTCACTCTCCCGGTCCCAATCCCCCCATGCCTCAAACCCGCCGACCCGGGAGCGCCTCGACCCCTGGTTCTACGAGAACCAGGCCCGTGAACAGGGCTGTGTGAGGATCGTTGGGGTCGATGAGGCGGGCAGGGGACCCCTGGCTGGGCCGGTTGTCGCGGGGGCTGTCATTCTCCTCGAGGGCTTCGACTGCTCCGGCATCCGCGATTCCAAGGCCATGACCCCCGCCGACCGGGATACGGCCTATGACCGCATAATGGCGCAGGCTGTGGCCGTCGGTGTCGGCGTCATCGACCCGCAAGCAATCGACGAGATCAACATCCTCCGCGCGACGCACCGCGCAATGAGAACGGCGCTAGACGACCTGAGCGCCGTTTTCGATATCATCCTCGTGGACGGAATGCCTGTACCGGACCTTCCAGCCCGCTCGGTGGCGATCGTGAAGGGCGACTCGAAAAGCGCGTCGATCATGTGCGCGTCCATCATCGCCAAGGTCACGCGGGACAGGATCATGCTCGACCTCGACCGCATCTACCCCGGGTATGGTTTCGCCTCCCACAAGGGCTACTCCACCAAGGCGCACCTGGAGGCCATTGACCGCCTCGGCCCGTGTCCCTGCCACAGGAGGTCATTCTTCCCGATATCAGAGAGGATCGCGAATTGCCGTCTCCCAGGGCTAGAATAGGCCGCAGCGCCGAGATCGCCGCCGCAGCCGAGCTTGGCAGGCGGGGCTATCGCATCGTCGGGTCGAACTACCGGTGCCGGTTCGGTGAGATCGACCTGATCGCGGAGGAGTCCGGGTCGCTGGTGTTTGTGGAGGTCCGGTGCAAGCGCACGGACACATTCGGAACGCCCGCCGAGTCGATTACCATCGCCAAATGCGCGAAGATCGCGGCTGCCGCCCAGTTCTACCTGAACGAGCGGGGGATCGAGGATATGGCCTGCAGGTTCGATGTCGTCGAAGTCGGCGCTTGCGACGGCCGGCTGTGCGTCACACAGGTTATCCGGGACGCGTTTTCATTGTAGTGGTCGTCCTCCTGAAGCCTCTCCGGCAAGCAGGCCCATGCCGGTAATAGTACCTGATTTTCGAAAAACCCGCAGCACAGCCCTTTTGTCCTCTTGACAAGCGCCGCAAAGCCGGTACTATACTCAATAAGGCATGCGGCAGAGTCTTAGACGCCGCATAACCGCGGTTTCCCCAAATCCGCTTTTCACAGGCCGCCGCGTCGGGTGGAGGATGGCCCAGGCGTGGCGCTGTGTGTTACCTCGGCGGACGGGGGTAATAGGTGGCTCGATGGTAGTCGGCGTACGACGCAGCTCATCGTATCGTTTGCTTCGATCCGCCTTGGTGATGCTACTGACCATTCTTGCGGCAGCGAGCGCACTATGGGCGGGTGGAGGGCCGCGCAACGTCGCGGTCGTCATCAATATCAACTCTGCGGAGTCTCGCGAGATCGGGCTCTACTATCAGAAGGCCCGAGGCATACCGGACTCGAACATTTGCTGCATTAGCTGTCCGACCCAGGAAGTCGTGACAGGGGTTGTCTGCGAGACCAGGATACGCGAGCCTATAAGACAGTTCCTGCAGCGGCCAAACGTGGCGGGCAACATAGACTACATCGTCCTCACAAAGGGCGTTCCGCTTTCCGCGGATTACGGCCGCGCCGCCAGCAGGGGGCCCTATTCGGTTGCAAGCATACTCACGGCCGTCGACTATCCCGAGATCAAGGACCTGTTCGCCTTTCCGTACGGTCCCGTGGCGCTTGCCAAGTGGACCACGAACGCCCCCGAGATCGCGTGGTCTCATTCGCTCACGTTCATAGACAGGGACACGTCGCTGCCTTACCACTTCTACCTGGTCACTCGTCTGGATGCCTACACGGTGGATCAGGTGAAGAGCATGATCTACCACGCCGTCCATCCCGCCGTGGACGGCACCTTCGTGCTCGATAAGGTCCCAAACACGGGCATCTACAGCTCAGGCGATTACCAGTATGCCAACTTGCGCCTGGGCACGCCCTACGCCTCTGCCTACGATCACCTTGTCAAGAAGGGCTTCGACATCCGGTTCGACCCCGGGACCGACTTCCTGTCGAATCTGCGCGGGGTGATGGGATACTTCAGTTGGGCAGAGCACGATTCCGCACAGTACACCTTCGCCAAGTATGTCAGCAACATCTTCGTGCCCGGCTCGGTCGCTGATACCTACTCGTCGTACAGCGGCAAGACGTTTACCGACCCACACACCACCGACCGTGAACCGCTGATCGCAGACCTGTTCGCCAACGGCCTCTGCGGGGCTGGGGCATACGTGTCCGAGCCGACCATCAATGCCGCCACGCAGCCCAACTTCCTCTTCGATCGCTACACCAAGGGCTACAACATGGCCGAGAGCTTCTACGCGGCGTGCTGCGAGGGCTTCTGGAAGACAGTCATCATCGGCGACCCGCTGATGGCTCCTTACGCCACTCCGCCCAGTGTCAGCATCAGCGTGCGTGCTTCCACCTTGAGCGGCGTCGAGGATATCACCGCCAACGCCAGCGATGAGGCCGGTGTGGCGAAAGTCGTGTTCTGCCTGGACGACACCAAGCTTGGCGAGGTCTTGCAGCCGCCATTCACCATGACGGTCGATACGAGCGATTACGCCATCGGAACTCACACGATCGAGGCTATAGCCTTCGAGAACTCGGCGGTGGGCACCCAGGGTTCGGCGAAGCTGCCGATCACTATTGACAACCTCATCTCGACTGTCTCTTCGATAAGCGATGCGGTGATGTATCCCGGGGGTCAGTCTGTCAGGATCAAGTCCAAGGTCGTAACGGCGGGCCGCGGCGAGATCGGCGACGGCTTCTATATCGAGGAGGCCGATCGCAGTTCCGGGATCAAGGTATTGTCGACCGAGCCCGTGATGCGGGGCGACATCGTCACCGTCAGGGGCCCGATAGGCGGCGCATCCGGCGAGAGGGCGATCGTGAACCCGATTATCGAGAGTCGCACACCCGGTGGAAAGGTGCCCCGGCCTCTGGGGATGAGGCTGGACAATCTCGGCGGAGCTGCCCTCGGCCAGTTCACGCTGCCTGTCGGTCGCGGGTTTGGCGCCCGGAACACGTCACTGCTGGTGAGGGTCGTCGGCAAAGTGATCTCCTCCGCGAGCGGGGAGTTCCGGATCAGCGACAGTTCGACGCCGGTCCCGGTCAGAGTGGTCTGCCCCGCCGGTGCGCAGCCGCCGGTAGATGTGTGGGTCGCGGTTACGGGCATCTCGATCGTCGAGCAGTCAAACTCCGAGCTGAGACCATCCGTCCGAGCAAGGGACGCCGCCGACATCCAGCTTCTCTAGCAGCCGCACTCAGCCCTCGACTCTCGACTCTCCCCGTAATGTTACCGGTTTTTGTTCCTCAGCCCCCGGGCGCAGCGATTCGGGATGTGAAAGCTCATATCGTGCGTGGAACAAGCCTCATGGATGCTTGGATCAGAGCCCTTCCAACGCCCTATCAACTTCGGAGGAGGTAGACGCAGGCTATGAGTAAGTTCGTGGTGAGGAAGCGCAAGGGTGGTTTCACCCTGATCGAGATCATGATCGTCGTCCTGATCATCTCCGTCCTTCTTGCCATCGCGATCCCCAACTTCATGAGGGCAAGAGAGACATCGAGAGCCAAGAGCTGCACGGCCAACCTGAGGCAGATCGAGACTGCCAAGGAACAGAACGCAATGGACAACAAGCTCTCGGACGGCGATGCGGTGGTCGGCACTTTGTGGCCGGATTACATCAAGGACGAGCCTAAGTGCCCGTCCGGCGGGACGTACACAGTCGATGTGATCGGCACGTATGCTTCGTGCAGCATCGGAGGCACGCCCGGCACCTACAACTATCACGGTCTGACACAGCCGTAAGCCAGGCTGGCAACATACGAGGTCTGATCGGGCCCGGCTCATGCCGGGCCTTTTTTGCACGGGGGACGCGCCCGCGCGGGGGACGCGCCCGCGGCATCACTTCGCGCGCGGTTGACAAGCGTTGCCCCGGTTTGGTACAATACAGTTGCACCCGACCCGTGCCGAAGTGGCGGAATGGCAGACGCGCATGGTTCAGGACCATGTACTCGCAAGAGTGTGCGGGTTCAACTCCCGCCTTCGGCACCAAACGTGTCTATGGGCCTCCAGAGATAATCTGGAGGCCATATCATTGTACCTGAACCACGCGGCAAGCGCTCGCTCGCATATCCTACCACAAGCTCGCAATATCTCGAGTTTTCGCGCTTGCTGTCCGCATTCCGCCACGGAAGATGGCGTGGCACAAACACAAACCATGCGCGGGTACGAGAGGTTCATGGGCTCGCATGGTTCGCCAACCATGCGCGGTCTGTTCCCATCTCGGAGTTCCGACGAGTTCAGTTCTCGGCTTTGTTCAGTGTAGCAGCCCTTGACTCTGAAGTCAACATGACGGCGGAGAATGATGTTAACCTTATGGCCGTGCGTGGCTGCGGCGATTCTCAGGCACAACCGCCCTCCGATGTTACGCTCCGTGTGACCAAAGCTGGACTCTCTGTGCGGCGCGAATGGGAGGGTCATGCCAAGAGAATGTTCGGCAAAACAGATAGAGTGATAGGCGGTCCGGCCCACGATACAGGACGACGCGGTTCAGGTGTAAGACTCAGCCCCCAGCCGGTTGTGGGACTTGACTGAGAAGAGGACAACGGTGCTGATGCTAAGCGCCATTTGCCGGACGGGACTGAGGTGCGGACGCGGACAGTAGGTCTGCGGCTACCCCCGTAGGCTTGGCGACAGCGGTACGGAACGGATAGGTGCCTGGATATTCTTCTGGTGGCACGCCAGTGGCTACTATGCCTGGATCCGGGTCATGCGCACGAAGTGTTGCAGATCAGACTGCTGGACTTTGCCTTCGGACACAAAGCGACTCGTGTCCTCCGGCCGCTGGGCAAGCTCGGCGAAAAAGGGCTGACCCGATGATCCACTCCCTCCTGATGGACGAGAGAGAAGACTGCGGAGGGCATTCCGGACAGTCGTCTGACTCCAAAGGCTAATCGCGAGAGACATCAATGACGGCGACTTCTGTCGTGGCGATTCACCTCGATGTCCTTCTTGCGGAGAGCCAGCTTGCTCTGCCCCCCGGGCGTACTCTGCTTGGATATGCTGATGGGATTATGCTGCATCATCTTACACCAGGATCCGAATCTGGTACACGTGTTCGTTCCAGGTACCTGAAGGCCTTGCGCACAAAGTTCATCCGAGGCAAGAGAGCCCTGCCCGCGCGATGGCTGCGAGGGCAGTCGGCCGGGAATCGCCGAATGTCAAACGTGGCGGTTTGGAGAGCGTGGGGACGGTTGGCGTGACTGTGATGCCGAAGGGGTGAGGGGCCCCGTCCCACCCCCGGTCGGCTCAGCAGATGCGCCAGCAGCGTTCGTTCATGTCTTCGTCAAAGATCTGGCAGTGATTGAGCGATCGAGTGACCAGAGGTTCGTGGTACCACTCCTTCACCTCAGCGTAGGTCTCAACAAGGCCGGCATCCAGCTCACACCATGCCTGGATAGGATCGTAAAGCTGACGAGCGATAAACTCGTCCAGGAGCTTGACAACAGATTCCAGCGCAGGCGCTAGCAACTCGCCGAATTGGAAGTTCAACTGCCAGTTCAGCTTTGCGAGTTTGGTGGCCAGGCGCGTCATCCTGTTTCTGGGCTCCTTCGCCTGTCTTCTTCGAGTCCGCCGTCAACTCCACCACGAGCTGCTTGAGGATCAACTGAGCCGCTTCTGGATCCCTGGACTCCGCAAGCTTGTACAGCTCAGCGCGGGCGGATCTCACTTCCTCGATGTCTACCCTGTCCGGCTCCACAGCCTTAGCGAGCGCCTCAAGCTCCCAGAGCTTGTGTAGCATCGGCGATCCTCGCGCGAAGGTCGTCCGTAATGCCCGTGGCAGCGGCCAGGTCGTAGCAGGCTTTGAGTTGTGTTTTGAGTCCGTCCATCGCAGAGACCTTCGATGAGGCAGTAAGTGGGAACTACCCAGCAACCGTAAAGGAGAGCCGAGAGCCCGCCGACAAGAACCTCGAAATCGCCGGGCTCCACCATCCATTTCATGTCCCTGCCCACCAGCGCAAGGTCGGCTGGTCCAAGAGTGAAGTGTACCACCCGGCGCTCGCCCGGATCCAGCCATACTCTCTCAAAACGCTTCAGCTCCTTGACGGGCGTCTCCGCGCTGCTGTAGACGTCGTTCAAGTAGAGCTGCACAACTTCGGTTCCCCGTCTGCTGCCAGCGTTCTCGACCTGGACAGAAACACTTACCTCTCCGTCGGGACCTACCCGCTCCGGCGTCACGACAAGATCGCCGTAGGCGAACTGCGTATAGCTCAAGCCGAAACCGAACTCGTAGAGCGGAGTGTGAGAGCTGAACACGTAGTCCCGGCCGGGCTTCTCGGGTGACCCCGGCTGCTTGTAGTAACCAAGAGCTGAGGGTTTCTTGTTGTAGAAGCAGGGCACGTGACCTGTCGACCTGGGCAGACTCACCGGCAGTTTGCCGCTTGGGTTGATGTGGCCGAAGATGACGTCGGCGATGGCGTTCCCCTGCTCCTCGCCGGCAAACCACACCTCCAGGACAGCGTCCGCGTGTTCGGCGATCCAGGGGATCGCGAGCGGCCTGCCGTTTAGCAGCACGACGACAACCGGTGTCCCCGTCTCGCAGACTGCTTTCACCAGGTCGAGTTGGACCCCGGGAAGCTCCAGGTCGTTCGTGTCCGTCCCCTCAGAACATATCTCCGTCGATTCGCCTACCACCACGACAGCTACATCACAGCCGGCCGCGGCCGCGACTGCCGCGCCAAACCCGTCCTTGTCCCTCTCCCAAATGCCGCATCCGCGAGCATGACGGATCTCCACGCCCTCCGCCACGCGGTTCCGGATGCCGGCGAGAGGGCTGACGAGGCTCTCGTTCCAGCCGCTGTAGTCGCCCAGTTGGACGGCGTCGGCATTCGGGCCTATGACCGCTATCGATCTGATGCTATCCTTGAGCCGCAGCAGGCCTCCTTCGTTCTTGAGCAGCACGATGGACTCCCGCGCGGCGCGCAGGGCAAGCTCGCGGTGCTCTGGGCAGTTGCGAACGCGTCGAGCCTTGGCAATATCAGCATAAGGCCTCTCGAAAACCCCTAGCAGGAGCTTGACGCCCAGGATGCGCCGCACAGCGGTATCGATCAGGTCGGCGCTGACCCTGCCCTGCCCCACGAGGTCCAAGAGCTTCCTGCCGTAGCACTGCGTGGGGGAGTCCATATCCATCCCTGCTTCCAGCGCCATCCGGCCTGCCTCCTGGAGCGAGCCGGCGACGCGGTGGTGGTTGTGGATCATCTCCACGGCACCCCAGTCGGAGTAGGTGTATCCCTCGAAACCCAGCTCGGCACGGAGAAGATCCGTCAAGTACTGCCGGCTGCAGGCGACTGGAATACCGTCTATCTCGTGGTAAGCGGGCATCACTGAAAGTACCCCGGCTTCCTTTCTCGCCGACTCAAAAGGCCTCACGAAGAGCTGCCTCACCTCGCGAGGCCCAACGCTCACCGGAGCTATGTTTATCCCGGATTCGGGACTGCCGTGTCCGAGATAGTGCTTCGCGGTGGCTCCACAGTGCTCGTCGTCGATGATCGGCGCTTCCCCCTGCACCCCCTG
>JAMDEO010000054.1 GCA_023483915.1 Actinomycetota bacterium
GAGACGTCCTATTACGGCATAGAGAGGATGAGCAAGAGCGATCCCTTCTGGACAAGATACAGTGCGCTTGCCAGAGCACATGTGAACGTCGACGTCATTATTCAAAACGTCTCCGAGAGAGGGGCCGCGGATATTTCCTTCACCGCGCCGCAGGACGACCTCCCCAAGATTGCGAAGGTTTTGGAGAATCTGCGAGGCGAGCTGAGCTTCGCCTCCTTCGACACAGATAAGGATGTGGCCAAGGTCACGCTCGTGGGAGCCGGTATGAAGACCTATCCTGGAGTCGCCGCCAAGATGTTCGAAACTCTCGCAGAGAACGGCATCAACCTGGAGATGATTTCGACCAGCACCATCAAGATCAGTTGCGTCATCCGCAAGCAGCAGGTCGAGACGGCGGTCAAGGCGCTCCACGCAGCCTTCCAACTCGACAAGGACATGATCAACCGGGACGAGGTGTTCAGCTAGGGTTCCACGTCGTTGAGCCACGGCCCGGCGGCCAAGCATGTAGAATCGGTGCATGCAGCAACTGCAGGAACTTACTTCCGTCATTGAGCGCCTCTCCATGGCCGACTCCTTTGAGGCCGCCGCCGAACAATTGACCCAGTGGTCTCGCGGCATCACAGGCTGCCGGGAGGCCATCGTTCGTCTTCGCGCGCGGGGGGAAGAGCAAGAGTGGCTCGCGGCCTGTTCGGTAGCAGGAGCTTCGGGGGCATTCGCGCGCGACGAGAGCCTCATCTCACTGTCCGAGTGCTTGTGCGGACGGGTAACCGCCGGCACGACCAATGCCGATTTACCCTTTTTCACGCCTGGGGGCTCGTTCTGCTGGGGCCGCATGAGTACTTTTGCCGAGAAGTTCTCGGCCGAGCAGACCGGCAGCTTCCGAGGCCGCTGCGTTGCCGAGGGCTACGAGTCAGTCGCGATCTTTCCCCTGAAGAGCAGGGGACGGGTCATGGGATCGCTTCATCTGGCCGACCCTCGGCCGGATGTGTTCGGTGAGGGCGTGGCGCCGATGGTGGAATCAGTCTGCCGGCTTGCCGGAGACGTCCTATTACGGCATAGAGAGGATGAGCAAGAGCGATCCCTTCTGGACAAGATACAGTGCGCACTCTTGCCCATGAACCCCCCGCCGGTGGCTGGGCTCAGCATCGGAGTCAGCTTTGACTCTGCCACGGAAATGGCCCGGCTTGGTGGAGATTTCTACGACGTGATAGACCTTGGGCAGGGTCGGGTTCTTGTCTTGGTAGGCGATGTCTGCGGTAAGGGGCTCGAAGCGGCGGGTATCGCGACGCAAACCCGCTTCGCTTTGCAGGCCTTGGCCGGCGGGACACCCAACCCTGGAGAGTTTCTCCAGGCAGCAAACCGTGTCTTACTCGCCAGATTGCCATCGGGCCGCTTTGTGACTGCGGTCGCGTGTCTCATCGAGCCGGAAACGGGATTGATTTCCATCTCTTCGGCCGGCCATCCCTCCCCCCTTCGATTCGAAGACAGTCATGGAAGTGAGATCGATGCCCCGCACAATCCTCCGCTTGGGTTATTTCCGGAGGCAAGTTTCCCAGAGGCCTCGGAGAGGTTGTCCAGTGGAGATTTGCTCGTGATATACACAGATGGCGTGTCAGACTCTCGGTGCAGCGACGGAGAGTTCGGCATCGACGGCATTTCTTCCGTGGTGGGAGGAGTTCCAGACCGCGATCCCGAGCGAATTGCGAGCGACGTTTGCGCGGCGGCGATTGATTACCATGATTCATCCCTCCCGGCCGACGACCGTCTGGTGGTGGCCGTGCGCTTGAACTGACCGGCTCTTCGGGAGTAGTTGGGATGGATCTCGATCTGGATCGTTTCAGCCCTGTCTCCCAGGAAACCGAGCCGGGAATGAATCTCATCTCGGCAGACTTCGACCTGGTCATGGTCAACCGGGTGAATGAACGGCTTTATGGGAAGCCCATGGTGGAGCTGCTGGGGAAGAAGTGCTACCGGGAGTTCGAGAAGCGCGAGGAACCCTGCCCCCACTGCCCCGGCCGTCTTTCCTTGATGAGCGGAGAGTCACACGAGGCTGAAACCGAGGGCATCAGGGACGATGGCACCTGGTTTTCAGCCCGCGTGAGAACACATCCGGTTCAGGGCCCCGGCAACCAGCGCACCGGCTTCATAGAAGTTGTGGAAGATACAACGGAGGAGAAGCGGGCGGAGAAACTCGCGCGCATCGACTCCGACCTGCGCAACGCCTTGGCTGCCGCGGATACCATTCCGAAGGCCCTGGTAGATTGCCTGGAAGCAGCATTACAGGTCGAAGGGGTCGATGCGGGGTGCGTCTTTTCGATCGACTGGAGCAAGCGAGAAGTTGCCCTGATAGCTCAACGGAAACTCTCTCCGGACTATGTTGCCGCCTTGACCGAGTCCGCCCTCGAGTCGGCCATGAGCGGAGATCCCCCCGCGCATCTGGCGCGCGTTCCCGGCGCGCCGCGGGCCAGTGAATTAGTCCCAATCGTCCATCGCGGCCAGCGGGTCGCGGTAGTAGTAGTAGGGGCCTATGTCTATACGGCCATTCCTTCGAGCCTGCGCGCTGGTCTTCACGGCCTTGGGGCCACCGCCGGAAACGCCATCTCGCGGATCCTGGCCGAGCGCTCACGTGGGGACGCCATCGCCGATCTCGAGACCTTCATTACCATTGCGCCCCTAGCCACCTGGCTTCTCGACCCTGACGGCCGCGTAACCATGTGGAACAAGGCTGCCGAGAGACTGCTGGGTTGGGGCAGCGTAGAGATTCTGGGCCGGAAGCCACCGTTCGACTCACTGCCGGAGGCGGAGCGATCCTCATCGACGAGAGTGGTCGCCCGCGAAGTGACCCTTCTTGCCAAGGACGGCACTCCCACGCATGTGCGCCTCACTGGTGCTCCCTTCCGTGACCTCGTCGGTAACGCATCAGCCTTCATCGTGATGGCGGAAGACCTGGCCCTCGAAGAACGGGTGGTGGCACTTCAGCCCGGGCCGGAACAACTCAAGCCCAACATTGATTCTTCCGCGCAGCAGCGTGTCGTGAAGCCGGCGGTTCCTCAGCACCCCTCCAAGCTGCTGATGGTCGATACGGGAGGGTCCCGTAGCGACGAGCTGCTGGGAATTGTCGAGCGGATCGGCTGGGATGCGACCGTCTGCGCCACAATGGATGAGGCCGCGGACTGCATCGGGCGGGCCCTGGCGGACGGCACTGGTTTTTCGGCGGCCTTCGTGGAGCTCGTGGGGCCGGATGGGTCGAACGGTTTGAAGGTGAAGACCCAGTTGCGCGAACTGGGTATGCGGGGACCCATCATCGTCTGCAGCGATGCGGAAGTGCTCGGCTACGAGTTCCATGGCTTCGCCGCGGCTGTGAAGCGCCCCTACGACGAAGGAGCGCTGAGGCGGACACTGGATCTGGCAACCGCCGTCTCCGCACCTTAGCGTTTCGCCAGCGGCAATCGCTGCCGCCTGGGGGTGGCCAATGGCAACGGCCATCGTCGAGACGCATTGCGAGCGCGGAGGGACCCGGGTCCCGGAGCAAAAAGCAAGCTTAGCGACGGGCGATAGCCGTTGCCATTGGCCCTGCGGGGGGACGTCGACCGGCGTGGATGCTACGGATAAACCAACTCCTTGATGGCGGCAGTTGTCTTGATCTCGGGTTGGCTGACGCTGGTCACGATGTGCATGTCGTACTTCCACCTGCCGGCACCCTTGACCCACTGACCGCCGCTGATGGACTTGGTGCAGAAGTTGCGGAACCCTGAGTACGGGTCGGGGTTGACCGTCCAGTCGACGGGGCCGCCGATCGTCGTGATCTTGGTCTCCTTGGTGGCGTTGATGATCTCGTTCTTGTCGGCCGGATTCTTGCAGCGTTTCAGAATGTCGGTGAGCACTTCGAACTGTCCGAAGAGGCACACCGGCTGCGTCCACTGGACCCCTTTCTCCTGCTCCCAGAGATCGCAGACGTCCTGAGCCTTCAGGCCTGTGAGGGTGCTCAGGTACGGGAACGTCGGGTGGAACCAGCACTCAACGGTCTGGCCGTCACCTAGGTCCCCCAGGGCGTTCACGCCGTCGGGAAACAACATGGCCTTGGCTTCGGTGGAGATCTTTGGCCTGAAGCCCTGCTGTACGGCCTGTTTCCAGAAGTTGGCGTAGTCGGGCGGAGTGGGAACGCCATTCACGATCTCTACGCCCTCTTTGCGGAACCGCCTGATGATGGCGGTATAGTCTTCGGTGCCGTCCTCGAAGCGACCCGGATCCACGTAGGTGTATCCCTGAGGCTGGAAGGCAGCCGGAAGGCCCTGCGCGAATGCCAGCCCGTCTGCATCATTCGGATACAGGCCGCCGACCGTCTTGTTCGTCTGCATGATGTCCCACATGGCGATGAAGTTGGCTGCCATGTCCTTGAAGATGAACCAGGTATGCCAGGACCATTTGAAACCTCCTGCCGGCTGCCCTGCGTTCCATGCGTCGCCAGGGCAGTCATAGGTCACACAAGGACACTCCAGAGCTTCGCACTGGTCTCGCACAGGAACGACGTTGGCCGCACTGGCGCCTGCGCCGATCAGGACTACCCCCTGGTTGGTAATAAGGTCACCGGCGACCTGGGCGGCCCGGTTGGAGTCGGACCGCATGTCCTGCACGATGACGGTGAACTTGTGCTTCTTCCCGTCACCCATCACCATGCCGTCTTTCCAGACATTCTTGTTGAAGTAGTCAACGTGCCAGGAAGCAGCCACTCCGAATGCCGCCATCGAGCCTGTGACGGGAAGAACGTAACCGGCCTTGACCTCGTCTCCGATCTCAGGTTCGGCCGACACTGTGGTAGTCGGCCCGCCGGCGGCACTGGTCGTGGTCTCTCCACCCGCCATGGATGTGGTGGGGGTCTCTTTGCCTCCGCTGCAGGCTGCCACTAGTCCGCCGAGACCCGCACCCGTTCCCGCTACCGCGCCGACGATCCCGGCTATTTTCAAGAATTCGCGCCGGCTGACGGAGTTGCTCGGCTGCGCCTCCTCCAGCTCACGTTGATCGTCAATCACTTGCCCCTCCTCAAAGGGATGTTCGGACAATCCTCATTTGCCCAGTGTAAAAGCTCCGTAAGGGACAAGCCAAATTGATAAGCGAGCCAGGGGTCACCGACCCCGCCGTGGAACTTCAGTGCTCCCCGCCGTGAGAGTCCCCGCCGTGAGAGTCCCCGCCGTGAGAGTCCCCGCCGTGAGAGTCCCCGCCTTTCTCTCGTCCGACCTCTGGGTGTTAGAATCGTCGCTCCGAAGCTAGCCCAGAAGGAGGAGCAGTGAGCAGGGAATATCGCGTAGCCGTTGTCGGAGCCACCGGCGCTGTGGGAATGGCAATGCGAACCATCCTTGCCGAGCGGAGATTCCCTGTCAAAGAGCTTGTGCCGCTGGCCTCCGCGCGTTCCGCGGGCAAGCCGCTCGATTTCGCCGGCGAGACAGTCCTCTGCCGGGAACTCACTGGCCACAGCTTCGACGGTGTTGACCTCGCGCTCTTCTCGGCTGGTGCGGGCACCTCCCTCGATTACGCGCCTGTCGCCCGCGATGCGGGGTGCGTGGTCATCGATAACTCTTCGGCGTGGCGAATGGACCCTCAAGTCCCGCTGGTGGTCCCTGAAGTCAATCCAGAGGATGTCGCTTGGCACAAGGGTATTATTGCGAACCCCAACTGCTCGACCATCCAGATGGTCGTGGTGATGAAGCCGCTCCATGGTGAGGCCCGCATCACGCGAGTCGTTGTCTCCACATATCAGGCGGTTTCCGGGACCGGCGCCGAGGCCATCGACGAGTTGGTACGGCAATCGGACGACATCCTCGCTGGGAAGGGGCCGCAGATCAGCGTCTATCCGCACCAGATCGCCTTCAACTGCCTCCCTCACATAGACGTATTCCTAGAGGACGGGTCGACCAAAGAAGAGCAGAAGATGGTAGACGAAACCAAGAAGATCTTGGGCGATCCATCCATAAAGGTCAGTGCTACCTGCGTCAGGGTGCCCGTGAGGAATGGCCACTCCGAGTCGGTGAACCTGGAGTTCGCCACCCCCATGAGCCCTGAGAGGGCGCGGGAAATTCTGTCCCGCGCCCCAGGGGTGCTCCTAGCAGACGACCCGGCCACCAACACATACCCCATGCCGATCGTCGCTTCCGGAAAAGACGAGACCTACGTCGGCCGCGTCCGCCGTGACCCTACTGTGGCCAACGGCCTCAACCTGTGGGTGGTCGCGGACAACCTTCGTAAGGGAGCGGCCCTCAACGCCGTACAGATAGGCGAACTGCTCGTGGAGCGCGACCTTATCAGGGTTCCCTAGCAGAATGTGTTCGGGCCGGCCGTCGGGGCCGGCCCGGTCACGCCGAGGACCTCGCGGCATCGCCATGATCTTGCGCCGGAAGACCGCCTTCAACTGCTGGTGGGCCGTCGCGCTTGCAGTATTTGTGCTGCTGGCCGCTCTTCTCGTCTACATGTTCGCAGAGGGCTTCTGGATCCAGGTCAAGCAGTACGAGTTCGCCAGCCCCGAAGTGCCGCCTGAGTTCGACGGCGCCACGATCGTTCTGCTCACAGATATCCACCACGGGTGGTTCTTTTCGCAGGACCGAGTACACGATTTGGTGAAAACGGTCAACGACTTGAAGCCGGATATCATCGCCCTCGGAGGCGACTACATCTACGGAAGCACGGACTCCAAGTACGAAGACTCTTGCTTCGCCGACTTGGCCCATTTGATTGCTCCCCTGGGGCGCTTCGCCGTGCTGGGAAATCACGACTACGGCTCAGATCCGTCCGCGGCCCCGCGCGCGATAATGAAGGCTGGAATCGAATTGCTCGACAACCGCGGCGTACAGATCGAGAAAGCCGGGGCGCATCTATTTCTGGCCGGAGTGGACGACCTCCAGGTGGGGCACCCGGATCTTTCTTCCGCGCTTGAGGGCGCGGCTCCCTCCGACTTGGTCATACTGCTGAGCGACAATCCGGACTATGCGGAGACCCTCCCGGACGGCGCCGTCGATCTGATGCTGTCAGGTCACACGCATGGGGGTCAGGTGACACTGTTCGGAAAATGGGCCCCGCATCTGCCCTCTGACTACGGCCAGAAATACCGGACTGGGGTGGTGTACAACCGTGCAACAACCGTCATTGTGTCAAATGGGATAGGTACCATCTTCCCGCCTATGCGGTTCTTCGCCGGACCTCAGATAGTACAGATCACGCTGCGTCACGTAGGAGGACTATGATTAGCCTGCGGGCGGACTGGGCTCTTGGGCCACACTCGTTGTGCTCCGAGCTTGGCCCTTGGTTGTATGGCTTCGATTGCTGGCCCCTCCTATTCTCCGGCCCTTCGGGCATGTTGTCGGAGCCGCCCCAGCGGCCGGGAGGACGGGGTGAGCGGATATGTTTCGTTCTAGGCAGGTTCGGTTGAAACCGGAATTGTTCGATCTCTTGACCCCCGAACGGTTTCCGCAAGTCGAGGCTCAGACAGTGCTACCTGGGCGACCAGGTAAGGCCGTTTCTATTCCGGAGGGTCTTCATCTACAGATTGTCGATGCCTTGGCCGCCCAAGGCATCAAGCAACTGTGGACCCACCAGGCCGAGTGCTGGGCCGAGGCGCATCGGTCTGGGCACTTCATGGTCACCACCGGCACCGCTTCGGGAAAGAGCCTGTGTTTCAACTTACCCGTGCTGGACGGGCTCTTGCGCGATCCTAAGGCTCGAGCCATCTATCTCTATCCCACCAAAGCCTTGGCCCAGGACCAACTCCGTCGTCTGCGACTCCTGGCAGGAAAAGCGGTGGAGGTATTCGCCTACGACGGCGACACCCCTACCGAGGCAAGACTCCTGGCAAGACAAAAAGCGCGGGTCCTCTTGACCAATCCCGACATGCTCCATCTTAGCGTGCTTCCCAGGCACGAGCGGTGGGATGAGTTCCTCTACAATCTGAGATACGTCGTCATCGACGAAGCCCATACATACCGGGGGGTGTTTGGAAGCAACGTGGCCAACGTCTTGCGGAGGCTGCGACGCGTTGCGGCTTTCTACGGGGCGCAACCTCAGTTCATTCTCGCATCGGCAACAATCAGTAATGCGCGCGAGCACGCGATGCATCTCACCGGACTGGCAGTTGCGCACGTGAGCGGCGATGGGGCACCAGTGGGACCACGGAAGATCGTCTTCTGGGAACCGCCGCTTGCGCACGACGAGCTCAACATCCGTAGAAGCACCATTACTGAGGCCGCCGAGCTGCTTGCGGAGCTCGTACGCAATGGGGTGCGTTCTATTTGCTTCGCCAAGTCCAGGCGGGCCGCGGAGCTCATCTACCAGCAATGCGCCGACAAACTCAAGGAGACCGATCGCCACCTTGCTGAAAAACTGTCGCCCTACCGGGCCGGATACACGCCCGAACAGCGCCGCTCCATCGAGGGAATGTTGTTCAACGGCCGGCTCCTCGCGGTCGTAAGCACCAGTGCTCTCGAGCTCGGAATAGACATCGGAGCGCTCGACGCAGCTATTACTGTTGGGTACCCGGGCACGGTAGCCAGCCTTTGGCAGCAATGGGGAAGGGCCGGGCGCGGCAAGGGACACAGTCTCGGCATCTTCGTTGCCGGCAATGATGCTCTCGAGCAGTTCTTCGTCAAGCATCCCGAAGAGTTGTTGCAGAGAGATGTCGAAGCCGCCACCATCGATTTCGCCAATCCGTTCATTCACCTTCAGCACTTGGCGGCGGCTGCATACGAAGGGCCCCTGCTGAAAGACGACGAGAAGTACTTTGGCCCCAAGCTCGCCGGTTGTCTCGATCGAGGTGCGGCCGAGGGATTCCTCAGGCAGAAGAATGGCGCCTGGTTCTTCAGCGACACGGGGTTCCCGGCTGCGAAGGTAGGCCTGCGGTCCACCATCGGCGAGCAGTACACCATCGTGGAGGAGGAGACGGGCGACATCATCGGCACTGAAGGGGCGGAAACTGCCTACTCCGCGCTGCATCCGGGTGCCGTCTACCTCCACATGGGCGACACCTACCTGGTCAACAGCCTTGACCTCGAGGCCCATGTGGCCCTTGTCAGACCCTTCTGGGACACCTACCACACGCTGCCCCGCCGCGAGACGGACACCCGAATAATCAGCGATGACCTTCAGACGTTCTTCGGGCCGCTCACGCTGCACCTGGGCCAGATTTCGGTGGCCAGCAGAGTCGTAGCCTTTCAGAAGAAGCGTCTTGGCAGCAACGAAGTAATAGGCACCGAGGAGTTGGATCTCCCGGTCCAGGAGTTCGTCACTGAGAGCCTGTGGTTCACGATCCCGGTCGATCTCTTAGCGGCCGAGCAGGAATTGGTCCGCCTCCCCGGGGCAATCCATGCCATCGAGCACGCCCTCATCGCCTTGTTGCCCCTCTTTGCCATGTGCGACCGCTGGGACATTGGGGGGCTATCCACGCCAGTACATAGCCAAACGGAACAGCCGACGATCTTCATATACGATGGTCATGCAGGAGGGGTGGGCATTTCCCGTCAAGGCTTTGAACGGTTCGCCGATTGGCTGCGTGATGCGCGCAACCTGATTCGAGATTGCCCGTGTGAATGCGGGTGCCCGTCCTGTATTCAGTCGCCGAAGTGTGGCAACTGGAATGAGCCCCTGGATAAGGAGTTGGCGCTCCGCCTCATCCAGGCGATGCTATCCTAGGCGGCACCATGGAGTTACGTCCGGAACCCCGCGGCCTTATGACTGGTTTCAAAGTGAAGCCGCGGCCGCCTAGAACAGCCCGGGGGCCCTCTGGGTGGGCACGACTCGCCGTCCGCCCAGGGGGCACCCGGTCGTGTCCGTGGCGCTGTTACGATCGCTCCCTGCGTCCTGGCCTCGCGCTCGTCCCGCGCGTCCCTTGCGGCGGAGCTTCATTTTGAAACCAGTTCTTAGCAGCCTGCATAGACCTATCTATGTCGCGGTCATCGGTGGTGGCCGGTGTGATGCCGCAGAGTATTCCCTTGCCGAGACTGTGGGGTCGCTGCTCGCGCGTCGTGGAGCCATACTCGTGTGCGGTGGCCTTGCTGGGGTCATGGAAGCCACCGCCCGGGGCGCGAAACAAGAGGGTGGTGTGACCATCGGAGTGCTCCCCGGTCACGATAGATCTCCCGCGAACCCGTATCTCGACTACAGCATCACTACCGGAATGGGGCATGCCCGCAACCTGGCGGTGGTCAGTTCGGGAGACGTGGTCATCGCTGTCGGGGGACGCTACGGCACGCTTTCGGAGATTGGCCTGGCTCGGAAGATCGGACGGCCGGTGGTAATCCTCGCCGGCTGGCGACTCCAACACGATCAAGGCACGGAGGGGATCTGGTATGCCTCGAGCCCGGAAGAAGCCGTTGCCATGGCCTTCAGCGCCGTAGAGGAAGCAGTGGACCGCCAGGTGGCTCGGGGACGCGTGGAATAGATGTCTTTTCCGCCCACCCGAGAGAGAGAAACGCAGGAGCTCATCAAAAGGTTTCAGGCCAAGCGCGCTCGTCAGCGACGGGTTCGTTTGGTCCTTGCGGGGGTGGTTTGCTTGGTCGTCGCCGCAGCCGTTCTGACTGCCGTAGCTGTCGCCGGCAGCGACGAAGGCGGGGGCTCTGCCTTCTCCTCGTCCGTAACCTCCGCCCCTAATTCCGCCCCGCCCACATCCCCCCGGCAGGAGGCAGCCGTCGCCGTCGGCGTCACGACCACAAGCACGGCCGGCTCAGCCACAACTTCAACGGGGAAGACCACAACTACAACAGATAAGACCACCACCGGCGATACAGCTATCCCCACCACAAGCGGTGGTCCAGCCACTACAAGTAGCACGACGACGACCTCGACCGCAAAGACGCCCTCTACCGAGACGACGGCCACAGTGGCTCCCGCGTCATCCGCCAAGGTGGTGGTCATCGACCCCGGTCATCAGGCCCAGGGCGACTCCAGCTTGGAGCCGGTGGGCCCAGGCGCGAGCGAGAAGAAGGCAAAGGTCAGCTCGGGAACCGCCGGCGTGGTCACCGGTATCCCTGAGAGCGAACTGACGCTCGCGGTAGGACTGAAACTCCGAGACGCTCTAAAGGCTCACGGCATCAAGGTTGTCATGACCCGCACCTCACAGAACGTCAACATCTCCAACAGCGCGCGAGCAAAGATCGCCAATGAAGCCCACGCCGATCTCTTCGTGCGTATCCATGCAGACGGGAGCGACAACTCGTCGACGAACGGCATACACGTTCTCTACCCGGTCTCCATCAAAGGCTGGACCGACGACATTGCCGGCGCCTCCAAAAAGGCGGCGTCGCTTGCGCAGCAGGCACTGATCGCGGCCACCGGAGCGAAGGACCGAGGCATAGACGCCCGGAGTGACATGACGGGCTTCAACTGGTCGGACGTGCCGGTGTTCCTCCCCGAGATCGGGTTCATGACCAACCCCGCGGAGGACCAGCTGCTGGCGAGCGGCGCCTACCGCGACAAGATCGTCAAGGGTATGACCCAAGCCATCCTGCAATACTTGGGACTCAAATAAACTATCATTCCGGGTACGGCGTGACCGCCGGCTGCGGTCGAGATGCGTCGTATACGATCGGAGGTGACTCCTTTGGCCAAGCTGACCATCATAGGGACCGGATACGTCGGGCTTGTGACGGTCGCCTGTATGGCCGAATTGGGGCACGAAGTCGTCGGCATGGACGTAGATGCCGAAAGGATACGGATGCTGCTCGAGGGCGGGGTACCCATCTACGAGCCAGGCCTCACGGAACTCATCGGCAAGCATCGACACCGCATCGAATTCACGACAGACGCCGCACTCGCCTGCTCACAGAGCGAGTACATCTTCATGTGTGTAGACACCCCGTCGACCTACTCGGGTGACGCGGACCTGTCACGCATCTGGAGGGCCGTCGACAATCTGCCGCCTGACGAGGGCAGCCACATCTTGGTTACAAAGTCCACCGTTCCTGTGGGCACGGGCGCCGCGGTCCAAGCGGAGTTGGCCGCGAGAGGATACGACCACGTCCGCTATGCCTCCAATCCCGAGTTCCTTCGGGAAGGAAGCGCCATTGCAGACTTCATGCATCCCGACCGGATAGTCGTGGGGTCGGATGATCCCGACGTCGCCGACAGAGTTGCCAGCCTGTACTCGGGCATCGAATGTCCTCTGGTGAGGACAGATACTGCGTCCGCCGAGATGATCAAGTACGCTTCAAATGCGTTCCTGGCTACGAAGATAAGCTTCATAAACGAGATCGCGAATGTCTGTGAGGCCACCGGCGCCGATGTGACGGTGGTAGCCCGCGGCATGGGACTTGACCACCGCATTGGGACGAGCTTCCTCCAAGCCGGCATTGGTTACGGGGGTAGCTGCTTCCCGAAGGACGTCGCCGCCCTCAAGCAGATCGCCGGCAATAGCGGCTACCATTTCCAGGTGATAAACGCGGTCATCGAGGTCAATGAGCTGCAGAAACGCCGCGTAGTCGGCAAGCTCAAGCGATATCTGGGAGATGACCTGCGGGCCAAACGCATCGCCCTTTTAGGGCTTGCCTTCAAGCCCAACACGGATGATATCCGCCAGGCCCCCTCCGTCATCCTGGCCAGCCGCCTCTTGGCTGAGGGAGCCCAAGTTGTCGGCTACGATCCTGTGGCGATCGAGAACGTGCGGGCTCTTCTCCCTACAGTGACTTATGCGGAATCCACGATGGACGCTCTGAGGGCAGCGGACGCCTGCGTCCTCGTCACCGAATGGGCGGAGTTCATCGATCTCGACTGGGCGCGGGCCAAAGAGATCATGGCCCAGCCCGTCGTCATCGACGGGCGCAACGCCTTGGATGCCCCTGCCATGGTCCGGCTGGGCTTCACCTACGAGGGGGTGGGGACTAGATTGTGGGCCCGGTAGTGGAGGCCTAGTTATCGCAGTCCCTTTGATGTGAACATACGGCGCTGGCTCGCAGTAGGTATTTCTGGAGCACTGTTCGTCGCCGCGCTTTCGCCTTTGTGGGACGTCTGGGTGATCAACGTCGCAGGTATCCTCGTGAACCGGGCCATCGTCCAGGAGCGGTCTGGGCAGGCGTCCACCGCCAAAGATGATCTGACAAAGGCCATGGCCCTTATGGAATCTGCGGGAACTCGTGGTCCTCATACTGCGGGTCGCGAGATCCCCATATGGAGAACGTATGGAGCGGCCGCGATTCTTGCTCCATCCGACCACGCATTTGAGATTCTCCTGCGCTCCCGCATTGCCGGCCGGCTTGACCGGATCGGTGAGCTTTGGCTGGGGGAGGTGGCCTCGTCCACCGCGCATTGGGATGAGGCACGGGAGGTCTATCAGCGGGTCGATGCCAGCAATCTTCTGATCAACCAAGCCGAGTCATCACTAGCGGTCGGCAATACGGAGTTGGCAAGAATCCAGCTCGGCCTAGCAAAGGACAGCCTCGACGCGGCGACCGAAAGAGCGAGAGCCCGCGAGCTCCTTCTTGACAGGACGGGCAATGAACCCCCGATCGTCTCGGAATTGATGCAGAACCCCGGTGAACGCGCCATGTCTCTCTTCAGGATCGGCCGGGGCATGATGACCGCAGGCGAACCAGCCGAGGCGGTGCCGATACTCGAGCAGGCCTTGGAAACGGCGAACTCGACTTCGACTGGGGCGGTCACGATGCAGTCCATTATGTTGAGCCTTGGCCTGGCCATCGCCAAGAGTCTGCCGCCGGCTCCAGCGACCAAGGTTGGCTATCAGCCCCCCTATTACGCCGTCGACACGGCCGTTCTAGATCAGGTGAAGAAGACGATCCGGGTGCGCGCTCTGGCCCATCAGGGCGTGAAATTGGATGTCACAGCCTCGGCCTGCGTACAGGCCGGCCGCATTCTGCTCCTGGCCGGTGATCAGGACGAAGCTGAGGCCCTCCTCCAAAAGGCACTGGACCTCGATCCACGCTTTGCGGAGACGTACCTGGTCCTTGGCGCCTATGAGGAAAGTCGGGGCCGCTCCGTGAGCGCCCGAGAGCTATACAAGAAGGGCGCGGAGAAGCTGCCTGCAAACAAGGAATTGAGCACCGCGTACGCTCTCGCCTTCTATCAAACAATGCCCCCGAGGAATGCGCTGCCCCTTCTGGAGCGCGCGGCAGATGTAGGCGCTGAAGACCCTTATGTCTTCGCCTTCCTGGGAGACTGCTATGCGGACCTGGGCATGATCAGCCGGGCCCGCGGGAGCTATCAGGAGGGCCTCCGGAAGTTCCCCGACCACGAGGGCTTGCTGGAAAGACTGTCGGCCCTGCCGAGAACCAACGAGGTCCTTCCGTGACGGGTCCTACCGTGACGAGGAAAGCCATGTCGCTTCTCCGGGCAGGGACCGGGTTTCTCGGCCTCTCCTTCATCGTCTCATTATGGGCTTCCCCAGACCGCCTGGCCAGCCTGCCCTGGTTCATCATCGCCATGGTGGGCGTCGTCCTGGTACTTGTCGTAAGCGGACCTCTTCTGAGTGGGGTGGCAAGAAGGGTTCGCCCCACTCATCTGCAGGCCTTCTTCGTCGGCGCCGCCTTCGTCGCCCTTGGGTCGGCCCTTTTGACCAGCCGGTGGCCGTCCTACAAGCTCTCCTGGCTCAATGCCGTCTACGCATTCTTGCCATCGATACGATCGCTGCCTTTCTGGTGGACGCAGAATGGGCTCCAACCGAATCAAACTGGCGCCATGCTCGCGGTCTGCACGGGTCTGCCGGTAGCACTGGCCCTGACACCGCCGGATCGAGGTCACGCGGGGAATGGCCGTCCTGACCTGCCGCGTGGGTGGTGGTCAGGGTGGTCAGCCTGGAGATGGATCTCGATGTTCTTGAGCATCGCCGGAGTCATGGTCGTCTTCATGACGGGATCACGCGCGGCCTTTGCGGGCCTGGCCGTGGCCATTCTCTTTGTCTTGATTCTGCGCACGCGGCGGTGGCTGTGGGCCTGGGGAGCCGGAATCGTCATCTCGGGTGTAGGTCTTTATGCCTCGGGGCAGCTTGCAGCTCTGTTTCATTTCTTCGTTCACGATGAAAGCCTGGACACCAAGCTCGTCGCCCGGCTGGACATCTGGTCTTCGGCCCTCCGAGGCATCCAGGACCATCCGCTCACCGGGATCGGCTTGGGAGTCTTCAACGAGGTCATGCCTGCACGCTACCCGTACCAGACCGTGGGGCTGTCTTATCCAGTTTCACAGGCCCACAACTTGTTTCTGGATGTCGCTCTATCTATCGGCCTGCTTGGAACCTTAGGCCTCGCTATGCTGCTGCTGGGATGCGTGCTCCTCGCTGTGAGGGGATTGCATCTCGGCTCCACTTCGCGGCTGGTATCGACAGGCGTTCTCGCTTCGATAACAGTCTTTCTTGTTTTTGGCATCACGGATCAGATCAGTTTTTCCATCCCTTCTAGCTTCATTATTTGGCTGTGGGCGATCGCCTTGGTCATTGTCAACGAGCGTTCGCGGCTTGATTATGCTAAAGCTCAATGGGGTACTGCTAAAATGCTGGGGTCATCCTTGACATAGCTGCGAAAGTGAGGCTGTTCATGGCCAAAGGCAAAGGTTTTGAGTTGATTCCTCAGCCTGTTCCCCCTCGACGTCTTTCGAGCTCGAGCTTCTATCGTCAGATTGTAAATGAGTTTGTGAAGGGCAGCGCCAAAAGTGTATTGGTGAGTGGTACCGACAGAAAGCCGGCCACTCTCGTGCAGAGTCTCCGCAAAGTGTTGGAGACCGATGGCGTAACCGGAGTCAACATCGTCCAGCGCTCCGGCAACGTATACATGACCAAAGGCTGAGCGCGGACCAAGGGCTGAGCGCGGCGCTTCGCCGTGAGCGGGGGCCGGGTCGACAAAGTCGAGCCCGGCCCCCTGCTTGTGTCGACCCGCCCCCCCGCGCAACTCGGTCACTTCTTCAGACGAATCAACTCCTCGGTGTCGTCTCGTATCCGGAAGAAGACGACAACCATTTCAAGAAATACACGAGCCAGTAGTAGGTAAATAAAGCCTGCCACCAGAGCGCCGATCAGAATCGCTATCCCGACAGCTCCGAATGAGACAAAACCTATTATGATCCATCCGAGCACCCCTAGTCCGATTACCACGACTGCAATGACGAACAGCACTTTGATTATGCTGGGGGTAATGAAGTGCTCGAACGACAGGTCGAAAAAGCGGCTCCAGAAGCCGTTGCCTCGTGGGGGGGGCGAGTACATGGGTGGTGGTGAATAGCCCGAAACGGGCGGGGGTGCACCTCCGGCCATGCCCGGTTGTGGCGGCGCGCCCGCGCCCATGCCCGGCTGTGGCGGCGCACCAGGCGGCGGGGCGTAACCACTCGAGGACGCGCCCGTACCCAAGGTCCCGGCTGCCGCCCCAGGTGTGGTGATCCCTTCCATTGGTAACTTGGTTCCACAAACTTCGCAGTATTCACCGGTGGCCTGTTGGTGGCCGCAAACGGCGCAGGTCTTCGCGATCATGTCGCCGGCTGCGCCCTCCATCGGCCGCGAGCCGGCTGCTTCAGACACCTCCCCGCGATACAGCCCCTCCATGGGCAGCTTAGCGCCACATGCCTCGCAGAACTCTCCACTGGCCTGCGAATGACCACAGGCGGCGCAAGTTTTGATGGGATCGGTCATGGCGCCCCCTTCGTTCATTTGAAATCACGCGCCGCGCGGACGCATACGGTCAAGCGCCCAGTGGCACTTGTCCACACACTAAGTGGGACACCGTGTTATGTCAACCGCCCACTACTGCAAGAAGCGAAATCGGTGGCGTTATCAGCGAATTACTTGCCTGCCGGCCAACGGGGGTGCACTATGGTCGTAGAGTCGCAAATGTCGCGGCAGAGGACAAGTTTATGCCTTGGGAAACAGGTGCCGATATGTAGGGTGAGGCGCACGGCGGGGTTTGTCCCCGTGTGGGAACAGGTAAGGTAGGTTGTAGTCGCCCGTGGCTGTGCGCCGACATTGTGGGTGTACGACGGCAGGGGCACGATGATAAGACGGGACGACTTAGGGAGATTGTTGAAATTGGCGCGGAGGGGTAGAGTCGGGACCCAGCAGCTGTGGACTATGGCCGCGGACCTCGTCATTGTTCTTGCTGCTTACTATCTCGCGTTGGTGTTTCGGTATGCCGGCACCGAACCGGAGTGGCGCGCCTGGACGACTGATTTTGCCATCTTCGCGGCGATAGCGATCGCGGTCCATCTCGCCGTCAATCGGCTCACCGGTATCTACAGAATTCTCAACCGATATATGAGCCTGATTCAAGCCGTCCGTGTGGGGCAGTCTGGCATTCTTGCCACCGCTGTCCTGTTCATCGTCGTGGTCACATGGCCTCTCTACGCAGGAGCCAGTGACTATCTCGTACCGCGGTCGGTCGTAATCGGAGGCGGGCTGCTCACCGTAATCGCTATGATCGGGATGCGGTTTGCCCGTCGCGTGCTCCACGAAGTAGTCCATAGAGTGGGCCAGACAACCGAGCGGCTTCTTCTCGTCGGAGCGGGCCAGGCAAGCGACATGCTGGTGCGCGAGATCCAGCGGACCCCTTCACTCAACATACAAGTGGTCGGGCTGGTCGACGACAACCCCGTCATGGCCAACATGTCCCTGCAGGGGTATCCAGTGCTGGGGAAGATTGAGGACGTACCAAACCTTGTGGCCGAGAACGACGTGAATCAGATTGTTGTGGCCGTTCCGTCGGCCACTGCCAAGCAGCTGGCTCGGATCTACCGCCTCTGCAAACCTGCCGGCGTGCCAGTCAAGATCCTCCCCAGCCTTGCCGACCTCGTCTGCGGCACGATCAGCCTGGGCGACGCACGCGACCTCGACATCAAAGACCTTCTCGGGCGACCGAAGATCGACACCAACTTGGGCGCGATCTCGGATTACGTCCAAGGCCATACCGTGCTTGTTACCGGGGCAGGCGGCTCGATCGGATCTGAGCTGTGCCGCCAGATTGCTCGATTTGGTCCGAGTGCCCTCGTGCTGGTGGATCACGATGAGTCATCCCTCTATGATCTTCACGAGCGCTTGCAGAATCAGGGATTCCGGCGATACGTGCTCTGCCCGACCAACATTCTCCAAGAACGCAAGCTGGACAAGCTTTTCGCCTTGCATCGCCCGCGGCTGGTGTTCCACGCCGCAGCCTACAAGCACGTGCCCCTGATGGAACTCAATCCGGACGAGGCCGTCCTCAATAACATTCAGGGCACGCTTCTCGTGGCTATGACGGCGGCCCGTTATGGCGTGGAGCGGATGGTCAACATCTCGACCGACAAAGCAGTCGATCCGGTCAACGTCATGGGGGCCACCAAGCGGGCTGGTGAACTCGTTGTCCGAGTGCTCGCCAGACACAACCCTGGTACTCGTTTTGCCTCGGTGCGCTTTGGAAACGTTCTGGGCAGTCAGGGCAGTGTGATCCCAATCTTCAAGAGCCAGATCGAGAACGGTGGCCCTCTTGTGATCACGCACCCCGAGATGACCCGTTACTTCATGCTCATCGAGGAAGCAGTGCAACTCGTCATCCAGGCGGCGGTCATGATAGACGAGGAGGATGAGGACCCTGATCGGAGTCTCAATACCTTCGTCCTGGAGATGGGTGATCCGGTGCCGATCATCGAGTTGGCCCAGAGGATGATCGACTTCTACTGGCAGGACCAGAGCAAATCAATCGGTGTCGAGTTCTCCGGACTCAGGCCAGGAGAGAAGCTCGACGAACGTTTGACCTATGCATACGAAGAGGTTGTGAGCACGAGCCATCCTTTGGTCAAGAAAGTCTACGCCAAGCCTGGTGTGCCCACCCATAATGGCTCAGGAACCGCTTTTCAGGATCAAGTATTCAAGCTCATCGACATGGCCCGCAGGCACGAGGACAAGGGCAAGATAATTCAGGGATTAATGGATTGCGTTCCTGGGTATGCACCTGTCGACGAACTTTCTGTTGAGAAACCTGCTGTGCTGGTTTAGACTAAAGGTCTACTCGGTACACTGTGCGGAAATTTGGAAATTACTAGTCGCAGTGATATTTGGTGCAAACGGGAGGCTGAGGAGGGCGGATGTTAAAGAAACTGCTGATCTTGATTCTTGGGGTTTTGGCTGTCACTTTGTTGATGACTACGGTAGCTCTGGCAGCATCTCCCCAAGACATCTACAAGGACTACGCGGACAACGGTAAGCTTGACAATAGTTACACCGACGCGGAATTGCGCGCATATCTCAACGATGCTACCCTCCACATGTACGAGAACGCGACCACCATCAATCGCCTGGACAACCTTGTGAACGAGACGCTGACGAGAGAAACGTTTCCGTTTACCGGTTTTCAGTTGATGATCGCCGGAATCGTGGCGGTAGCTTTGGTGGGCGGAGGCGTTACGCTGCGCAGACTGACGCGTCCGCAGAAGTCCAAGTCCTGACCGTCTGGGCTGCGGAGTCGGTGATAGGGGTTGTGGCCGGCAGGCAGCACCAGTCCTAAGGACCGGAGCCGCCTGCATATCTTAGGTATTTGGGCCGCGCCGCTTGTTGTCCTTCTCGGGGTTTGGCTTTGGCTCGCCTTTTCTTCGGGAGGATACCTGCCACGCCAGTGGCTCCCCGGAGCCCTGGCGCTTGGTTTGTTCGGGCTGGTAATAGCGGCATTGGTGGCATATCCTAGACGACCGCGGCAACTGTCTCTCGCGGTGCTCGGCCTATTCAGCGTGTACTCGGTGTGGGTTGCGGCTTCCGCCCTTTGGGCCGCATCCACTTCGCGGGTCTGGCTCGAAACGGCCCGGAATTTTGGATTCTTGCTCGTCTTTGCTCTCGCGCTCGTTTTCTTCACCGATTCACAGGCACGACGTGCGTTTCGCTACCTCCTTGTGGCCGCCGCATTCGGTCTACTCGCCGCCTCATTGCTCAGGCTCTGGACCGCAAGCGACATAGCGAGTCTCTTCATCGAAGACAGGTTCTCCTACCCAGTTAGCTACCCGAATAATGCCGCGGCGCTCTACCTCATCACCTTCTGGCCGCTGATGTGGCTCGCTTCCGGACCCGAAGAAAGGGCACCCGTTCGCGGCGTGGCACTGGGCTTAGCTACGGGGCTTCTCGGTTTAACCGTCATGACCCAGTCGCGAGGCGCAGTTTGGAGCCTTGCGATCACCCTTGTGCTCATGTTCATCGTGTCGCCCGCCCGTATTCGCCTGCTTTTCTACCTTCTGGTTCCCGCCCTGTTAATGGTATACGAGTTCCCCAACTTAAACCGCTACTGGCTGGATGGGCCGCAGACAATCGGGGGAGGACTAGGGAGCCGCACTATCCTTCTGGGTGCGATAATTGCAGCCTTCATCGGAATGATCCTCGCTCTGCTCGAACGCTGGGTGAGGGTGAGTATGCGGATGAAGGCAACATTCGGAGCGATCATCCTCCTGGCCTGTGCAGGGGGGATCATTTACGCGTCGATTCTAGTCACGAGGTCCGAAAGAGGACCCTTCGCCTGGGTTTCTCAGGCTTGGCGCCAATTCACGGGTCAAACTGCAGCACCATCAGAATCTGGAACAGGCACGCGGCTGATCATCGTTTCATCCAGTGGGCGAGTAGGCATCTGGAAGGTCGCCTGGCAAGAATTCGCGGAGGCCCCGGCTCTCGGGGTAGGAGCCGACAACTTCGTCTTCAAATACGATCGCCTGCGCACTACAGAGACCTACAAACCCCAACAGTCTCACTCGCTAGAGCTACAGGTTTTGGGTGAAACCGGATTCGTTGGCGGAATCTTCGCTTTTGGGGGCATGTTGCTTGGTCTG
The DNA here is from genome assembly GCA_023483915.1 of Actinomycetota bacterium. Classification (GTDB taxonomy): domain Bacteria; phylum Actinomycetota; class Thermoleophilia; order RBG-16-64-13; family RBG-16-64-13; genus JAMDEO01. The sequence goes on from JAMDEO010000054.1 coordinate 20,737, forward strand.
GGGGGCATTCTTTGGCCCCGGTGCACTGCCGGCTGGCGCGGCGCAAGAGAGACCTGGCGGAGACGCCGGCATCCGGAACCCAATCACCCAGAAAGCCCCGCAGAAGAGTATCGGTCCCGTTTGTGCAGCGCACGCTGGGGCGAGGACGCAATCTCTTACGGATGGGAAATGGCCCTGTTCGTTGGGATAGCTTACTGGCTGATCCATGCCAGCGTTGATTGGCTATGGCAAATGGCTGGAATTGCCATCCCCATGATACTCCTCCTAGCGGCCGGCTTGGCTGAAGTTGACGCCCACGCCGGCATTATGTGGCCACGCGTGAATCGTTGGCTGTGGCTAGGCAAGAAGACTGCCGGATGGAATGAACGTGAAGTCTTCGAGATTAGTGAGACGTCGTCAGTCGCTAAGGACACTGAACACAACGATTCCTTCTTTACTCTTCGGAGAGCCGATCTGCATCTTGCGAAACACAAACGCCGGGAGAGAAGACGAGCTCGTCGACTCCGCAACGAGGCTTACATGCGGCCCCCGGGTCTGCTGTCCCACGTGTTTCGCGCCCTGCTTATCACACTGGCCATCGTGGTGATTCTCTCGGCGGGTCTGCCATACCTGTCACTTCAGTATCAGAAATCGGCGCTGGGAATCGAGAAAACCGACGGAGTAAGAGCCGCGGCGCGGGCCGCAGCCGCCCATTGGCTCCAGCCTACCGACCCAGGACCATACGAAACCCAGGCCAGCATCTACGGGCGCGCAGCCCTGACGGCCCTGGTCTCTGACGCCCAGGATAGGGCCGGTGCCGTGTTAGACGACCTAGCGCTGAGCATCGGCAGCTTGGAGCGCGCTATCTCCGTCGAGCCTGCCGATTGGTCCCTCCGCTTTGCCGCAGGGGTCGCGACCATCAACCTTCTCGTGGCAGAGGACTACGTCGCCGGACGCTATGAGCAGATCAACTATGCCCAGCTGGTTCCAATTGTCCCGGGCCTTGGTGACTGGAGCAGCCTGAGCGGCATCTCTCCCCGCGCACTGCCGAACCCCGGACAGGCGGACGGATCGCTGGCAGTCGGAACTGGCCCCAGGGCGACCGCTTCCCACTACCGCAACATGTCTAGAGCGGATCTGAGGAGGCTTGCGGCGACTTACCTCGAAGAAGCTAGGGTACGCAACCCACTTGCGCCGGAGACCGCCGAGGCGACTAAGCTCGTTGAGAGTCTGTGAGGGAACGAACCGTGAGTTTGGCTGAGGTCATCGAGTCACGCGAAGCAGTGGTCGGGATAATCGGCCAGGGATACGTGGGTTTGCCGCTTTCCTTGCTTTTCAGCGAAGGCGGCTTCTCCGTGGTAGCTTTCGATATCGACCCCGCCAAGGTGGCCGCGCTTAATGCAGGGAACTCATACATCTCCCATATCGGCTCCGAGCGGATAGCAGCCGCCATTAGTCGCCGCCCAGCAGCAATGAGGGCGACAACAGATTTTGATGATCTCACGTCATGCGACGCGGTCCTCATCTGCCTGCCGACGCCGCTCGGGATTCATCGTGAGCCGGACCTCAGCTACGTGCTCTCCGCCACCAGAGAGATAGCCGCCCGACTGAAGCCGGGCAAGCTTCTTGTGCTCGAGTCCACGACGTATCCGGGCACCACCGAACAGGAGATCAAACCAATACTAGAGTCCTCAGGATTGCGAACGCCGCAAGATTTCTGGCTTGCCTTTTCTCCCGAAAGAGAGGACCCCGGCAATACCAAGTTCCGCACCAAGAACATCCCCAAGATCGTGGGTGGAGTGAACCCGGAGTCTACTGCCATGGCGACTGCGCTGTACTCGCGGGTGGTGACACAGGTCATTCCCGTCTCCAACTCCAGAGTTGCGGAGGCGAGTAAACTGGTCGAGAACATCTATAGGGCCGTCAACATCGCGCTCGTCAATGAGCTCAAGGTCACCTTTGATCGCATGGACATTGACGTGTGGGAGGTCATCGCAGCCGCAAAGACCAAGCCATTCGGCTTCCAAGCTTTCTACCCGGGGCCGGGATTGGGAGGTCATTGCATCCCGCTTGACCCGTTCTACCTCAGCTGGAAGGCCGCTGAATACGGCGTGTGGACACGCTTCATCGAACTAGCCGGTGAGATCAATACCAGCATGCCCGAGTGGGTGGTCGGAAAGGTTCGGAGCGCGCTATCAGATGAAGGGAAGAGTCTGAAGGGGGCAAGGATTCTGGTCCTCGGTCTGGCCTACAAACCAGATATCGACGACGATCGGGAGTCGCCCTCGTACGAGTTGATCAAGCTTCTAGTGGACGGCGGAGCCGAGGTCGCCTACTGTGACCCGCACTTCCCAGTCACTCGCCACAGACGTCGGAACACCCCTGAAATGCGTTCTGTAGCACTGAACGCCGACGAATTTGGCCGTTACGACCTACTACTGTTGTCGACTGCACATCGCGAGTTCGCTGATCCCAACCTTTATCGCGCCGTAAGACTGCTCGTGGACACGAGAAATCTAGTAGGAAGCGAATGGGGACCAAAAGTAGTCAAAGCTTGAAGGAACTTCTGCCCTGCCGGACCAACGCCGATGTCTCTACGGTTGTCGCCAACTTGCCAACAATCAGGCTTATCCTCGCGTGGTGGAAGACGTGCTCTGTTGCGCAAGTGCTACTCGGGTCTGGTGCTCTTGTATCTGACCTCAATACCGTCCCGCCTGCTCGTGGCTCCATACTGCAGGGGGTTGAACCCGTCGGTTAGTTGGACCCTAACGAAACCCACCGTCTGAACGGTGAACCAATTTCATACGAGTCGGATATCCGAGGTCAAGCCGATGATCGATCAAGAAGAAGCAAGGCGGCGAGCCGTACATCGGCCCAAATGCGTTCTGTACTGCAAAGGACCTCTTGAGGATCACTGCCTGCAGATAGTGACTGGTTTCTTCGATTTGGCTGCGCTCGACATGATTGAGCTATCTAGCGCCCCCAGGGAGACGGAATTCGGATCCACTTTGCTTGACGCTGTCATCGACGGGATCAGGGTTCGGTACGACCTGCGTGACGGCTACAACCTTGCGAATGGCGCCTATGGTCGAACCCGGGAAGACCTCGTGCGACTGTCGTCAGGAGCAGACGTAGTCTTCAAACGATCATTCGACCCTTGGGTACAGGAAAAGGTTGGTCAAGGTATCAACATTCGCCCGTTGGGACTCAACTACCTGGTTACGAGTCGAAACGTGCCGTTCTTGGGCGCCGGGACGAGGCTATACGCCGAACACGTCGTCCGTCGCTCCAGAATTGCCAATGCCGTTTTAAAGATGTCCTACGGACGGGCCAGCTGGGTGGAACGGTTCGAGGCCCCCCCAGGGGATCCCGAGTTGCCGCGGGTCATATTTATGGCCCGCACCTGGGACCCATCGAGTCCCGAGGTGAGTTCGATCGAGTTCGCCGACGAGCGCCGAAGGATCAACGAGATGCGTGCAGCCTGCATCCGAGCGTGCAGAGAGGCTTTTGGCGAAGTCTTCCTTGGGGGATTTGCCCGATTGGAGCATGCTCTTCGAGAGTTTCCCGACTGCGTGGTCCCCACACGTGTGCCGACCAATCGAAGCGCCTTCCTCCGTCTCCTCAAGCAGGCGACGATATGCGTGGCCACTACAGGGCTCCATGACTCCATCGGCTGGAAAATGGCCGAGTACGTGGCGGCGTCGCGCCCCATAGTCAGCGAGCCTCTCCGGTACCTACTCCCCGGAGGTTTTGCTCCTGGCAAGAACTATACGGAGTTCCACAACCCACGCAGCCTGGTGTCCGCGATTGACGGACTCCTGCGCGACAAGGAGGAGCGACTAGCGATGGCCACGTCTAACGCCACGTACTATCATGAGTGGGTCAGGCCCGAAGCACTGGTCAGGCGCACGATCCACCAGGCGCTGTTCCCCTCGAGCTGGCCTGACAAAATCAGGGCCTCCTGAGCCGACGCCCAACTCTTCTGTGCGGATGAGAGCAGAACACTGATTCAAAGCCTTCGACTGGCCCGGGAATCCGGGCATTTCCAGTCAATGGGAAAGGCTGTCAACCAGGAGTTCTCAACTCATCACGCCAGAGGATTCCCGCTCCTTCCTGACCAATTGCCAAATGAACGTGTAGCAGACGACGACATAGAAGGCGCGACCAACCAGCATTGCCTGCGGGAAAGCGACAAGGTGCACGCCATTCCGAATGAGCCACACGAGGCTCACCGTATAAGCCGCTATCCCGACCGCAATTCCGACAAGACGTAGCAGCTGGCGACGGGCAACAGTCAGGATGGCAATGCCCGGCTCGAAAGAGTCTAGAAGACATGCTGGTAGAACCCACTGCATGGCTGAAACTGCATCCACATAGTGCGGAAGCAGGAAGCGAGTGATTGGTCCGACCAACCACCACAGAATGAGGACGGCAGGAGTGAGAGCGGCCACAGACACGGCCATCGGTTTCGTTATCCCGCTCAACAGTTCACGAAGACTCTGACCCTCTCCAAACTTCTGGCTCATCCGGGGAAAGAACACCTGGCTTACGGCTGTCGGCAGCGTTGCAACAGCGCCTCTTACCATGATGGCCATGGAGTACAGACCCATCAACGTGGTCCCACCCAGTCTTAGAACCAGTGTCTGGTCAACCACCGCCCAGTAGGTGAGGATCTGACCGACCGCAAAGATAGGCGTGCCAATTCTGAGAAGATGCTTCAGATCGAGCGTGCTCCACTTAGTGGTTACCCTCACCGGACGCCAGTGGGCGAGAAGAACCACATTCAAAGCTCCAGCAAGCAACACACGAAGGCACAATCCATAGAAGTTCAAGGGTATTACTAGCACAAGAAGCACGAGCAGCGACCCTTGCTGAATGACGCGGATGAAGGCAACTCTGGCGAAGTCGTGAGCAGTACGATAGATGACCTGCAGGTACGTTGCGAGAAGGAGCTCGATAGCCATGATCGCGTTGGTGAACCAACCGGCTGCTCGCCACAGATCACCATGAGCCAATTCCCAGCCGCCGACACCCAGCAAGACAAGGAAGATCGAACCCCCAACTAGAAACGCCCACGCTTGAGCCACGGCGCACAGCTTCTCCGCGGTGGGACGTTCGCCCTTACCTATGAAATAGGGCAGTTCCCGGCTCAGACCGGAGAAGACCCCCAACTGGAGAAGGGCCGCGTAGGACAGGGCGAGGCCGATGCCGTTGAAGAGGCCGAGGGTAGCGGGGGCAACCAGCCGTCCGACAACTAGTCCGCCTAACGCGTATAGAGCTGTGGAGACGAGACTGCCTCCGGCTAGGTACGCGATCGACCGCCTCGCTGTGGTCAGCCGTCGGGGTTCCTTGGCCAATTCCGCTGTCGCATCCCCATCCGTCACAGCACGTCACCGCATCTGCTTGTCTTCAGCTGCGAGGAGAGGCTACGTGTTCGTTGCCATGTGAACAATCTCATCCCAGCCTTGCCAGTCCTGGACAGCAATCAAGCGTAGAAGCAGCTTCGCTTACCAACGGCCAGCTCAATCGAGTCCCCGTTGGAATCGGGAGATCAGTACTCAACACGGCGCTCATGTCTGATTCCAGAGGGGGGCGACAGGAACGCAGCATATTATCATCCCGCGTTCATCCCATGACTGCCCTGGTCGGGAGGACGCGCTCGAGGATATGCGTGAAAGTCATGCTCTTCCGCGCCTCCAGCTCTCCATTCAATCCCTATCGCTCTACTACGGCAGCGGCAACCCAAAGCCTTTAACCCGCTTCCCTTGCGATTTGAGCCGCAATGGGTGATATGACCAGACGAGCTTGACTACGCGTCTTCATCAAGACAGAGACCAAGCCATCCCGAATCTGCTGCAAAGAGACCGTCTCCGGTGACGCACTTCTGTCTTGCACGAATGACGCGGCGTGATGAACCCGGTGTTACGCGTAACCAGGGAATTCCGATGCTGTTCGACGCGACCTAACCTTTTTGAGAGCACCGCGTACGAAACCTCTGACAGGCGAACCCACACGCCAAGTGAGCCGGTGGACTCTGGCTGGGAGGAATCGTACGGCCAGCAGGAACAACTTCTCCCGGCAACCCCTCGCTCGGGGGAACGCATCCTCTGCAGTAGCTCTGGCTTGAGCATCCAGCCCGGACTGAAGTTCATGCCAGCACCATTTCAGGGACCAGGCGACATAGTACTTGCGAAAGCTATCGAACGTTTCGCCATCGAGAAGAGGCCAGATTTCCTTGCTCCAGGTCTCAGGTAGAGGAGCGTTGGTAAACCGCAACGGGTTACGGGACAGCGATTCCCCCCTCACCCCGTTGTATAGGACAAGCGGCCTGGACGAGAATCCCCAGCGGATCTTAGAGGCCGCAATTCGTGACCAGTACTCGTAGTCCTGAGCGCGAAGAAGATCCTCACGCATATAACCGGCTTTGGCGACAACAGACGTGCGGATGCTGATACCACTAGTCCGCGCTACCATCGTGCCATCAAGTAGCGCCTTGAAGAAGTCCTCGACTACTAGGACCGAGTCACTCCGAAAGGGAACGTTCAAACGACGTCCATTCGAATACTCATCCCAGGAGTTCGAGCAGACAGCGCCTAGCTGCGGAAACCTCTCAAAGATGGCCGCCGCTGTGGCCAAATAGTCCGGGTACCACTGGTCGTCGGCATCCAAGAAGGCGATCAGATCGCCACGAGCCTCCCGCATTCCCAGATTTCTTGCGGCTCCCGCTCCTAGGTTGTCCTGTGACAGGACTCGAAGCTCGCTCGGAGCCGGCATGTGTTCACGCAACAAATGGAGAACATGCACCGTCTGATCCGACGAGCCATCGTCGATTGCGAGCAGCTCAAAATCCTTGAACGTTTGACCGCATACTGAGTCAACGGTGCGCTCGAGAGTGTCCGCTACATTGAAGCAGGGCATAACTACGCTGATGAGCATCTGGATTCTGCCTCCCGAGGCAGAATGGCACGAATGTCGATGTCGATTGTATCCTGGGGTACACCAAAGGTCGACTCCTAGAACCTTACAGTGGCCTCCCCGAGTGGGAACAGGCAGTCCTCGACAGCACCTTCCGCACAAGTCAACTCAGACTGCGAATCTCCCACCCGATATTACATACGTGCGCGAAAGACACGCCTCTGAGCACGATGAGTTGGAGCTATTCGAAAGCCAGCAAGACCCGGACGCGTCGTCCTGAGTCTTGCTGGCTCGTCATCGCAGGTCGATGCGCTAGTCTAGACCAATCAAATTCACAATCATTTGCGCCACTTCTCCTCTTGTGGCAGGCGCCGACGGATCCCACTGCGGACTGTGGACACCTTCCAGCAGACCGCTAGCTTCGGCAATAGCCACGCTCTCGGCGTGAACGTCGCCATCGGTTCCCAGCAGCGAGGACGAGCCACCGGAAGGGATCGTCAGGACTGAGGGGTCAAAGGTTCTGAGAGCTCTCACTATCATACTGATTGCCTGCGCTCGAGTGACCATAGCGTGAGGAGAGAAGCGGTCCATGGCGGTCCCTCGCACGATTCCCAAGGACCAGAGCGTGGCCACAAACTTGTGCGGGTATAGGTTTTCATCCACATCGCCCAAATCACCAAACGGTGTCTCAGTCGCGTCATCGTCGCTAACGCCGAGCGCCATGGCGAGCATCTTGGCAAACTGCGAACGCGTGGTGATCCGCTCGGGGCCGACCTGGCCGTCAGCGAACCCGGACAGCGTTCCCGCTTCTACGAGGGTAGAAACAGCGCTCGAATACGATCCAGAGCGGCCTAGATCAGAGGGATTAGCCGCGGGAGTCGCCGTCAGCCCCCGGCCCGCAACCATCAAAGCTCCGTCTGCAACCGTGAGCCTGCAGGAGTCGCGGCCAATTTCCTGACCATGGGGGTCGTAGGCGACTGCCTGGATGACGTGCACGCTTCCACGGATAGCGGAATCTGCATTCCAGGTGAAGGAGTAGGGAGCCCGGTAGTCCTGGCCTATCCGCCGGCCGTCCACGTACAAGCGAACCTTGCCAACCTTCGTCCCCCAGGTTACGGCAACATCCACAGGGACTCGTCCTGAAACTGTGCTCTCGTCAATGGGGTTGACGATGGTGACAGTCGCGGACCCAGTGACAGAGGACGGTGTGGGATTAGTTGTCGTGGTAGTTGTTTGAGGAAGGGTAGAACTCGTCGTCGTAGTACTTGGCATGGGAGCCGTGGTGGTTGTCGTCAGGGCCCAGACCGGTACAGTCGAGACCGTTGTATTCGTGCGCGCAGCTGTCGTGGTAGTAGTAGCTGGCGCAACTGTCGTTGTCGATGCTGGCACCTGGGTTGTTGTGGTAGTGGATGAGGTTGTGGTTGTCGGTAACACCGTCGTGGTCGTGGATGAGGTTGTGGTCGTCGTAGTCGGAGCTTCATTTGAACCCATGCCGACGTTGTCGAAGCTTATGCCTGCCACGCCATCGCCAGACTCCAGATATGGCCCGTCGAACGAGCCATTTTTGAAAAGCACGTTTGCGGAATCGTTCCCCAGGCCACCAAAAGCAAGTATCTGCCCACCGGACACATTGAATCCATTGAAGGTAATCCCACTCCCTCCATAGAAGCGGACTACATCCCCATACACGCTGCTATTGCGAGCCAAGATGGTTGTGCTGTTGAAATTAACGCCTGAGTACCCGGTGCCGATGACGATGGGAAGTTGACCCTGGGTCACATCAATGGTTGTGCGGTTGAACGTGATATCACGGCTCGGAGTGAAGAAGTCCTGCTGGTCACCTCCCCAGAGCTGAATAGCCCAACCAGAGCCTTTGGTGAAGATAGAATCATTGAAGGTCAGGTTGCGCACGTCGCTCTGGATATAGAGGTCCTGCCAATGGCGTGGCTCCCCGCCCTCCGCCGAATCCACGAAAACACCACTGAAGTCCAAGCGATTGAAGGTGGAGTTCTCCAGGCAGTCCACATAAGCACCAAACCTTACCCCGCGAGCCACAATGTCTTCGACCAGAAAGCCGGAGGACATCACAGAGCTGGTCCCAATCTTGAGACCGAAGACCATATTGTCAAAGCGCAGTTGGCGGAGCGTGAGCCGTTGGGAATCCTCCATCGCTATGCCGCTCACGTTGTCGTTGTGTGAGGCCGCAAGATAACTTAGCCCGCTTACCGTCACATCCGAGAGGCCAAAAGACAGCATCATGAATGTGGTCGAACTCTTGGGCGTCATTGTGAATATGGTCTGGCCTGGAACGCCAACAAGGGATACGTTGCTCTTGAGATAGAGGGCAGACCCGAGAAGATATCTGCCTGCCGGGAAATTGATCACACCGCCGTCTGGGCAGGCGTCAATGGCAGCCTGAATTGCGGCCCGATCGTCAGCGACCCCGTTGCCCAGGGCGCCGTAGGCTGTGACGCTAACGCTCGCACTCGCCGCACTTACCGGAAAGGCTAGGAGAAGAGTGCATGCGGCAAAGGCCGCCATGAACAGCCCCAGCGCTAATGCTATCCTGCGAAAATCAGTCGCTACGGTTCCGAGAGTTTTGCCTTTGGGTTCCACGACCTGCCTCCCGAGTTGAAACCGACACGATTGGCCGTTAGACCGCGGAGTAATACTGGGGCGCACAATGCACTCAGCCACGATCCTATCCTTGTCGTGCACGGCGTAATTGACCACTTCTTTCACAAGCTGTGCAGTGATTCTACGCACAGTGTCAGTATCGGCGGAATGTGGAACCGACTTGAGCGCAGACTGATTGGCTTCGGCCGCTGTATACCGCCCGGGCCCGTCCAAATCACCACGTGGGTCTGAAAGACGCTGGCTGGGTACCGAAAGCGGATTGGTTCCGACTACCGCGTTTGTGTCGGCAGCCTAGAGGCCGCGGGTGGACCTGAGGCAATGGTGGGTCTGATATTCCGGCTAAAGAGAAAGGGCTCGGCAGACGAAGACTTGAGGATGAGTGGGGCGAGTTGTTGCAGCAAAGAGGTCGAGAGCTTTCGTTGAGATCAAGAACGCCGATCGAAGCATGCAGACGGGAACAGCGATGAAAGTAGGCATACTGACACAGTACTACCCGCCGGAGGTGGGAGCACCTCAGGGTCGGCTGTCAGAACTCGCGATCCGCCTGACAGAGCGGGGACATGAAGTTCACGTCCTCACAGCCATGCCCAACTACCCGCAGGGTAAGATATATCCCGGGTATGGGGGTGCCCTGAAAAAGGAAAGACTGGGTGATTGCACTGTGACAAGAACCTTCGTCTATCCGGCTACTGGAATCGGCTGGCGGCGGTTGCTCAACTACATGTCGTTCACGCTGTCTTCATGTCTGCTCGGGGCCTTTGTCCTCCCGCGAATGGACTATCTGATAACTGAATCTCCCCCGCTCTTTTTGGGGATATCTGGCTATCTTCTAAGCCGGCTCAAACGCGCACGATTGATCTTCAACGTGTCCGATCTTTGGCCCGATAGTGCAGTGGACCTAGGGGTCGTTGATGAGGGCTGGGCGTTACGGGCTGCGCGCGAGCTCGAGAGCTTCTGCTATCGGAAGGCTTGGTGCGTTTCTGGACAGAGCAGCGAGATCCTGAGCCGCATTCGCGAGGGTCACCCAAAGACTCACCTTTACCATCTTTCCAATGGTGTCGACCCGGGTACGTTCAGGCCGGAACATCGTTCAGCGAAAATGCGGGCGACACTTGCTCCAGGCGCAAGTATTATCGCCCTCTACGCCGGCCTGCATGGCTATGCGCAGGGGTTGCAGTACGTCCTAGAAGCCGCCCTGGAGTTGCGCGACGTGGACGGGCTCACCTTCGTGCTAGTAGGAGATGGACCGCAGAAACAACAGCTGATGGATTGGGCCAACTCTCATGCCCTTACAAATGTTCGGTTCTTGGATGCCGTGTCCCGAGAGAATATGCCGTCCCTGGTAGCGTCGGCAGACATCGCTCTCATACCTCTAAGAAAGCGCATCTTTGGAGCAGTTCCATCAAAGTTGTATGAAGCCATGGGTGTCGGCGTGCCGGTCGTGCTGATGACAGGTGGGGAAGCGGAGCAAATCGTGAACGATGCTCAGGCCGGAATCGCGGTCACTCCGGGTGATGTACCGTCGTTCGCCACCGCTATTCGTCGTCTCGCTGCTTCGCCAACGGAACGGGCCGCTATGGGAGCCGGTGGTCGACAAGCTGCCCTCGCACACTATGACCGAAGGTCCATTGCGGCCGGCTTCATCGACTTTCTTGAAGGGCAGGCTACATGCTGATATGCAGTGTGGTTGGAGCACGACCAAACTTCATGAAGGTCGCTCCTGTCTACCACGAGTTACGTGGCCGGGGAGTGACGCAGATACTTGTCCACACTGGGCAGCACTACGACGCGACAATGTCGGACATCTTTCTTCACGAACTCCAAATGCCTCGCCCCGACGTATTCCTCGGGGTCGGGTCCGGCTCTCACGCTGAGCAAACCGCTGGGGTGATGACTGCGTTTGAGCGGATTTGTTTGGAACATCAACCGGCCCTTGTGATAGTTGCCGGTGACGTTAACTCTACGCTTGCAGGCGCCCTGGTTGCTGCGAAACTTCAAATCCCGATTGCTCATATCGAATCAGGTCTGAGATCGTTTGATCGTGCGATGCCGGAGGAAATCAACCGGATCGTGACCGATCACCTATCCGATTTCCTCTTCACCACTGAATCCAGCGGAAATGAGAACTTGCTCAAGGAAGGCATCTCGCCTGGATCGATCCACCTTGTTGGAAACTGCATGATAGATAGCTTGTGCAAGCATATCGGGTCAGCTCTCGCGCGAGCTCCCTGGCAGGCTCTTGGTCTTCATCCAGGCGAGTACGGTCTCGTGACTCTGCACCGACCTGCTGCCGTCGACAACCCGGCCTCTCTCGAGGGGTTCCGTCATGCCCTTCGCGAAATCGCCCAGCATCTTTCGTTGGTGTTTCCGGTCCATCCTCGTACCCGCCAAAGAATGGACGCAACTGGTCTGGATTGGCAACCCGTCCACCTAGTTGCGCCGCTGGGATATCTCGACTTTCTTGGGCTGATGGCAAAAGCGCGCGTTGTCCTCACCGACTCAGGCGGGATCCAAGAGGAGACCACCGCGCTGGGCGTCGATTGTATTACCATGCGAGACACGACCGAGCGGCCGGTTACGATCACCGTGGGGACCAATCGACTCGCGGGGACGAGCCCCCGAGAAATCGTCAAGACAGCCCGGGAAGTCTTGGAGACCAGCCCAGAGCCTAAGAGCGCCCCCCCTCTCTGGGACGGAATGTCGGCCGGCAGAATCGCGGACGTACTGCAGGCGTGGATGGAACGGAGACGGTGACCATGTCTCGAGCGTTCAGGCGTCGAAGCGATTTCCTTCCTTTTGCACGACCGGATCTGGACGGCCGTGAGTTGGACATGGTGAAGGAAGTCCTTGACTCGGGCTGGATCACAACTGGAGCAGTGACGAAACGCCTAGAACGCGATTTTGCAGACCGGATCGGAGCGGGCTACGCCGTGGCTGTCAATTCCGCAACTGCTGCCCTCCATCTTGCTCTTGAGGCAGTTGGGCTCAAGGCCGGCGACGAGGTGATCACAACGCCATACACATTTGCTTCCACTGCGGAAGTGGTCAGATACTTCGATGCGAAGCCGCGTTTTGTCGACATCGACCAGGACACCTTAAACATTGATCCGGAGAAGATAGAAGCAGCAATCACGCCACGGACTCGAGCCATCATACCTGTGCATATCGGGGGGCACCCTGCTGATTTGGACCCCATCGATGAACTTGCACGTTCCAGCGGATTGGCGGTCATCGAGGATGCGGCGCACGCTCTGCCGGCCGTCTACCGAGGCACGATCATCGGCCAGCGAAGACCGGCATTGGGCTCAAACCCACATTTAGTCTGCTTCAGTTTCTATGCCACGAAGACGATGACGACTGGCGAAGGTGGCATGATTTGTACTGATGACAAATCTCTTGCCGAGCGGTGTCGGCTCATGTCACTGCACGGCATCAGTGCTAATGCTTGGAATCGCTATGCAGCCGAGGGGTCGTGGTACTACGAGATTGTTGCGCCTGGATTCAAATACAACCTCACAGACATCGCGGCGGCCATCGGACTTGCTCAACTCCAGCGACTCGACGAGATGAGCACGCGGCGCGCACAGATCGCTTGTCGGTACACTGATGCTTTTCATGGCGTTGGCGCGCTCAAGCTTCCTGCTGACCACGCATGGGTGGAACATGCGTGGCATCTCTATCCATTGAGGCTTGAACTCGGTGCGCTGACGATCGACAGAGCAGACTTCGTCCGAGAACTGAAGTCACGAAACATTGGAACCAGTGTGCACTTCATCCCGTTGCATCTCCATCCTTACTACCGGCAAAAATACGGATTCTCTCCCGATGATTTCCCTGTCGCCAACAGAGAATTCGAGCGCGAGGTGTCGCTACCCATCTACAGCAGGATGAGCGACGATGATGTGAGCGATGTGATCGAAGCGGTGCTCCATGTCGTACGAACGTTCGAGAGCTGATCGCTGCGGGCCACTCATGAACCGGCTTGGCATCCGTCTTCTCGATGTAGTCGTGGCTTCTATCAGCCTCTCGCTGTTGTCTCCATTCTTGCTGGCAATGGCAGTGGCGGTCAGGGCCACCAGTCACGGGCCAGCGCTGTTCAGGTCAACCCGCATCGGTCGGAACGCCCGGCCTTTTGCTCTCTATAAGTTCCGTTCTATGAAGGACGACGCGTCGAAGGCCGGCCCACGGATTACCGCTGCGGGGGACTCCCGCGTTACGTCTGTCGGGAGATTCATGAGAAGTCACAAACTGGACGAGTTGCCGCAACTGCTCAACGTCCTGAAAGGAGACATGAGCCTCGTCGGACCACGCCCCGAAGACCCCAAATATGTTGCCTCTTACTCCCGAGATCAGCTGAGAATCCTCGACGTCAAACCGGGCATGACCAGCCCGGCGTCGCTCTCCTACAGCGACGAGGAATGTCGACTGATTGGGGAGGATTGGGAGAAAACCTATATCAGCAACTTCATGCCCGCTAAGTTGGCCATCGATGCTAAGTACCTTGAGACGCGGACCGTTCTCGCAGACGTAAAAGTCATAATGGCCACGCTTGCTGTTCTACTTCTCCCAGAAAGACGAGGACGATCCGATGCGTAGCCGAGCGAATCCTACCAGACCCCCCATTCTAATTGCCGGCGCGTTTCTGTCGGGCTCGACGGGCATCCGATTTGTGTGCGAAGACTTGGCTGCGGGACTGGAGGCCCGCGGGTGGACGATCACCACTACCTCCCGCATAGAGAACCGATGGATCCGGCTCATTGATATGGTTGGCACAGCACTTCTGAGCCGAAGACGTTATCGCCTTGCCCAAGTGGACGTATACAGCGGCCCCGCGTTCATATGGGCAGAGATCGTCACGGCTGTGCTCTCCTTGCTACGCTGCCCATACATACTCACCCTGCACTCCGGAGCCCTGCCGGAGTTTGCCGAACGCCACCCCAAGAGGGTCTCCCGTCTGCTCCGCTCGGCAGCCGCAGTGACCTCACCGTCCTCTTTTCTCCAGCGACAGCTCGGCGATTTTCGGTCGGACATCCGCGTGATTAGGAATGGGCTCTATCTTGATCGCTATCCGGCTCGAATGGTGTCTCCTGCTCGTCCAAAACTCGTGTGGATCCGGGCGTTCGAGGATCGGTATAACCCCCTTCTCGCTCTTCAAGTGGCAAAAAGACTCAGCGACGACAACCGAGATGTTGAATTGCTGATGGCCGGACCGAACCGCGGAGGGATAACTGCAACACAGGTTGCCAATGAGGCTGAACGACTGGGTCTGAAGGATCGCGTGAAGATCAGAGGCGCCGTTCCCAAGGAGCTTGTCCCAAGCGTGCTACAAGAAGGCGACATCTTTCTCAATACCACGAATGTGGACAATGCGCCGGTAATCGTCGTCGAAGCCATGGCATGTGGCTCTTGCGTCGTCAGCACGGACGCCGGCGGAGTGCCCGACCTGGTGACAGACGGCGAAGACTCCCTGCTCGTCCCGTGCGACGATGCGGAGGCAATGGCTCACGCAGTGGCTCGAATCTTAGATGATCCAGATCTCGCGAGGATGCTATCGACAGGAGCGCGCGAGAAGGCGGAAGATTACGCTTGGGATAGAGTACTGAGTGGGTGGGAAGATCTATTGACGCAGGTTCACCGATCACACAGAGCCGCGGGTCAGGTTAGCTGACACCCCAGGGCGCCGACCAGCATCCCGCACGGATTATTCGATCGCAGCATGGGACTTACGACCAGCCTCAGGAGAGTCCGCCTCTATTCATTGATGCTGCACCACTGGGTGGGCTTGATCGGCCACCGCGGCTACTGGCATGCGCCGCAGGAATTAGGCATACACTTCGTCCCTGGCCATCTCCACGGATACTTCAACGACCTCACCAACAAGGTGAATTGGTCCGGACCAACCGATGAAGTTGGGCTGCTGTTGAACCGACTCCCCAGCGGTGACCTGGTGTACTTCCCCACCGCCCTGTTCCAGAAGGCGCTAGGGCATTGGGATCTGTGGTTGGCAAGCGACCGAAGGGCCGACAAACACCGGGACGCATTCCTGACTGCAGCACGTTGGGCGGTGGCTCACCAAGATGAGAGAGGCGGATGGACCGCTTGGTCCCAGCTCGGGCTACACTATCAGTCGCCGTACTCTGCACTCACACAGGGAGAGGGGGCATCGCTGCTGGTCCGTGCCGCTCAGATGACCGGGGACGAGCTACTCGTTCGCCGAGCTCGCATGGCGATCGATCTGATGCTCACTCCCGTTGATCGAGGTGGCCTGACACGCGCAGTTCCTGAAGGGCTGATCTTCGAGGAGATCTCGAACAAGCAGGCGGTCACTATACTGAACGGGTGGGTGTTTGCCTTGTTTGGTCTCTATGACTACTTCCTCGCGCGTCCTGATCACGACCTACAGAACGCAATCGATCAGAGCGTGAGTGCTCTGTGCCAGTGGCTACCCCGTTTCGATGGCGGTTTCTGGTCGTTCTATGACACGAACGGCGCACTGGCGAGCCCTTTCTACCACCGACTTCACATCGCTCAGCTCGAGGCCCTGGAGGCCGCATTTCCAGATCGATCGGCTGCTTTCTCGGCAATAAGACAACGATTCGAATGGCAGCGCGCTTCGCGCGCACGGCGGATGCGAGCCATCGCCTGCAAAGTCATCCAGAAATTCAAGAGCCCGCCGGACACGGTGCTCCGTTAGCAAGATGGGCGTGCGCTCACCCACCAATGCGAGGCCGCAGTGAATACGGTCTTCCATTCTGGACTTCGGCAAGCTACACGGGATACCATCGTCCCGCGTATATGTCCCACAACGTAAGACATTGATTCGCGGAGACTGATGAAGATTCTGTTCCTTGTTTCGACTCTCGGCCTTGGAGGAGCGGAGAAGCAGCTCGTTGCTTGGACTCAGATTCTCCAAGAGCGCTTTCAGGCCCAAGTACTGGTGGCTTCGTTCGCCACGACCGTAAAGGAGAGGCTTGGCGCTCTGGAAGAACTGGGCGTTCCCGTCCTCATTGTAGGGCGAGATATCGACAATTTTCGACGAGTCGAACGGGTGGTTCTGTTTGCGAGAAGACACCGGGTCAGCGTGGTCCATGCTTTCAGCTTTCGCTTGTCTCCTATAGCTATCTTGGCAGCGACGGCCTCAGGCGCTGTCCCTGCGGCATCGTTTCAAGGGGATGGGGAAGCGGATCTTAGGCTGCTGACCACTCTTCATCGACTGCTGACGCTACATATCGTTAAGCACTACACATCTAACTCGCGCGACGCGATTGCCCGAGTGCGGCCCCACCT
>JAMDEO010000229.1:0-1163 GCA_023483915.1 Actinomycetota bacterium
CATGCCCTGTACGTCCCCGGGTTGCACCTCGAGGCTTTCGGCCCTGAAAAGCCCCGACACACGGTCGGGCAGCAACTCGATCGCCGCGCGGCAAGCCGATGCCGGCATCTCCTCCGTCCCGATCTCGAGCAGGAAATCGCGAGCGTCCCGGTTCCCCAAGTAGGAGGCCTCATTCTCCCCAGGCGCTTTCGACTCGCCGGCCCTTTCTGCGCCGACTGCCGCTCGATTGGTCTGCTGCTCAGACTCACCCAGCTCTTTCACATACCCTTCGGCGACCTTTCGGGCCAGGCTTCGCACCCGGGCGATGTAGCCCGTCCGCTCGGTCACGCTGATGGCACCACGCGCATCGAGCATGTTGAAAGTATGTGATGTCTTGAGAACGAAATCGTACGCCGGGCGTACCAACCCCCGTTCCAGGCAGCGTTCGCACTCGTCTTCATAATCCACGAACGCCCTCTGCAGTCTTCCGATGTCGGCCAAGTCGAAGTGGTACACCGACCACTGGGCCTCATTCGCTTTGTGGACATCGCCATATTTGACCCCGGGCACCCACTCGAGATCGAAGGCGCTGTCTACACCTTGGAGGTAGGTTGTGAGCCTCTCGGTGCCGTAGGTCAACTCCACGCTGGGAGGATCGAGGTCGATGCCGCCCACCTGTTGAAAATACGTGAACTGGGTGCATTCCATCCCGTCGATCCATACTTCCCAGCCGAGCCCCCATGCGCCAAGGGTGGGCGACTCCCAGTCGTCCTCGACGAAGCGCACGTCGTGCTTCGCGAGATCTATCCCCAGGTGTTCCAGGGACGCCAGGTAAAGATCCTGCACATTGTCCGGGCAGGGCTTCAGGATCACTTGGTACTGGTAGTAGTGGCCAAACCGGTAGGGGTTCTCCCCGTACCGGCCGTCGGTGGGTCGGATGGACGGCTCCACGTAGGCGACCTTCCAGGGCTCAGGCCCCAACACCTTCAAGAACGTGGCTGGGTTGAAGGTCCCAGCACCTACCTCCGTATGGTATGGCTGCCATATCAAACAACCCTGTTTCGCCCAGAATTCCTCTAGGCCCAAGAGAACGTCCTGAAACGTGGGCTTCTCTGACCTCACCGGTTACCTCGTCTTTGCGCTATAGGGATGATCGAACGAGCTGTCAGAACACCGTCGTTGTG
>JAMDEO010000229.1:1173-37059 GCA_023483915.1 Actinomycetota bacterium
GTTGGTGGCTCGGTGGGGCCAGGACGTGATCCCATTCGCGATCGCGGGACTCACATCAGGACGTGCGAGCTGCGGCCATCGCTGGCTGGGAGGGGCGGTAGGGATGATCGAACGAGCTGTCAGAACACCGTCGTTGTGGTCGTAGGCGGCGGTTCCGTCGTGCTTGGAGTGGTGGTCGTGGTCGGTGGCTCCGTAGTAGTGGTGGGGGGCGGCTCTTTAGTCACCGTGATGTTCACCACGCTGCCCTTGTCCACTTCCACGCCCGCGGTGGGGCCCTGCAGGATCACCATATCGGGCGCATAGTCAGGAGTCTCTTCATAGATGATGTTGGCCACCAGACTGAAGAGCTTGAGCTTGGCCACGGCTTGAACCCGCGTCAACCCAACCACCGGGGGAACTTTGACCGTAGTCGGAAGCGGTGCATTGCTGACAAAGATGGTAACGGTGGAGTTCGGCTGGACTTCTTGCGTGGCTTTGGGGTCCTGATCGACCACCGTTCCGCCTGTTTCGGTGGAATCTACCATCTCCACCTGGACTTGCAGCCCCATGCCCTCCAGCAGAGAGGTGGCTGCATCCTGGTTCCGCCCGATCACATTAGGCACGGCCACCGTGTTGCTAGGAGCTACCACGACAATCGTGACGGTCGTCCCCGAATCAACCTCGGTCTCTGCAGCGGGGTTCTGCCGCAGCACCGTGCCCACCGGATGATCGGCGCTGGCCTCTTCTTTAGGCGTGACCTTGAGACCGAGGTCCATCAGTTGCTTGCGAGGTGGCATCGACTTGGCTCTTGCCCACTACGTCGGGCACTTTCACTTTGCCTTTGCCGGAAGACAGCCAAACGCTGACCGTCGCCCCCTTGTCGTGCTTGGTGCCATCGTCTGGATCCTGCCGGACAACATTGCCCTCAGCGACGTCGGCGGACGGCTGCGTGCCGGCCATCTTGAACTTGAGGCCGGCGTCCTCAACTTTCTTTTTGGCCTGAGATTCCGTCAGCCCCACGACGGCCGGCACTATGGCGGTATTGCTAGACGCGTCGGTGCCCCACGCGGAGACGATCGCGTACGCCCCTCCTGCCAGTGCCAGGATGAGGATGAGCACCAGGACCCAGGGCCACACGTTGCGACGACGCGGGGGGTCTTCGTCGTAGACGGGGACAGGTCCCGTGTGAGCAGGAGCCTGGTAGCGGACCTGCGTGGGCTCGCTCACGGGAGCCGTGGCCGCCGGCCGCATAACCCTGGTCGCGTCCTCCGCGAATGCCGCCGGAACGCTGACATCCTCACCCCTCTGCACTTTCCTG
This sequence comes from Actinomycetota bacterium, assembly GCA_023483915.1. Taxonomy (GTDB): domain Bacteria; phylum Actinomycetota; class Thermoleophilia; order RBG-16-64-13; family RBG-16-64-13; genus JAMDEO01. The sequence continues at coordinate 2,471 of JAMDEO010000229.1, forward strand.
AGGTCGTCCAGGAAAGCCTGGGCCGTGAGATAGCGGTCCGTGGGCCGTTTGCCGAGAGAGCGCAGTATGACCGCTTCCAAGTTCTCCGGAACATCGGGCACGATGCTCCGCGGAGGCGTAGGGCTGTCTTGCACATGCTGCATGGCGATGGTCACCGGGTTGTCGCCGTCGTAAGGCAGGCGTCCGGTCACCATCTCGTACATGACAACGCCCAATGAATAGAGGTCTGATGCTGCCTCCACAGGCCGCCCCTGGGCCTGCTCGGGAGATAGATAATGGGCCGTCCCCAGGATGGAGCCGGCCTCGGTCATTGTGGAGGCGCTTCCGGCTCGGGCAATTCCGAAGTCCGTGACTTTAACTCGCCCATCGTTGTCGACGATGATGTTCTGCGGCTTGATGTCGCGGTGGATGATGTCTCGCCTGTGAGCGAAGCGCAGGGCCTCGAGGATCTGAACAGATACCGACAGCACCAGGTCGGGGTTGAGCGGCGCATACTTGAGGATGATCTCCTTGAGCGACCTCCCCTCCAGGTACTCCATGGCGATGTAGTAGGTTTCCTCGGCCTCGCCCCGGTCGTAGATCTGCACGATGTTGGGATGGTTGAGACTTGCCGCGCTGCTTGCCTCCCGCCGGAACCGTTCCACAAACTGCTCATCGTGCGCGTACCGGCTCGAAAGCACCTTCAGGGCAACCTGACGGCCCAGAAGCCTGTCCTCGGCCAGATACACATCTGCCATCCCGCCGCTTCCGAGCTTCTTGATAACCTCGTAACGATCGTCGAAAACTCGTCCTATCAAGACCTTTCAGCCCTCCAGCGCATTTCCTTGCCCATCAGTCCTTTTCTCGCGCGGGGAATACTACAGCATCAAGTATTATTGCAGCCCCAGAGCCGCCGAGATGACCTGCCGCGCCACCGGCGCCGCCACGCTTCCTCCGGTGCCGCTATTTTCCACGAGAACTGCCACAACCACCTGGGGATCGTTTGCCGGGGCGAAGGCTGCGAACCACGCATGCGGCTCGCCGTTCTCCACCTCTGCCGTCCCTGTCTTGCCCGCTACCTGGACGCCGCTGATCGCCGCTGAGGTTCCCGTTCCACCGGTCACCACGCCTATCATGAGCTGCTTGAGAGTGGCCGCCGTCTCTGGGGTCAGGGGCTGCATCCAGGTTTGAGAATGGGTCTCCTCCAGCACCTTCTGGTGGTAGTCGAGAACCTGGTCGACGATGTACGGCTTCATGATCTTGCCCCCATTGGCGACCGCAGAAGCGACCAAGGCCATCTCCAGCGGCGTCGTAAGCACTTCTCCTTGCCCAAACGAGGCCTGCGCAACATGTGCCTTGTCCATCGTGCCCGGATCTGGGAACACGCTCTTGGCGCCCGCCAGAGGCCAAGGGGGTGTCTCGCCGAACCCGAAATCGCCGGCATAGCGGGCGAGAGTGTCGGCACCCAGCGCCACGCCGACCTTGGCAAAGGTCGTGTTGATGCTCTTTGCGAACGCCTGCGCGAAATCATGGCTGCCGTAGACGTTGCCGCCGTAATTCCGCACCACATATCCCCCTGCGGTGACCGTCCCAGTGTCCTGGAAGATGGTATCGGGGCTGACCGCGTTCTCCTGCAGGGCCGCGCCCGCAACAACCATCTTGAATACCGATCCGGGAGGATAGAGTCCCTGGGCCGCCCGGTTCAGAAGCGGAGTGTCCGGGTCGGAATTAAGCTGCTTCCAAAGGTCATCCAGTTTGTTCGGGTCGTAGCGTGGATACGAGACCATGGCGAGCACCGCGCCCGTTCGGGGATCGAGGGCGACAACCGCCCCCTTACGATTGCCAAGGGCATTAGCTGCGGCCTTCTGCACGCTCATATTGATCGTCAGCTTGAGGTCCGCCCCCCGGTGCGGTCGGTTGAGGATTTGGTCCCAGTAGTTGGTCAGGCCTAAGATGCCGGACTGCCCAGAAAGGTCTTCATTGTAGACCCTTTCGATACCGGCCCTTCCGTACTGCAGGCTGTTATATCCCAGCCAAGGAGAAGTCAGATCGCCCTGCGGGTATTCGCGGAAGAAATACTCGCCCTGTTGGTGATTCACCGCCAACTCCACGCCGTCCGCCGAGATGATCGCCCCTCGGTCGACCTTCATTTCCTCCTCGATGGCCCTGGTGTTCGACGGATTCACTTTGAGACCGGGAGCCGCCCAGACCTGCACATAGGTGAGTCGCACGATCAGAGCGAGAAACATGAGCGTGAATATGAGGAAGAGTCTGCGCAGCGACTTGTCCATCTAAGCTCCGTAGCGAGTCATCTGCCCAACCGCCACCTTGTTACCAAAATCGGGTCTCCCTTCCTCGGGTCCCGGGCTCCGCTGCAAGGATTCCTTCCGGTTGACGTAATCACTTGCCCTCAGCAGAAGGGCGAGCAATATGAAGTTGGCCACTATGGAGCTTCCTCCCTTGCTCACGAAAGGCAAGGTTATGCCGGTCAGCGGGATAAGCTTGATCACCCCGCCCACGATAAGAAAAGCCTGAAGTCCGAAGATGCTCGTGAGACCGGCCGCGAGCAAACGAGGGAAGTCCTCGCGGGCTTTGATCGAAATGCGAAAACCCCTGTAAACGAAGATGAAATAGAGCAGGATGATCCCCACCGCCCCGATGAGTCCCAACTCTTCTCCGATTGCTGAAAAAATGAAATCCGTCTCCAACGCCGGGATTATCGTCTCGCCGGATTGGAGCGTGAGATATCCCTGCCCCAATCCCCGCCCGAACAGACCTCCGGCCGCTAACGCAAACAGCGACTGCACGATCTGGTATCCCTTCCCTGAAGGGTCCTTCCAGGGGTCGAGCCAGATGTCAACCCTTACCTGCACATGTTGGAACAAGTAGTAGAGCAGGGTTGCCCCGGCGAGAAAAAGGACGATACCCACCAATACGTAGAACAGGCGCCCGGTGGCCACATAGAGGAGCGCCAGCAGCGCCCCGAAAAAAAGAAGGCTCGTGCCGAGATCCTTCATGAAGACCATGAGGGCCATCGACAGGGCCCATATGGTGAGAAGCGGCGCCAGATACCGGAACGGTGGCAGCGGAACCCCAAGGATCCTTCGCGTGCTCACTGTGAGAACCTCGCGGATATCCACCAGATAGGCGGCAAAGAAGACAACCAGAAGGATCTTGCCTATCTCTGGAGGCTGGAAGTGGACCGGTCCGATAGCCAGCCAGAGCCTCGCGCCGTTTATCTCCCGGCCGAATACTGCGGTCACAAGAAGGAGCAACAGGCCGGCGATCCCGATGATGAACCGATGGTCCCGCAGGACGTTGAGGTTGCGGACGAACGCCAACACCAAGAGGAAGACCGCCAGGCCCACCACGAGCCAGATGGCCTGCTGTTGCGCCATGGTCTCGTCCAGGCGGTAGATCATCACTATGCCCAAGGTAGACAGAAGCGCCGTGATAGGCAGCAGGTAGGGATCGGCCTGCTTTGCCAGAACCCTGCACCCCAAATGGGCTATGACAAAGAGAGCCACGAAGAGGCCCCCATACACCAGCGAGGCCGGGGTGAGCTCCGCCGACCTGTGTGTGTAGACCAAGGCGAACCCCAGCGTCGTGAGGATGAGGGCGGGAATCAGAAAGACGAGTTCGCGTGTACGAAAAGTCACGGCACCATGCTCAAGGAGCGGAGGAACGTTTGGCCTTCCTCCTTGGTGACAAGGTCATGCGCGTCGATCCTGGACTTCAGGTAGGGTGCAAGCGAATCATAGCCAATAGATCCCTGCTCGATCACGTGAGAAAGACTCAAACCGAGGATGCTGCCGGGGAGTCCTCGGAAAAGGGCCACAACCCCATCTGATGTACCGACGTAATAGATCGCGGAGTTGACGACGGAAAAAGCGGCAATCGCTATCACTATCACCAGTACAACAACGACCGCCAGAACTATCCATCTCCTCCGGCTCCAACGGCGCGCCCCATCCGAGGAAGGCCTCTTCCCGCCCAGACGCTCGCGTACCGCGGCCGCCGGATGTCGCCCCTTCAGGGCCGAGATCACGCCCTTCTCTGTTGCGGGAAGCCCCCTGTCGGCCGGCCCGAATATCGGCTCCGGCGGCAAATGCTCGTCCGGCTCCAAACCTTCTGGGTCGGCCACGCCCTTGACGACGACCACCGTCACGTTGTCTTCTCCCCCGCCTGCCAGGGCGGCCTGGACCAGCAAGGAGGCCGTGATCTCCGGCTCCTCCTCACGCCCGACAATCCGGGCTATGTCCGCGTCGGAGACCATGCCGGTCAACCCGTCGCTACAGAGGATTACACGATCTCCACGGCCAAACGAAACCGTGATGACATCGGGCTCAAGTTCGGCCTCGGTGCCCAACGCCTTGGTGATGATGCTTCTATGCGGATGAATCGCAGCCTCGAGGGGGGTCAATTCCCCGCGGCGCATCATCTCAGCCACCCACGAGTGGTCCTCGGTGAGTTGGGTGAGCTTTCCCGCGTGGAACAGGTATGCCCGCGAATCTCCCACGTGGGCCAGGATCAACGACTCATCGCGTACCATGGCTGCTGTCAGCGTGGTGCCCATTCCGCGCAGCCGCGCCTCGTCCATACTCCGTTCTACGATGGCGCGATTGGCTTCCTTCACAGCTTCCGTCAACTCTGCGGGGCCTGAGCTCACCGGATCCACCGCCGAGAGTGCCCTGCAGGCCATCTCGGATGCTACTTCACCGGCCCGGGCGCCGCCCATCCCGTCGCACACCACGTAGAGCCCGTTGTGGACGAGATAGGAGTCCTCATTGACGTGGCGCACCAAGCCCACACTGCTGGCGACTCCCGAGCGCAGGCGCACTAGCGCACCTCTACCTGAAAGACCGTGTCCCCGATCTCCACCCTATCTCCCGCGTGGAGCTCATGGGTGCCGGTGATCTCCTGGCCGTTCACCACAGTGCCGTTTGTGCTGTGAAGGTCCTCGATGGCCAGCAATCCTGCAGTCGTCTCCACCGCCGCATGTTTTGAGGACACGAAGGTGTCATCAAGATGGATATCCATTTCGGGAGCCCGCCCTATGACAGCGCTCGTACCCGGAGGAAATGGATACGTCTCCCCAGGGTGCAACGAAGGGCTCTTGACCACAACCAGGCTCCAGGTGATGCCGCCGGTGCCGGGGCCGACTCCGGGAAGGCCACGGGTAGACTCACCCACGCGTGGCGGCACGGGGCCGCGAGCAGACTGTAATCCGGCAGCTGCGCCCGACATACGCAGCTCACGAGTAGTGGAGCGAACAACCCTGTAGATAAAGAGATAGAGGATTATGAGAAGGATGAATTTCCCAGCCAGGAGCACTATCTGCAGCATCAGCTTCTCCCCCTGGTCATGCGCCCTGCTCTATCGAGTCTCCACGGTGATACGACAGTCGCCGACGGCCATCACATCGCCGGGGCGAAGCGCGGTACTACTGACGGGGTATCCGTTGACCATCGTTCCATTTGTGGACTCGAGATCCTGAACCACGATACGCCCATCATCCCAGTAGATTGCGGCATGCCGCCGAGAAACATTGGGATCGTCCACCCGAAAGTCGACGTCCCGGGCTCTCCCCACGATCACACGTGATTTGTTGAACTCCCGCACCCTGTCGCCGGCCTTGAGGACAATCGTGCGACGGGCTAGGTCCAACTCCGCTGCTTGTGCCGGCGGAATCACCTTTGTCCGATGAGAAGGGGAAATAGAATTCGGGGCCGCGGACTGCGCAGCCGGCCGCGGCTCGAGGTCCGGTACCGCGTCAGGTTGCTCCACATACACAGGCCCTCTTACGGAACCCTGCACCGAGTGTAAAGGATCGATGCGCTCGGCCAGGATGCCGAATCTGCCCACTGACAGGTCTGGATCCATGACGAGGGCGACCTCGAAGTCGGCAGCCGCCGCGTATTTCTTGGATCTCGCGTACTTGCCCAGGTGACGTTGCAGTCTGTCGGCTATTTCGTCCTGTCGCGGCTGTAGCCGGGCGAAATCGTCGGGGCACAGAAACAACGTGTAGCGGCTGCAGACGGAATCCTGCCCCGAGTGAGAAATCTTGTGGGCTTCCATTTCCTTGACGAGCTTGCGGGCGAGCTCATCCGGGTGCACATAGAACTTTGAGCTCTGCTTGGTGCGCTCGCGTTTGGGTTCTCCCATCGACGTTTTCCTCCTACAGGGGTCTGGAACCCTCTGACGAGATGAGATAGGCGCACAGGAAAGCGATTATAGCGCACGGCCCAAATGCGGCCACGAACCATCCAATCGATACGGGCACCCCAAGGACTGCGATCGGACCCAAGACGAAGGCGGCAAACGCTGCCATCAGGTATCCGCTTGCGCCCCAGGTCCGGGCCGAAAACGATCGCCCCGCCAGCCGATAAAGCGGCAACGAAAACACGGTGAACAGAAGAATCTGCAGCGTCAATTCCGGCCGGGAATCGAGGAAATGGGCCAACTCGACAAGAACCTTCCAAGGGGAAACTGCATGAGCGGCCTCAGTCAGAACCGGCCCGGGCGCTGGGTTGAATGTGTACGGCAGCTTGGTCCAACCGTCAAGACCTGCTGTCGCGACCAAGGTAAGGCCGCTGAGGAAGCCGGCCAGGGCACCCCAGCGCCGCAGCGTGGCTCCCGCAAACGGCATCAAGGCAAGTCCTACCCCTCCTGCTGCGGCAAAAGGCACGACTCCAGGCAGAAGCGCGGCCCACTCAAGCTCTCTTCGCCGTAGCAAACCCATGTTCGCAACGGCCAGTACCGCATAGATGATTCCCCAGCCCGCACTATAGGCAAAAATGGGGGGGGCCAGCAGGGCAATGGTTATGATCCCCCCTCCGAACGGCCAAACGAGAGAGACGAAGGCTGGAACAACGATCAGGGGGGCTATCGAGGGCTCAGGATAGAAAGGTGCCCGGGGAAGTAGGTACAAAAGCACGACAAGGGAGAACACCCCGGCTGCAAGATGCTGTCCCAAGTAGGCCACTCGATCGGCGTCCAGCCTCACGCGCCCTCGCTCCAAGCGGCGCATGACCTTGGTGGCCATCGTCAGTTCTTGGGTGTCTTCCGGCATGCTTTTCATAGCCTGCGAGAGAAGACGGCCGAAGTTTGCCGCGTCCGGGCGCGCATACCTGTCCTGTGTCATAGCCCGCTGCAAGGCTGAGCTCAGCTCCGCTGGCAGATCAGGCCGGTTAAGGCCGAGAGGCGGGATATCCGGTCGGGACACATCGCGCAGTAATTCTTGCAGTTTCTTCCCTTTGAGAGGATTCTTGCGTGTGAAGCCCTCATACAGCGTCAGGGCCAGAGAGTAGACATCGCTGCGTGAGTCCACATTCTGCCCCTCGACCTGCTCCGGCGACATATAGGCCAGGGTCCCAACAAGGTCACCGTCCTGGGTGATGGAGGCCCGGTCCTCTAGCTGGGCTACCCCAAAATCCATCAGCCGGACGTCGATGGCGTCTCCGGAGACGAGCATGATGTTTTCCGGCTTGATATCGCGATGGACCACCCCCCGCTTGTGTGCATGGTCGAGAGCCCTGCTGAGCTGGATACCTGCCTCGAGAATATCTACATCGCTCAACGACTGGTCCCGATAATGCTCCCGAAGCGTCCGCCCTTCGACATACTCCGTGATGAGCATGGTGCGCTCGGGCTCTCGGATCATCTCGTATACCGTCAGGATATGGGCGTGATTAAGCTTGGCCGCCGCCTGAGCCTCACGCAGCACCCGGTCGTCGACGTCTACGGTTTGCTCCACGACCTTGATGGCGACCGGGCGGCCCATACGGAGGTCGTCTGCCAGATAAACGGTGGCGAATGCGCCGCTGCCTATCTTGCGGACGAGTTGATAGCGGTCGGGGTCGAAGCGGGAGTCGGTCATTCTAACTAGTATACGGGGCGGCGCCCCCGAGCCCTCCGTGGCCGAGAACGCCGGCCGCCGCGGGCCGGCCGCCAGGGTGAGGGGGTGCGCCGCGCCACTCGTTGGAGGCCGGAGCGCAGCCGGGACAGGCACTCAGCGGTACGCCTGTCACGGAAGAGGCGACCTTTTGGTGGGCCGCGCTACGGGTGAGGGGCGCTTTTCCCTGTTACGTGCCTGCAGGAGGCGGCGCGAATCGAGGCCGGCCGCCCGCGGGCCGGCCGCCCAAATCGCTATGTTATACTCGGAGTCATTCCGGGCGAGTGGCGGAATTGGCAGACGCGCTAGGTTCAGGGTCTAGTGAGCTTACGCTCATGGGGGTTCAAGTCCCCCCTCGCCCACCACTACACTCGCGAGTCCAACTGCTTATGACCGATCTGACAAGGGACGACATCCACGACGATTTGGCCCCGGAGGAGCGCAGGCGGCGGCAAAGGAAGATGCTGCCAAAGCGGCTCCTTCGACTCTTGTTGCTGCTGGCAGGAATAGTCATCGTTGTGGTGGTTATCGTGCTCGTGGCGCGAAGCGCCGTCAGCAGCGGCCAAGCCGCCGACTATCAACGGTACATGTCCTCGATCAGCAACATGCTCAAACAGTCTGACTCCATCGGGGGAGAGCTGGTCAAGCTGCTCACCAACCCCGAGACCACCACCCGGAAGTCCCTTCAGACTGACCTGGACCAGTACATCTCCACCTCCGAGCAACTCGAGGCCCAGGCGAAGGCCATGGACGTGCCCAAAGATCTGGTCAGCCAGGATGTCCACCAGTTCTTCGTGCTTGTGATGACATTCCGCTACAAGGGTCTCGTCGACCTGAAGCCATCACTCATGAACGCGCTCGAAGTTCAGGAGGTCGAGGTCTCTTCGGTCCCCATAACCCGGGCCCTCCAGTACCTGGCCAACTCAGACTTCTTGTACAAAGAAGTGTTTGCTCCGCGCGCGACTGAGATCCTCAAGGCCAAGAATCTGACCGGAGTAACCGTTCCGAGCACTTCGTTCCTGACCGACACGGATCTCGCCTCCAAGTCCCGGGTGCAAGAGGTGCTTTCGGCTCTCAAGAGCACCGGTAATCTTCAGGCCGTCCATGGCGTGGCGGTGGCAAAGGTGGTTGCGTCTCCAGACGACAAAGAGATCTTGGCTGGAAACACTTACAACCTCACTTCCAGCGACCAACTCGCTTTCCTTGTGACCGTCGAGAACCAGGGAAACATGTCGGAAAAGGACGTTCCCGTCGTTGTGACCCTGCTCCCGCCCGATTCCACCACGCCTCAGAAGAAAACGGTCTCCATCCAAGAATTGAAGCCCAAGGAAGAGAAGACCGTCACGGTCAGCGGGCTCAACCCCACAGCGTACGGCGAGGCGGCGGTGCTCAAGGTGGAAGTTGGGCCGGTCAACGACGAGAAGTTTAAGGACAACAACAGTCTTGAAGCCACTGTCATTTTCACACTCTAGGGGTCGGAATTGAGCGCAACGCAGGTATTCGAGATCATTGCTGTTATCGCGGTTGTCGTGGCCATCGCGGCGGGCATCGGCCTTGCTCTGGTCTACCGGCGGCTGCAGCAATACCAGCGGGGCCAGCACGTGATCATGGGGTCGCGCGGCACGGTCGACATTGTCGAACATGTCTCGGCGATGGATGAAAAGCTAGCCAATATGCGCCTCGCTCTGGAAGATCTGACCCTTGCCGCCCGTGATCATGACGTGCGCATAGACACCTGCCTGTCCAGGGTGGGCATTGTCCGGTTCGATGCTTACCAAGACCTTGGCGGACGGCAGAGCACAGCGGTCGCATTCCTGAACAGCAGGGGGGATGGCGTGGTAGTCACCACGGTCGTCAGCCGCGACTTTGCCCGCATGTACGTCAAGCTCCTGAAGGATGGGGCAGCCGACATCCCCTTGGCCCCTGAAGAGGCCGAGGCGGTGGAGCAGGCCAGAGGTAGCGGGCCGTTCACCATCCGGCCACGCATTGAAACAGGGCCGGCGGACCAAACCCGCATGGACACGGAACGAGTGCCTGTTGCCCCAGACGAACCGATCTCACTGGGACTCCCGGGCCGCCGTCCACGGAGCGACAGAGAGTTGGCACGCGAGAACCGCCGGCGCAAGCGGCGGGGATTGCGTCCAGTTGACGATGAGGTCGTGCCCTCGGCGGTGGGTTGGGAAAACCCGCAGACGCCTACTCAGACGGACGGCACCGAGGGGAGCCTCGCAGACCGGTATCTCTCGGAACAGAGGAACCTTCGCAGACACAGGGGAGAGCAAAATGGAGCCGTGGACGGCGCGGCCGACGGGTCCGGGGAACGCGATGAATTGTGATCCCGGCGGGCAGTCACTCACGCGGTGGCCTGTCTCGTCGCTGTCCGAGCCGCTGATCCTGGCGGCGGCCACCTTCGGCTTCTTGGGACCGCGCGGCACCTTTACCGAGGTCGCTCTTCGTAACACGGTTGACGACGCCGACCCGGGCGGGCGGCTTCGTAGCTTCATCCCCTATGGATCCATGCAGGAGACCATCGAGGCGGTCTCTATGGGCGAGGTCGACTGCGCAATCGTCCCAATCGAGAACTCGATCGAGGGTTCCGTCTCCGCGACCGTGGACATTTTGGTTCACGAAGTCGACAACCTGCAGATCGTCAGAGAAGTACGAATCCCCGTGCGCCATTGCCTCATAGCCCGACCCGGCGTCACCCTCGATCAGATCACCAAGGTGGTCTCTCATCCCCATGCGAACGCCCAGTGCAGGGGCTGGCTCAGGCGGAATCTGCCTGGCAGAGAGGTCGAGGCGGCCAACTCGACCGCCAATGCCGTAGAGCGAGTCGCCATGTCTGACAAACCCTGGGGTGCCATCGGCAACGAACTGGCGGCGAGAGAGTACGGCTGCGTGATATTGGAAGCCGACATCGAGGATCACAAGGACAACGAAACCCGCTTCGTTTTTCTGGCCAGGCAGCGGGAGCGCCAAGATTGGTTCGAGCCCTACAAGACTTCTTTGGTCTGCGAGATCGTCAAAGATCAGCCCGGAGCTCTGCTCCTGATCCTGCAGGAGTTCTCCTTTCGGCACATCAATTTGACCAAGGTCGAGTCGCGGCCGTCCAAGCGTAGACTGGGCGAGTATCTGTTCGTCATCGATGTCGAGGGTAAGGCAGACGAAGGTCCGCTTGCCGACGCTCTTCGCTGCCTCTGCTGCAAGCTTCCGCGCCTCACCGTTCTGGGTAGTTACCCTGTGGGTAAGCCACCACGTTTGGCTTCCCGCTGAAGGCGAACTCGGAGACGACATGCTGGATATCAAGCTCATCCGCAACGAACCCGACAGCGTGCGCGAGGCTCTGCGCCGCAGGGGCGCTCACGCCGAAGCTGCGCTTGACAGGTTGCTCGAGCTTGACGTGCTGCGGCGACAGGTACTTGTCCAGGTGGAGGAGAAGCGCAGTCTGCGCAATGCGGTGAGCGAGCAGATCGCTCAGGCCAAGAAGGCGAAGCAGGACGCGAGCGGGCAAATCGAGGCCATGAGGGCGGTGGGCGACGAGATCAAGGTTCTCGAAGCCCGGCTCAGGGAAATCGAGGCCGCTCTTGAAGAGGAACTGCTTCAGGTGCCCAATCTCCCTGAACCGTCTGCTCCGGCCGGCAGTGAGGAAGACTCCATGGTGATGCACCACTGGGGGACGCCCCGGGAGTTCAACTTCACCCCTCTCGACCACCTCGATCTGGGCCAGCCCCGTGATCTCATCGACATGGAGCGGGGCGCGCGCACTTCGGGCAGCCGCTTTGCCTATCTCAAGGGAGACCTGGTCTTCTTGCAGTTTGCCCTCGTGCAGTTCGCCTTGGAGAAGCTCGCAGCCAAAGGCTTCCGCCCGGTGGTTGTCCCCGTCTTGGTCCGCGATGAGGCCATGTATGGCACGGGTTTCTTCCCCACGGATCTCCAGCAGGTCTATCACATCGAGGCAGACGGTCTGAATCTGGTGGGCACATCGGAGGTCCCCCTAGCCGCCATGCACATGGACGAGATTTTGGAGGAGGCCGATCTGCCCGTGCGGTACGTGGGCTATTCCAGTTGTTTCCGTCGAGAGGCCGGGGCAGCAGGCAAGGATACGAGGGGGATCTTCCGGGTACACCAGTTCGACAAGGTGGAGATGTTCAGCTTCTGCGCACCGGACAAGTCGCCCGAGGAGCACGACTTCATGCGCTCCATCGAGGAAGAGATACTACAGGAGCTGGGGCTGCCTTACAGGGCGGTCAACATTGCCGCAGGCGACCTCGGTGCCCCGGCGGCGAAGAAATACGACCTGGAGGCGTGGCTTCCCACTCAGGACCGCTACCGGGAAGTGACCTCGTGCTCCAACTGCACCGACTACCAGGCGCGACGCCTCAAGGTCCGAGCGAAGGGCGAGAAAGGAGGACCCTACCTCGTCCACACGCTCAACGGAACCGTGGTGGCGATCGGGCGCACCATCATTGCCATCATGGAGAATCACCAGACGGAGGAAGGACTCGTCGAAACTCCTGCGGCGCTGCGCCGGTACCTTCCTGCGGGCAAGGAGTTCTTGGGAGCATGACCGTTCTCACGGGCGCGCGCGATGCCCTCATCGTCGTGGATGTTCAGCGCGACTTCTGCCCCGGAGGGTCGCTCGGAGTTCCCGGCGGCGACGAGATCATCCCTGTGATCAATCGGCTAGTCCCGATGTTCGGGCGATGGGTCTACACCAGGGATTGGCACCCGCCGAACCACGTGAGCTTCTCTGCCGAACCGGAATACCGCGACGGCTCCTGGCCTCCTCACGCGGTTCAGGGCACTCCAGGAGCGGAGTGGTGCGAGGGTCTCGACATGCCGATGAACGCGATCCTCGTAAGCAAAGCCGATGATCCGAACCGAGAGGAGTACAGCGGTTTTCAGGTCGCGCGTTTCGATCTGGCCGATTTTCTGCGGAGGCGCCGGGTGGAACGGCTTTTCGTGGCGGGGCTGACGACGGACTACTGCGTGCGCCAGACCGTCCTCGATGCACGAGCCGCCGGTTTCACCGTCTATCTCCTAGAGGACGCCGTGAGGGGAGTTGCTTCCGACACGACGGCACAGGCCTTGGTGGACATGGACGCCGCCGGGGCGCAGAGGATACGGTCTGAGCGAATCGCGGACTCCGGAGAACGTCCGGCACCAGCCTACGACGAGGACGGCGACCCTATAGACCACCCACACGGCTAGGGCGACCAGCGGAGACAGGCAAATGGCTCCTGGGAAGGGATCCGAAGACCTAGACGTCTCGCAACGATGGACCCGCCGGGAGGACTTGGCGCTTCTAACCGATTTCTACCAGCTCACCATGATGGCAGGCTACTGGAAGAGCGGGCGCAAAGACCTCACCGCCTGCTTCAACTACTTCTTCCGTGATCTTCCTCCCCATAATGGCTTTGCAGTGGCCGCAGGCTTGGAGCAGCTTCTCGACCTTGTTGAAGGCCTCCGCTTCAACGACCAAGACATAAGGTATCTGTCAGGGCTCAAGGTATTCGACCCGGCCTTTCTGGAATACCTGCGGGGTTTTCAGGTTCGATGCACCGTTGAAGCAGTGCCCGAGGGAACGGTCGTGTTCGCTCACGAGCCGGTAATGCAGGTCGTTGGGCCGCTCATACAGGCGCAACTTCTCGAGACCGCGATTCTCAACACTCTCAATTACCAGAGTCTGATCGCTACCAAAGCAGCGCGTATCCGTCAGGCCTGTGGGGGTGACAATCTGGTGGAATTTGGCCTCCGCAGGGCCCAGGGACCAGACGGCGGATTGAGCGGAGCCCGCGCTGCTTACATCGGTGGAGCCGATAGCACGTCGAACGTGCTGGCAGGCAAGGTATTCGGCATCCCCGTGCGCGGGACCGTCGCCCATTCTTGGATCATGAGCTTCGACGACGAGCTGTCGGCTTTCCGTGCGTATGCGGCTTGCTTCTCAGATCCCATCCTGCTCGTGGATACCTACGACACCCTGACTTCGGGTCTGCCCAACGCAGTCACGGTCTTCAAGGAGCTGCGCGCCGCCGGCAGGCCGGTGCGCGCCGCGATCCGCCTGGACTCCGGGGACCTTGCCCGGCTCAGCAAGGCTGCCCGACGTATGTTCGCCGAGGCCGGCTTCCAAGACCCTCTCATCGTGGCCTCGAACGAACTTACGGAGGACCTCATCGCCGACCTCAAGCGGCAGGGTGCCCCCATCAACTCGTGGGGCGTGGGGACCCATCTCATTACGTCTTCGGACCACCCGGCTCTCGGCGGCGTGTACAAACTCGTGGCGGTCAAGTCGAATGAAGGCGCGTGGAAGCCACGCATCAAACTATCTTCTAACCCACTGAAGATGACGGATCCCGGCCGCAAGCGATTGGTCCGCTATTCCGATGAGAACGGCCTTTACCTGGCCGACATCATCAGGCTCTACCACGAGCCCGCCGATTCCGACCTCCCTGCGATGGCTGCTGAAAGCGCAAAGCCCGCAACGCCGGCGGTTGTGCTCTTTGCCGACCGGCACGACGGATCCTATCTCCGAGGTATCGCTGGAGCCACCAGATCCGAGCACCTCCTTGAAGTGGTCATGGAGGACGGGAAGCGCGTTGGTGCGCGGCCCTCGCTGGAAGAGATGAAAGCCAGAGCGCAGCATCAGCTGGCCTGCCTCCCCGAGGAAACGCGGCGACTCCGCAACCCAGACGTTTACACGGTTGGCCTCTCGCCTTCCCTAGCGGAGGAGAAGTTCAAGCTCGCCGGCCAGATCCCCGGAGCGCTGGCCCCCGGACCAATCGCACAGCCGAGGGAAACTCGGCACGAGTAGCGGACGCCGTCGTGCAGCGGAGGCCGCCGAGTAGCGGGGGCCTTCGAGCAGCCGAAGCCGCCTCGGACAACGGCCGGACCTACTTGCGCAGCTGCTGGATGTCCACCGGGATGGCGGTGGCTTGCCCCTTTGCGATCATCTTGCCCTCCGAGTTGCTGACCAGTAGCTCAACTACCCTCAGCCGTCGTCCGCTATGAAGAAGGCGACACTCGGCGGTTACTCTGTCGTCCCGGGCACCCGAGCGGAATTGGCTAAGGCTCCACTGGACTGCGACAGCGTCGGTCTGCGCATTGACGGTTAGGGCAAAGGCAACGTCGGCCAGCGAAAAAATGAAACCTCCGTGAGCGACCAGATGTCCGTTGAGAAACTCCTCCTTCACCACTGCCGACACCCGAGTGAAGTCGGCAGAAGCCTCCTCCACCTCAATGCCAAAAAGCTTGATGAATCGATCGCTTTCGATCATCTGGCGGATACGCGCGGCTTCGTTCCCAGCAGCTCCGTCGATTCCTGCCACAACCGCCTCCATTCACGAGTTATCGGTCAAACTAGCACGAAGGGAGGTTTGTGTCACAAGAGCACGAGGGCATTAGTCACGAGAGCACGAGGGCATTATTCTTAGAAAAGCGTCAAACCGCCTAGGACGATTGCCAGTGCCAGCGAGATTGCCACGACGATGGCCAGAATAAGTGCTCTGGTTGCCAGTCCGGGACGCCGTCGATGAGCAATCGCCAAAGGAGAGAGATGCGCGCCTGACCTTACGTGCAGCACGGGTTTCATGCGACCGTGACGCCTGCGGCGTTCGGTCCCGCTCCAGCCGCGTCCCGGCCTGTATAGTGAGGTCTGGTAGCCTCTCGTTCCCCCGAGATACATCGCTTTCATCACGGCCCTCCCGCGGCTGCCGCTGGGTTCGTCGCATCCATAGTCGGCAGAACTTCGCCGGAAGGTTAGCCTTTCCTCCGATTTTCGACCCCACAGGAGTTACGTTTTGCCCCCGATAGCGTTTACCATGGGTGATGACAGGGCCGGTTAGCCGGAAACTCGGCAAGGGAGGCTTGGATGTACTGCCCGCAGTGTGGTGGGTCAAACGAAGAATCCGCTAGGTTCTGCTCAACTTGCGGCTTGGACATGGAGGAATACCGGAAGCAATGGCAGCAGCCGGCACCTCCGCCCGCAGGCCAGCAGGCCGCCCCCCCGCCTGGCAACGCGTACCAGCAACCCTACGCCCAGCAGCCATATGGCCCGCCACCTTATCAGCAGCAGTATCAGCCCCCCTATCAGCCGGCGCCTTACCAGCCGACTCCGCCATACGGAACCATGCCGCGGGTGCCCAGCTACATGGGATGGGCGATTGCGGTCTTGATTCTCTGCTTCTGGCCGACGGGAATAGTCGCTGTTGTATATGCGAGCCAGGTGGGGAACAAGCTCGCCGTTGGCGACTACGCAGGAGCCGTCCATTCCTCCAGAAGGGCCAAGCTTTGGTCTTGGATCTCTTTCGGGATCGCGATTGCCTGGATCATCATAGTTATTATCGTCCTGATAGTTGCAGCGGCGGCTTCAGTGACAACGATCTACTAGGGGTGGCCCGCCTGCGAGGTGAGGTGCGCTCCACTCCAACAGCCGCGGCGCCAGCTCGCACTGAGCCAACAAGGCTATACTTCACCGATACGCTGGGATCGGGCGGGCGTGCCCCATCGAGCAGGTCCGCCGTCGATCTTTTCGCGCTTGGTCGACCCGTGGCTCCCGCGCTGCGGGCGCCGAAATGCGGAGGGGTGGCGGAGTCTGGCTGATCGCACCGGTCTTGAAAACCGGCAGGCCGCAAGGTCTCGCGGGTTCGAATCCCGCCCCCTCCGCTTACACCTTCATTGCACGTCGGTGGAATCGCTCACGTTAGAACTCCTGGATCGCTTTGGGCGGAGGTTCGTGTTCTCGTCCCGAGAACCGGCCCGCGGCTCGGGTCCGCCGTCCAGATGGGCTACAACCTGGTGCGCCTGGCATTGCGGCGGTGCCTCCCGAACCACGTTCTAGCTGGTTCTCCATTTTGCAGCCGAGAGCTTCCGAAGCGCTTTGTGATACTCCTCGTTCGGCTGGCTTCGAGTCGGGCTCTGCTCGTCGGCGAACATTGAGTGCACATGGACGGCTGGTACGGAGCCGACGGCATGTAGAGCATCGCGTCGATCGAGACCTTCGCGCCAAAGGCGGGTGAACGTGGCGACAACCACCGGCTCTTCGAGAGCGAGCTGGTTTTCCACGACCGCGTGAATAACAGCATGGATCTTCAAGCCTGGGAGACAGCCACTCGTCTACGGCCAGGTCTTGGTCGGGATCGTATCGGTCCACTCACCTAACCTCCCCACAGACCGATTCGGGCCACTCCCAGCCGCTACATCACGGTTTCCGGTAGACCCTCCGCCGGTGCTGGGCGCGATGAATGAGAACGATGCCAGCATCGTCATCGACCTCGTAGATAACCCGGAACTCTCCCCGCCGAGCAGAATAGAGCCCTTCTAGCTCGCCTCGAAGCGCCTTACCCGCACGCTTTGGATTATGGGCAATCGACTCGAAGATGGCGGAGAGAACAGCGGAACGAATCTTATCTGGCAGGCGGTTGAGATGCCGGAGTCCTTCCGGGGTGATCTCAACCTCGTAGACCACCTAGCGTTCGTCCTTCAAGGGAAGCCGCTTGCCGTCGGCCGCCTCGCGACGCGATCTTCTGACGGAATTGAGCAGTGCGCGATCTTCCATAATGTCAACCGTCTCCTCGAGGGATTCGAGGTCTTCAGGAGACACTAGGACTGCCGCGGGCCGGCCGTTGCGGGTAAGGACGAAGCGCTCGTGCTCGCGGAATGTCCTGTCCACCAGATCGGATAGGTGCGCTTTGGCTTCGGTAAAGGGAATGGTCTCGCTCATATCTGGTCAGAATTATAACCATACCGGCGGGATCTGTCCAGTAACCTGGCGAAGCGGCTCCCACGTCCGTGCTCGAGTGGATGGGTCCTCACAGGCCCGACGTTCGAAGCTGCCCGCCAAGGAACTCGGCCCGGAGAGATCATTCGAGAGAAGCCTAGCCGGACCTCTTGCTCTCTTGTAGCTGATCGCAAAGAGTCCGCCACGAGTTCGAACGTTGTCCCACAAGCCCCGCCATCATCATTTCACCTATTGTCAACCGTCTGCCCGAGTTCCAATCTTTCGGGCACCACCTACCCTCACTCTATTCCCCGAAGTCGCAACGCGTCATGGAGTAACGAGTTGCCGTCGCATCGGTAGCAGTGGTTCGCGGTGCCGCTAGGAACACCGCTCTCTATGACGATCTCAGCGGCTTCGAGGGCTACGTCCGTGAACCAGTCGCCGGTCGGTGCCCGGTGCCCCTCCAGCCGCGAGCCGGGATTCGGGCTCCATACAAAGGGAACGACGTTAGCCCCGATGGACGACAGCGCCTTTACCCCTGCAAGGAGGCTACCCCGGGGCTCGAGGCCCATTACGAACACGCCGTACACGTTGCCCTCACCGAAGATCTGCACCGCCCGTTGGACGGCCCGGAAGAAATCGTCGTGGGACGTGGTTCTCGCCTTACCCGGACAGATGCCCTTGTAGAGGGCCTCGTCCCAGATCTCCATGCTGTAGCCGATCGCTCCGATCCCGGTTTCGCGGTAACGTCTCAGATCGTCCTCGTTGGTTGTAGCGGACGGTAGGATCGTGCCCGGAACAGTGCCCGCGCCGAGCGCATCGCGGATGGCATCCACGATCCCTGATACCGTGGAGACCTCGGCCTCATGGTTGAAGCAGCCCCCGGTGAGAAGGATGTGGTTGCAGAAGCCTTCAGCGAAGGCAGCGGCCGCGACCTCGCCGATGTCCTTGACTTCCTTCTTTGAGAGGACCGAATCGTAGGTCTTCTTCGTGGGCACGAGGTTGCAGAAAAAGCATTCCTCACCTCGCGCGAAGTGGGCGCAGTAGTTCTGATAGCAGACAAAGAAGCAGTCTTCCCCTCCCACCTGACCGATCCGGCGCATCACATTGCCGTTGGCGGTGGATGCCTCGTAAAAGCGGGGTCGGGAGATGAAAGCTAGGGTGTCCTTCACATCTCCACCGTGGACGATCACCCGCGCTCCGTCACGAACCTCCATCAGATACGGGGAGGAGGGGTTATAACGGAACTGGACGACGGTGCCGTCAGAGAGCACGAAGTCGTCGGGGACGTGCATGTGTTCGTGATTGACAAAATCCCAGCCGAACAGGCCGTGGTTCTGCTCCTTGAACTCCGTGCCCACCCCCGCCAGCGCCTCTGGCGCGGGATTGATCCCCTCCACCAGCAGATGGGCCTTCAGTCGCAATTGGTTGACGTCGGTCATGGCCCCCCCATTCTGGCCGCACCGCGGCGTCGTGGGCACGGCTGTCACTGGGCGCTGGTGGCGGAGCCCTCGGCCTGCACCAACGGGAGCCGCAGACCTCGCTTCTCCGCCTTCAGTGCTATGAGCGTTTCGACATGGTCCACCCCCGGGATCGGGATGAGGGTATCCATGAGGAAGTCGCGGTACGAGGGAATGCCGGAAGCGACTATCTTCAGCAGGTAATCGGCGGGCCCGGTCACGTGCCAGCACTCGGTGACTTGCGGTGCTGATTGGATCCGTGCGACAAAGGACTCGGCTGCCTCTCGGTCGTGATGTGCCAGAGTTACAAAGGCGAACGCGGTGACGCCCAGCCCAACCGCCACTTCGTCCACCACAGCGGCGAACTGCCGGATGAAGCCGTTTTCGCGCAGCTTCTTAGTCCGCATAAGACAGGCCGAGGGTGAGAGGCCCACGCGCCGTGCCAGCACATTGTTAGCCACCGAGCAGTCGTCCTGCAGTGCGTTCAAAAGGGCCACGTCAATCCTGTCTGGTGTCAGCAAACCGCACCGCCTCGTCTGCGTTGTTTAAAGACGTCAAATCCGGTACTATCGCCCGCCAGCCGAATATGATGCGGTCATTATAGCCTTGTCAAGCGGATGATACGGCGCTTGAAGTGAGCAACCGCATCCAGTTGTTGAGTCGGCGCAAGAGCCTGCATTCGTCGCCAGTGTCCCTGGCGTCAACCGGGCGCGCCGCGAGGCAAGCCATTGCCCAACCCCCTAGCAAGCGAATTCTGCATCAACGGACTCTTCCCGGACCTTGCTAAGATAGCGGCCCAAATTCATTGCTTTGGATCCCTCTTTGGACGAAAATGAGGTTATGGGAACTTCCGTCCGTGAAGCCTTTTGCAGGATCGGGAGGGGTTGTGCCCATCGTTTTCACGGTAGTTGACCACGATCAGCCCTACTTGGAGGCGGTCGCCAGCGGCCAGGTGACGGCTGATGAGGTCCGAGCCCACTTGCTCGACGAGTGTCGCGCCCGCGCACTCAGCTATCCTGAGCTCATCGACGCGTGTACCGCGACTCCCGACTGGTCTTCACGCGAGGCCCGAGACATCGTCGACGTCATGAAGATCTTGGGCGAGGAGTCGACACTCGGCCCAACGGCTGTGGTGGTCTCAACCGACTATGCCTTTGGAATGATTCGTATGCTGGAGATCCTGCTTGACGGGTCCTGCATCCTGCGGCCATTTCGCAGCTGCGAAGAGGCTCGGCACTGGCTTTCGCGTCCTGGCTAGAAGGCGTATATATCCGCGAGCACTGCAACATCGACGGCCCACCGGGGGTCAAAATGGTCATGCGGTCCTGTTCGTGGCGTTCCAGGCCGCGGTTGCACAGCCAAGGACCGATGCGCGGGTAGGTGGCCACTCCGGGCGACCCGCTGCTACCCTCGTGACGCCAACCGCTGGAGCACCTACACACCAGGTCACTGGAGGTATGCCATGCGTTTCGAGACTCCGCATGCACTCAAGGCAGAGCACGACGAACTGCACGAGACGCTACGGCACGGAACAAAGGAGAGCGGTGCGCTTGGTGCCGCCGCGGTAGCTGTCGCCGAGCTGATGCATCCCCACTTCCTGAAAGAAGAGGAATATGCACTGCCTCCACTAGCGCTACTTGGCCAGTTGGCTCATGGCGCTGTCACCCCGGAAATGACGGACGTGCTCGCTTTGACCGACAAGCTTCGGGCTGCCCTCGATGAGATGCTAACCGAACACCAGGCGATAGTCGACGCGCTTGAAAAACTCTCCGCAGCTGCCAAAGAGGCACGCAAGACCGAGTACGTCGAGTTTGCAGAGGCCCTCACGCTACACGCGCAGACCGAGGAAGAGGTCACCTACCCCGCAGCCATCCTTGTCGGTGACTATGTACGAAAGAGCTTGGGCGTTTTCTAACGCCTATGCGGGCTTGTTCATCTCGATCCAGTCATCCATGGTCAGCACTGGGACAAAATCGCCGGTCTGGGTAGGGCACAGGGGTAGGAAGAACTCGGTCACCGCGGCGAAATCCTTAGACTGAACCACGATGTAATAGCCATGGCCGGTCACTGTGACCCACGCCCCTAGTATTTTCACTCCCTTCCTCTCCCAGTCGGCTCGTCTCGC
Organism: Actinomycetota bacterium; assembly: GCA_023483915.1. Classification (GTDB taxonomy): domain Bacteria; phylum Actinomycetota; class Thermoleophilia; order RBG-16-64-13; family RBG-16-64-13; genus JAMDEO01. Next base: position 23,644 of record JAMDEO010000229.1, read on the forward strand.
CCAGAAGCCGCTCAGCATATCGGCCCCTTCCTTGCTCCGTCCAGGGCACGTTTCGGGAGTATGCCTCCACAGACCCATGTAGATGGTGCCGTCATCCTTGTTTGCCATGATCCCGCCTCCATTCACACGGCCTTTGAGGAAGCCTGATCGCTCCTATCTCCTTTGAGCATACTCGGGTGCCGGATGGAGAGCCAGGCCACACAGGAAGTGGGCCTGCGCTGCCGATATTTTGCCGACATCGGAGCCGGAGACACTCGGTGGCGCAGCACTCATCGCCTTGTATTTCCGGGCAAACACGGTGGCGACCTCCCCCGATAGCAGCCGTTTCTGACCCTATCCGAAGGATTGGACCGGAGAAGGGGACACGACGAAGGGGCCGGGGGGACTCTGTCCCTCCGGCCCCAGTTCTTCCGCTATCACTGTGCCACGGGGCGCCCAGGAGTGGTCGCTCCCGGCTTCGGCGGCGGGGCTACGCGTAATTCATTTCCAAGACCGTTCCCTGAATCTGCGCGCCTTCGCAATACTTGTTGCTGACCAATGCTTGGTGCCACTTGCCGTTCGAGTCCTTGATCCACTGGGCGGCGCCCAGGGGCATGCGCAGGGTAACCGGCGTGGTATGGGTGACCGGCGCTATGAGCGTCGGGTCTATGGGGGTGGTGAAGTCTATCGGCCCGTAGCTCGAATCGACCTTCGTGGTAAGGAGCGACTTAAGCACCGCTTCCTTGTCGTCTACGGCGGAAGTGTTCTTGAGAGCCTCGACATACCACTCCATGAGCGACATGACCATCAGAGTGTCGACCCACTGGTGTCCGGTGTCGGCCTCGTAGGCGTCGGCGATCTGCTGGCATGTCTGCCCTGTGAGCGGGCTCGTATACGGGTAGGCGGGGTGCCAGTTGACCTCGCACGTCATCCCGATGGCCGTGTCACCGATCGCCTTCAGCGTCTCCACGAAGGTGAGAGCCATCTGCGGGGTAACGACCTTAGGCTTGAAGCCCTGCTGCAAAGACTGCTTCCAGAAGTTGGTGAAATCGGCGGAGTTGAAGACACCGGACAGGATCTCCGCGCCGGATTTCTTGAACTCGGAGATCGGCGCCGTGTAGTCCTCGGTGCCGGGCTGGTACGGTGAGGAGAGGGTGTAGGTGTACCCAGCCTGCTTGTAGTAGAATGGACCGCCGTTCTTTTCGCTCCCCAAGGCCTGGCCGTTGGGATCGTTGCTGTAGATCAGTCCGCACTTCTTGTTGGTCTGAACCTTGTTCCAGGCATCGACGAGGCTGTTGTCCATGGCGTCGACGCCAACGCAGAGGGCGAGTCCCCACTTGAACGGATTCTTGTCGGGGGTGCCCCCTCTGCCGAAATAGAAGGCCTCCCACGGTCCCTGGATACACAAGGCCGGGGTCTGCAGCGCCTCGGCTTGGTCGGCCGCGGGCATCATAGTGTCCGGGGCGCCGGCGGCAAAGATGACGTCCGCCTTCTCGTTGGTGATCAGGTCAGCGGTTACCTGAGAGCATCGAGCGGTATCGGACTGGGTGTCGTAGACGATGGTCGTGATGGGGTGGCTCTTGCCGTCACCCAACACCACGCCCCCGGCTAGCGCCTTCTTCCATTGATCGTTGCACCAGTCAAACGGGATCGCGAATGTCGACAGCGCACCGGTCTTGGGAATGACGCAGCCGACCTTGATCTCTCTGCCTGCCTCCGCCGCGGTGGAGACGGTCGTGGTCTCGCCCGCGGTAGTGGTTGCTCCTGCGGTGGTGGTTGCTCCTGCGGTAGTGGTTGCTCCCGCGGTAGTAGCGGTCGCTCCTTGCCCGCCGCAGGCGGCAAGCAGCCCGCCCAATCCGCCGCCCAGACCGATCGTCGCTCCGGCCAGGCCGGCATACTTGAGAAACGCCCTGCGGCTTATTGACCCGCTTTTGTCATCAGCGGAGTCCAGCTCCTTCATACGATCACTCAACTGATCACTCATGTGATGATCCCCCCCTAGCCGGATGTGTGTCCATACAAGCTCGGTTGACGCAGAGTTACCGTTTCTTTGCGAACGATTGCCGTCGCTCTATACGCACCTCCCTGTTCGGCCGCTCGGCCCCGTGTCTCCTTCCGTGCATCTCTCGGTTCGCGCTACTGCGGAGTGTGGGTCAAATCTGCCTTCCATGCTCGGAAGCCGCTAAAACGGTGATGTGATAAGCGGTCTCGGCTGAAAAACGGACTAACTCCATCGAACTTCCCCGGCATGCTGGTCCAATTCGAATCGAGCGTTCCAGAAATTCCGAATCGAGGTTGCCAGAATTGGCGAAGCATTAGTAAAACACTTCTCATTTTAACGTATATAGCAGTCAACTCTTCCGGTGTCAACGGATTGAGGCACCCGTTTTGCAGGCAGATCTGGAGGCGGGGGCGCGAGGTGCGGCTCATCGTGGAGGAGCCGTGAAGTTGTGGGTTACTCCTCGTCGACCATCAGTCCGATCGACCGTCGAGGCTTTTGAGCCGGCTGTCTTCTCTAAGCGATGGAGTTGTTGACACCGTACGGAACGTCTGTTATATGCACAGAATACGAAACACCCGATTCGGAAAAGTAGCACCGTCAGCACCGCCACCGTCCACAGCAGAGGAAGGATGTGGCACGAAGACACGGCAAGCGCCTAAGGGTAAACGATCCGCCGGCTGGAGAGAGAGGAGCCAGCGGGAGTGCGGCGGGTCGGCCCCGCTTCAGCCGGGCGGCCGATCAGTCGGAGAGATCTTTGGAGAAGCACAAGTCACCATGGATTCATCGTTGGTAGGGGGACCCAGGATGAGCAGCGACAGCGACGCGCGATCGAGTCAGAGGGCCAGCGAAAAGACCGTCATCAAGGGAGCCTGCTTCAGTGGCTTCGGCGACAATTCCACTCCCACTTGTGTCGATGTGAAGGACCAGAGGATCGTACGTATCCGGCCGCTTCATTGGGACTGGAAGTACAATCCCAAAGACTTCAACCCCTGGAAGTATGAGGCGCGGGGCAAGACCTTCGAGCCGCCCATGAAGGCCCCGGTTCCTCCTTTCGGTCTTGCCTACAAGAAGAGGGTCTACTCGCCCAATCGCATCCTCTTCCCGCTCAAGCGGGTGGACTGGGACCCGGCAGGGGCCCCCGGCTCTACGGGACCCGGCGGGCGCAACCCGCAGAACCGGGGGATCAGCAAGTACGTGCGGATGTCCTGGGACGAGGCCCTGGATATCGTGGCCGCGGAGATCAGGCGAGTGGTTGAGACCTACGGGCCGGAGGGCGTTCTCCTTCAGGCGGAAGGCCATTCGGAAGGCAAACTGATCCATGCCCCGCACGGCTGCTCCACTCACCTAATGAATCTGCTCGGCGGCTACACCCAGCAGATCCGCAACCCGGACAGCTGGGAAGGCTGGTACTGGGGGGCGAAACATGTGTGGGGCAACGAGCCCAACGGATGCAACATGCAGTACTGCTCCAACATCTACAACGATGTGGCCAAGAACACCGAGATGCTCATCTGCCAGGGCTGCGACCAGGAGACCACTCCCTGGGGCTTCGGCGGCGGTACGCTTGCTAGCAACTTGAGCTTCTGGTACACCGACCTGGGGATCAGGCAGATATACATCAGCCCCGACCTCAACTACGCCGCGGCCGTGCACGCCGACAAGTGGATCCCCGTCCTCCCCAACACCGACGTAGCTCTGCAGTTGGCCCTCGCCTATCAGTGGATCGTAAACGGCACATACGACAAGGAGTACGTGGAGACCCACGTGGTCGGCTTCGACAAGTTCGCCGACTACGTGCTGGGCAGAGAAGACGGCGTTCCCAAGACTCCCAAGTGGGCTTCGGAGAAGTGCGGGGTACCCTCCCGCACCATCAAGGCTCTGGCCAAACAATGGGGCTCCAAGCGCACCACCGTCTGTCATGGCTATGGCGGCCCCTATATCAGAGGCCCGTATTCCACCGAGCCTGCGCGCATGGAAGTCATTCTGCTCGGCATGCAGGGTCTGGGCAAGCCGGGCGTCAACCAGATGTGCTGGGTGGAGGGGAGCCGGATAGGGGAAGCAGTGGCGCGCGCGCGATGGGGTAGGTCCGGCATCGTCGGCGCCCAGACGCCGGCGCCGATCCTGCGGCCGGACGTCCACGCCGCTTACCGGGGCTATATCCCGTTCATGATGAAACAGCCATCGATGATCCCCAAAACGATCCTGCACGATGTCATCGATACGGGTGCCTATGACATCTACGGCAGTTCCGACCAGATGGATCCGGCGGAAGACCAGTTCATACACTACGTCTACCCGCTGCCGGGCAAAAATGAGTTCCACATGATGTGGTGTGACACGCCGTGCTTTAGCACCTGCTGGAACGACGGGAACGCCTACCAGCACTCTTTGCGCAATCCCAAGATCGAGACGGTCCTCATCCAGCACCCATGGATGGAGAACGATTGCCTCTTCGCGGACATCATCCTGCCCTCCAACACGAAGTTCGAGACGGACGACCTCGGCTGCGACGACTGGCCGGTGTGGTACAACTGCGTCTACCTCGAGGAGCAGGCCATCGAGCCCCGGGGCGATAGCATGAGCGACTACGAGATCGTGGTCGCCATCGCCGACCGGCTGGGACTCAAAGAGGAATACACGCACGGCAAGACGGTCGACGACTGGATCAAGGTCGGCTTCGACGGTTCGGGGATGGAAGAGGCGGGTCTGTGCTCGTGGGAAGAGATCCAGGACAAACAGTACTACGTGATCCCCACCGATCCCGACTGGGAGAAGAAGTACCCCGCCGGCATGATCCAGTTCTACGAGGACCCGGAGAAATACCCCATGACTACGCCAAGCGGCAAGCTTGAGTTCTACTCGCAGCGGCTGGCGGAGAACTTCCCCGATGACATGGAGCGGCCGCCGGTGCCGCACTGGATCGAAAGGAGCGAGTTTCACGACGAGAGGCTATCCGGCGAGCGGGCGAAGAAGTACACGCTGCTGGTCTGCTCCAACCATCCACGCTGGCGCGTGCATGCCCAGATGGACGACGTGAACTGGTTCCACGAGATCGAGACAGGCAAGGTCATAGGTCCGGACGGCTACCACTACGAGCCGGTCTGGCTCCATCCCTCCGAGGCGAAGAAGCGGGGGATTGAAAGCGGCGACGTGGTGACCATCTTCAACGAAAGGGGCAAACTGCTCGGCGGCGCGTACGTCACTGAGCGCCTCATGCCGGGCGTAATCTACATCGATCATGGGGCCCGCTACGACCCCATCGTGCCGGGGGAATTCGACCGCGGTGGCGCCATCAACACCATCTGCCCGCGCAAGACGACTTCCAAAAACTGCGCAGGCATGGTCACGAGCGGCTTCCTGGCAGAAGTGGAACGGACCGATCTGGATGCGCTAAGGAAACAGTATCCCGAGGCCTTCAGCCGTCCGTTCGACCGTGGTTCCGGTCAGACCTTTGAAAGGGTGCTGCACACGGGGGAGGGAACCCGTTGAAAGCGATGATCATCGACATAACCAAGTGTAACGGCTGCTACGCCTGCCAGATCGCCTGTAAAGACGAACACGTCGCGAACGACTGGACCCCCATCGCCAAGCCTCAACCGGATACGGGCCAGTTCTGGATGAAGACCAAAGATATCGTGCGGGGACAGGTGCCCAGGGTCAAGGTCGCCTACATGCACCACATCTGCCAGCATTGCGATGAAGCTCCCTGTCTGAAGGCCTGCAAGATGGGCGCGATATACAAGAGAGAAGACGGGACGGTCATTATCGATCCCGTCAAATGCAGCGGTCATAAGCTCTGCATCGACGCCTGTCCCTACGGTGTCATCTACTACAACAACGATCTTCAGATAGCGCAGAAGTGTACCTGGTGCGCACATCTGCTGGATAAGGGTTGGAAGGAGCCGCGCTGTGTAGACTCCTGTCCCACCGGAGCGCTTCAGTTCGGCGAGGAGGAAGATCTCAAAGACCTCATCGCCAGGGCCGAGATGCTCCTTCCCGAAGCCAACGTGGGACCTCGGATCTATTACATCGGCCTACCCAAGAGGTTTGTCGCGGGCGGCGTGTATGATCCAGAAGAGGACGAGTGCGTGGAAGACGCTACCGTGAGCCTCAAAGATGCGGCAGGCAAGGAAGTGGCGACCGCCAAGACCGACGGTTTCGGCGACTTCTGGTTCGATGGCCTGGGAGTCGGCGTCTACTCCATGAGGGTGGAGAAGAGCGGCTATGTGCCCATAGAGATCATCGACATCAGTACTGAACAAGACATCAACATCGGCGACTTGGAGCTATCCAAGTCGGCGCAATGACAGGGACGCACCTGTCGTCTAGCGAGGAGTCATCAGATGCCGCATCCCCTCAGAGGAGGGGATGCGGCATCAGCCGGCGTGCGCTTCTGATACCCTTACATTGAGGGGGCCGAGCAGGAATTTGACGTGTCGGGCGTACGCCCGACAAGCGGAGGCGTGAATGGCCGGACGAGTTCGCAAACAGGAATCACAAGCTGCCGTCGAGGAAGCGCCGACGTCTCGGCTCGACGTGGACGACGGAGTACTCATCGGATCTGTTTCCAAGGCTCTGCGATTGTTCTCTCTCTTTTCCGCAGAACATCCGGCATGGAGCCTGCAAGACATGAGGCGCACGCTTGGGCTTTCCAAGACCATGACCTATCGTCTGGCAAGGACTCTCGAATACGAAGGCTTCATAGTACTTAGTCAAGACACCGGGCTCTACCATGTCGGTCCGTCGGTGGTTCCTTGCGTGTCACTGATCTATTCCCGGGCCGAACTGACCAGGATCGCGAGGCCGTATCTCGCCGAGTTGGTGGAGAAAACTGAGGAGAGCGCAGTCCTCGCCCTGGAGATATACGACGCGATCGTCGTTGTCGATCAGGTCCCTACACCCCATTTCTTCAAGCCTCCGCATCCTCCCTTGTGGCTGGTGGTGGACAACCTGGCGAACGCGTGTGCCAAGGTGATGGCTGCCTTCAAGTCTCAGACTGAGCGAGAGAGGCTGTTGGCGCGTCCGTATGAGAAGCTCACCGATGCCACCATAACGGATCCCGAAGCGCTGAGGGCTGAGCTGAAAAAGGTCCGGCGGGACGGCGTGGCTTTCGATTTAGAGGAGCAGAACCGAGGCCTATGCTCGGTGGCGGCTCCCGTCCTAGCCCATGACGGGTCGCCGCTGGCATCCATCGCCATCATCGCACCCAGTGAGCGTTTCGCTCCGAAGGTGCGGCCGCGTTACGCCCAACTGACAAAGGAAGCTGGGGACAGTCTGTCGCGGTACCTAGGGTTCACTGGGTAAGCACCGTTGACACGGTACCTAACGTCTGTTATATGCACAGAATACGAAACACCCGATTCGGAAAACTAGCACCGACAGAATCGCCACCGTGCATAGCAGAAGAAGGATGCAGCACGGAGACGCGGCAAGCGCGCAGGGGTAGATGCCCGACCGGCCGGAGCTGAGAGAGGGGGAGTAGCAGCAGGACGGGGGGTCGGCTGCGGTTCGGCCGGGCGGCCGATCAGGCGAAGGACTCTTTCGAGAAGCACAAGGCACTATGGATTCATCGTTGGTAGGGGGACCCAGGATGAGCAGCGACAGCGACGCACGATCGAGAGAGAACGCTAGTGAAAAGACTGTCATCAAGGGCGCTTGCTTCAGTGGCTTTGGCGACAATTCCACCCCCACTTGCGTCGATGTGAAGGACAACAAGATCGTTCGCATCCGGCCGCTGCACTGGGACTGGAAGTATGAACCGGAGGACTTCAACCCCTGGAAGTATGAGGCGCGGGGCAAGACCTTCGAGCCGCCGCTCAAGGCGCCCGTGCCCCCTCATGGTCTTGCCTACAAGAAAAGAGTCTACTCGCCCAACCGCATCCTTTATCCGCTTAAGCGAGTGGATTGGGACCCAGCAGGGGCCCCAGGCTCGACGGGGCCGGGCGGACGCAACCCACAGAACCGGGGGATCAGCAAGTACGAGCGGATCTCCTGGGACGAGGCCCTGGATATCGTAGCCGCCGAGATCAGAAGAGTGGTTGACACCTACGGGCCCGAGGGCGTGCTCCTGCAGGCGGAAGGCCATTCGGAAGGCAAAGTGATACACGCCCCCCACGGCTGCTCCACGTACCTCATGAATCTCCTCGGGGGTTACACCCAACAGATCCGCAACCCAGATAGCTGGGAAGGCTGGTACTGGGGGGCGAAGCATGTGTGGGGCAACGAGCCGGTGGGTTTGAACTTCGAATACGCTTCGAACATGTACAACGACGTGGCCAAGAACACGGAGATGCTCATCTGCCAGGGCTGCGACCAGGAAACCACGCCCTGGGGTTTCGGCGGCGGTACCCTTCCCAGCCTCCTGAGCTATTGGTACACCGATCTGGGCATCAAGCAGATATACATCAGCCCCGACCTCAACTACGCCGCCGCCGTGCACGCCGACAAGTGGATCCCCATCCTCCCCAACACCGACGTGGCCCTGCAACTCGCCCTTGCCTATCAATGGATCGTCAACGACACCTACGACAAGGAGTATGTCGAGACCCACGTGGTCGGCTTCGAGAAGTTCGCCGACTACGTGCTGGGCAAAGAAGACGGCGTTCCCAAGACCCCCAAGTGGGCTTCGGAGAAGTGCGGGGTACCTTCCCGCACCATCAAGGCTCTGGCCAAACAATGGGGCTCAAAGCGCACCACCGTGGCTCACGGCCAGGGCGGTCCCATGATCAGAGGCCCATATTCAAGCGAGCCCGCGCGCATGGAGGTCTGTCTTTTAGGCATGCAGGGACTTGGGAAGCCGGGGGTGAACCAGCTCAACTTTGTCGAAGGCACCATGCTGGGAAGCTATAACCGGGTTCGATCCGGCCGACCAGGAGTGGTGGGGATGCAGACGCCGGCTTCGATCGTGCGGCCCCACGTCGGCGCAGCTTATCGCGGCTATATCCCGTTCATGTGGAAGCAAGAATCCTTAATCCCCAAACCCCTTCTGCATGACGTCATCGATACGGGCTCGTACGACATCTACGGCAGTGCCGACCAGATGGATCCCGTAGATGATCAGTTCAAACACTACGTCTACCCGCTGCCGGGCAAGAACGAGATCCACATGATGTGGAGCGACACACCGTGCTTCACCACTTGCTGGAACGACGGGAACGCGTTCCACCGGTCCATGCGCAACCCCAAGATCGAGTGCATCCTCGTCCAGCACCCATGGATGGAGAACGATTGCCTCTTCGCCGACATCATCTTGCCCTCCAACACCAAGTTCGAGACGAGCGACATCGGCGCGGATCACTGGCCGGTCCAGTACAACTGTGTGTACCTCGAAGAGCAGGCCATCGAGCCGCGCGGCGAGACCATGAGCGACTATGAGGTCGTCGTTGCCATCGCCGACCGGCTGGGCCTCAAAGAGGAATACACGCAAGGAAGATCGGTGGATGACTGGATCAAGGTCGGCTTCGATGGTTCCGGGATGGAGAAAGCGGGTCTCTGCTCCTGGGAAGAGATCCAGGACAAGAAGTACTACGTCATCCCGACCGATCCGGATTGGGAGAAGATCCCGCACGGGATGATCGAGTTCTATGAGGACCCGGAGAAATACCCGATGACTACTCCAAGCGGCAAGCTCGAGTTCTACTCGCAGCGGCTGGCGGAGAACTTCCCCGATGACATGGAGCGGCCGCCGGTGCCGCACTGGGTGGAGAAAAGCGAGTTCCACGACGAGAGGCTATCCAGCGAGCGGGCGAGGACCTACACTCTGCTGGTCATCTCCAACCATCCGCGCTGGCGCGTGCATGCCCAGATGGACGACGTGAACTGGTTCCACGAGATCGAGACCGGGAAGGTCAGGGGAGCCGATGGATACCCGTACGAACCGGTCTGGCTCCATCCCTCCGAAGCGGAGAAACGCGGCATCAAGAACGGCGATGTGGTGACCATTTTCAACGAACGAGGCAAGGTCCTCGGCGGCGCCTATATTACGGAGCGCATCATGCCCGGTGTCGTCTACATCGATCATGGGGCCCGCTACGACCCCATCGTGCCGGGGGAATTAGACCGGGGCGGCGCCATCAACACCATCTGCCCGCACAAAACGACTTCCAAGAACTGCGCGGGAATGGTAACGAGCGGCTTCCTGGCGGAAGTGGAACGGACCGATCTGGATGCGCTAAGGAAACAGTATCCCGAGGCCTTCAGCCGTCCGTTCGACCGTGGTTCCGGTCAGACCTTTGAAAGGGTGCTGCACAAGGGGGAGGAAACCCGTTGAAGGCCGCGGTTGACAGGCAGGGAGCGAATGGACAGAAGACGGTTGTCAAGGGATTGAGCTTCTCCGGCGTCACCGAAGACGGGAACTGCGTCGAGGTCGACGTCGCCGATGGCAAGATCATCCGTATCCGGCCCTTACATTTTGATCGCAGCTACGATCGCAAGCCGTGGACCATTGAGGCCCGAGGGAAGACCTTCACGGCCAGCACGAAGAGCCTCATCCCTCCCTTCACCCTCGCTTATAAGAACCGCGTCCGCTCTCCCAACCGGGTCATGTTCCCGCTCAAGCGCGTGGATTGGGATCCGAAGGGTGAGCGCAACCCGCAGAATCGTGGCATCAGCAAGTACGAGCGCATCAGCTGGGATGAAGCGACGGATCTCATCGCGGCCGAAATCCGCCGGGTCGTGAGCACCTACGGACCGACCGCGATCCTGCTGCAGGCTGACGGGCATGGGGAGAGTAAGGTGGTTCACGCTGCTCATGGCTGCGCCCATCGACTGCTGAGCTTGCTCGGAGGCTACACCTACCAAGCCCGTAACCCCGACAGCTGGGAAGGCTGGTACTGGGGCGCCAAGCATGTATGGGGATGCGAGCCGGTAGGCAAGGGACGCTACCAATCGAACATCATCCCGGATATTGCCGAGAACACCGGCATGCTCGTGTTCGCCGGCTGCGACCCAGAGACCACCCCCTGGGGCTGGGGCGGCCAGACGGTCAGCCAGCTCTGCTACTGGTTCAAGGAGCTCGGCATCAAGCAGATCTACATCTGTCCTGATGTCAACTATGGCACGGCCGTGCACGCCGATAAGTGGATCCCCATCTTGCCGGGGACCGATGCCGCTCTTTATCTGGCTATCGCCTACCAGTGGATCACCGAAGGGACCTACGACAAAGAATACGTTGACAGCCATGTTGTCGGCTTTGAGGAATTTGGGGCATACGTTGTGGGGCAGGAGGACGGTGTTCCCAAGACACCCAAGTGGGCACAGGAGAAGACCGGCGTCCCGTCCCGCATCATCAAAGCCCTCGCTCGCGCGTGGGCTGCCGTCCCGACGACTACGGTGCACGCTAATGGCGGCAACATGGCCCGTGGTCCTTACGCGACTGAGAACATGCGCATGGAGGTCTGCCTTTTAGGCATGCAGGGACTGGGCAAACCGGGCCGCACCATGTGGAGCACGATCGAATGGGGTCTCTTCGGAAACGGCTGGCATCCGAGATGGGCCTTCGGCGGATCGGTGCCCGTGCCGCGCCATCTCCTGTATCCGGACACCATTCATGCCAACCGCGGTTATGCACCCGGCTTGGACGGCCATACGCAGCTCATCACCAAGAGCCTGGTCCACCGGGCGATCAATGAAGCGACGGTCGACAACCCGATCAGTTGGTACGGGACTACGTGGTGCAGGGAGGTTACCGACGATCAGTTCGTGAAATACGAGTACCCCCGGAAGGGCTGCTCCGAGGTGCACATGATCTGGACTGATACCCCGGCTCTCCTGACCTGTTGGAACGATTCGAACTACACGGCCAAGGCCTACCAGAATCCCAAGATCGAATTCATGATCGCCCAGCACCCCTGGATCGAGAATGACTGCCAGTTCGCGGACATCATCCTGCCGTCGGCCACGAAATTCGAGCTTGACGATATCGGCATCGACAACTTCACCGCTGAGTTCGGCACCCTGTTCTACGACGCCAAATGTGTTGAGCCCCAGGGTGAGTCCAAGAGCGATTACGAAGTCGTGTGCGCCGTTGCCGAGAAGCTGGGCCTGCTCGAGGAGTACACAGGCGGCAAGTCGGTGGAGGACTGGATCAAGCTCGGTTTCGATACATCTGGCGTCGACCACCTGGTGAGCTGGGAGGAATTCCGGGAGAAGGGCCACTTCGTGGTCCCGAATGACCCCAACTGGCACAAGCATGCGGTCGCGCTCCGGGCCTTTGCCGACGACCCAGAGTGTAACCGTCTCTCCACCCCCACCGGCAAGCTGGAATTCTATTCCCAGCGGCTCGCCCAGCACTTCCCCGGTGATGAGGAGCGGCCACCTATCCCCAAGTGGATCGAGCGGGGTCCCAGCCACGACGAGAGGATATCCGGCGACCGAGCCAAGCTGTTCCCTTACCTGGTCGTGTCGAATCACCCCCGCTGGCGAGTGCACTCGCAACACGACGATATGCAATGGCTCCGAGAGATCGGGACCTGCAAAATAGTGGGGCCGGATGGTTATGGCTACCAGCCGGCTTGGATCCACCCTGTCGACGCGGAGAAGCACGGCATCGCTCAAGGCGATGTCATAAAGGTCTACAACGAGCGGGGCGCCGTACTCTTCGGGGCTTATGTGACGGAACGCATCATGCCTGGAGTCATATACGTGGACCACGGAGCCCGCTGGGATCCGATAGTGACAGGGGAGCTGGACCGGGGCGGCGCAGTAAACACCATCACGCCGAGAAACACCACCTCCAAGAATGCGGCCGGCATGGTGACGGGTGCCTTCCTGGTGGGGATCGAGCGTGCCAATCTTGATGAGCTCCGTCAGCGATACCCGGAACCTTTCGAGCGCCCTTATCACCAAGCTTGCGGGCTCGCCTATGAAAGGATGCTGGCCTAAGATGAAAGCGTTTGTGATCGACATCGACAAGTGCAACGGCTGCTACAACTGCCAGGTAGCCTGTAAGGACGAGCACTGTGACAACGACTGGCATCCCATAGCGGCGCCCCAGCCGGACACCGGCCAGTTCTGGATGAAGGTGACCGACGTCGTGCAGGGTACGGTGCCGAAGGTGCGGGTCAGGTACATGCTGGACATCTGCCGTCACTGCGAGAGCGCTCCCTGTGCGGCCGCAGCTCGGGACGCCGTCTACACCCGTCCCGACGGCCTGGTCATCATCGATCCGGGAAAAGCCAAAGGTAATAAAGGGCTCGTCGACGCCTGCCCCTACGGCGCCATCTACTGGAATGAGGAACTGCAGCTCGCCCAAAAATGCACCGGTTGTGCCCATCTCCTAGATCAGGGCTGGACCGAGACCCGCTGCACCGACGCCTGCCCGACGGGCGCCATCAAGTTCGGCGAGGAAGAAGACCTGAAAGACCTGATCGCCAAAGCCGAGAAGGTCGGCCCCGACGAAGAGACCAAACCGCGGGTCTACTACCTCAACCTGCATT
>JAMDEO010000058.1 GCA_023483915.1 Actinomycetota bacterium
TTCTGGGGCGAGTATGAGGCGACGAAGCGGCAGGCGGCGGGAGCGTAGGCGAGAGATGGAGACGCGAGCAGATCAAGTCGGCGAGGCCCTGCGACGAGCGATGAGCATCGGCGGGGACGAGGCTATCCAGGAACTGGTACGAGCGTGGCTTCGGGACCGCGACTACGAGAACCTGTCCACAGGGGAAAGACTGGCCGCTCACGCGCGAACGACAGGAGAGAGCAGAAGGGTGGTCTGCGACTGCGTGGATATCGAGCCGGGGGTCCGTATTGCCCGCCTCCTTCTCGACTCCCAGGCCGACGCCGTGGTCGAAGGGGCATATCTCGCAGCGTTCGCGACCGGGAGCCAGCGGACCGTGTTCCACGTGGCCGAATCGGATACCGAGGCAGCGGGCACAGTGGTGGCCGCTACTCGGGCGCTTCGTCAGGCTGTGTCGGAGGTCGATGGCATCGACCTGCAGATAGTAAGGGGGCCTTTCCGGCGGAACATGAAGGGCTACGAGGATGTGCCGACCGTGGTGCTGACCGCCGAGACCCTACTCAATGTCAGCAGGGTGCTGGCGGGAGGAGCGGAGGCCTATCGCCGGACCGGGGTTCCGCAGAGCCCAGGGGCGAAGCTATTCCAGGTCCTTGGCGAGGTGCGGCGGCCAGGCATCGCTGAGCTTCCCCTCGGAATTACGCTGCGCGAGGCCATCGAGCAGGTGGGTGGGGGAGTCGCTGATGGACAGACGGCTCTGGCCATCATGGTAGGCGGAGCCAGAGGCGTGTGCTACCGGCCGGACGAGCTCGACCAGCCCCTCGATTTCGATCAGGTCAAGCAGGCTGGTGGGGCCATCGGGTCGGGCGCCATCATCGTTCTCGGCGATAAGGACTGCGTCGTCGACCGGGTACGGCGGTGCATGGAAGTATCCTGCTACGACCTGTGCGGGACGTGCGCGCTCGGGAGAGAAGGCTCCTATCAACTGCGCGAGGTCGTCGCGGATGCGACGAACGGCAGAAGCAAGGGGACCGACGTCGAGTTGATACGCGAGATCGGTCGGGCAATGAGGGCCGGGGCGGCCTGCGCCTTCGGCAGAACTGCTCCGAACCTACTACTGTCCGCTTTGGAGAAGTTTCCCGAGGAGTACGAGGCGCACATGAAGCGCCGGCTCTGCCGTGCCCTCGTGTGCCGGCAGTACGTCACCTTCCATATCCTGCCAGACAGGTGCGACGGCTGTGGGGCCTGCGTCGATGTGTGCCCCGAGGAGGCGATCGAAGGCGGCAGGGGAAAGATCCACGTCGTCGACCAGGACGCGTGCGATAGATGCGGCAAGTGCTTGGACGTGTGCAGCGGCCGGTGCCAGGCCGTTGTCAGGACCGGCGCGATCAAACCGCATACGCCCAAGAGGCCCATCCCGGTGGGCAGCTGGAAACAGTAACTGACGCCGACTGCATTGGAGGAATTGGCATGGACGTGAAAAGCCAGCAGAACGGCGCCCAGGCGGGCGCAGGAGAGCGTGTCGAGGTACTCTATCGCAAAGCCCGGCCGGTGACCGATCCAGTTGGTCGCTATCCGGGGTTCCGGCCGGGGACTACCACACTCAAGGCGGGAACGGTAGTGAAGCCCGGACATCGTGCCCTCACCTGTGACGTCCTCTTTGAGCGGGACGTCGCCGTGCAACTACGCGATGGAATTACCATCTACACCGACGTCTTCCGGCCGGTGGACGGCCGTGATCTCCCAGCGATCGTCGCTTGGAGCCCCTACGGCAAGGAAATGGGCAATACCCTGCTGGACGACATTCCTTTCCGGGCCGGCGTGCCTAAGGCCGCCTGCTCTGGGCTCGAGAAGTTCGAAGGTCCTGACCCCGCCTACTGGTGCGCCCATGGCTACGCGATCGTCAACCCCGACTCACGGGGGGCGTACATGTCCGAAGGAGACATCTACTTCTGGGGAACCCAAGAAGCGCAGGACGGCTACGACCTTATTGAGTGGGTGGCAGCCCAGCACTGGAGCAACGGCAAGGTGGGGATGGCCGGCAACTCCTGGCTGGCGATCGTCCAGTGGTTCATCGCCGCCCAACGGCCCCCCCATCTGGCTGCGATTGCGCCGTGGGAAGGTCATATGGACATGTATTGCCTGGATGTCTACCGGGGCGGCATTCCTGACGTCGGATTCTGCGATTCGATCACCGATCGCATGTGCGGACTTGGCCGGGTGGAGGACGTCCCCGCCATGGTGCGCCGGTACCCTTTCATGAACGAGTACTGGACCGACAAGCGGGCGCGTCCGGAGCGGATCGAGGTGCCCGCCTATGTGGTGGGGAGCTGGACCAATCCGATTCATACGGTAGGTACCTTCCAGGCGTTCGAGGACCTTGTCTCGTCTGAGAAGTGGCTGCGGGTGCACAACGCGCACGAATGGCCCGACTTCTATGCCTACCAGGATGATCTGCGCCGCTTCTTCGACCGTTACCTGCGCGGTCTTGAGAACGGATGGGAAAGCACTCCCCCCGTCCGCCTCTCTATCCTAGATCCCGGTGGCAAAGATGAGGTCGACCGCCCGGAGAGCGAGTTTCCGCCAGCACGGACCGAGTATCGGCGGCTGTACCTCGCGGCGGGCGGAGCCGCGGTCGGGGGAAGACTGAGCTACGACCCGCCCGCAGAGGAACGCTCGGCCCGCTACGCTGCGGACGAGAAGGGCCGGGCCCACTTCACGCTGACCTTCGATCATGACACCGAGCTCTGCGGGCACCTCAAGCTGCGTCTGTGGGTGGAGGCCCAAGGCGCGAACGACATGGATCTCTTCATCAAGATCCAGAAACTGAGCCGCCGTGGCCGGCTGCTCTTCTCGCCCACCATCCGAGTACCCAACCCGATCCTGCGCAAAGTGCTTCCCCTTGCCTTTCGGGGCGGAGTCAAGCAGCTAAGCCTGCTCTTCTTCACGGGAGGCGATGGTCGTCTGCGGGTATCCCGCCGGGCCCTTGACCCGGAGCGATCCACCGAGGAACAGCCTTACCTCACGCACGATCACGATGAGATGCTCGGTCCCGGGGAGATCGTGCCGGTGGAGATCGGGCTGCGCCCAATCGGCACGCGTTGGCGGGCCGGAGAGCAATTGCGCTTGGTGGTCGCCGGCTATAACCTGTCGCCGATGCCATTCCCCGGTATGACACAGCCCGAGCTGATGAATTCCGGGACGCACGTCATCCACACCGGCGGTCGGTACGACAGTCATCTGCTGGTGCCGGTCACGCCACCACAACACTAGGCCGCAGGAGTTCAGCAATGCACAAGTATCCTCATCTCTTCAGCCCCCTCACGATCCGCAATCACGTCTATCGCAATCGTATCGTCACCGGCCCGACCATGTTCGCGGCCGCCGCCTTCCTCCCGGGATTCGAGGAAGGCGTCTTCTCGATGGTGGAGCGCCGGGCGAAAGGAGGCGCCGCCGCCGTCACCACCGGGGAGATGGCCGTCAACACCGAAGAGGGCGACTGCCTCATCAACGTCCCCGTGGATTATTCCGAGTATGAGGGGCGCTACTTCGAGGGGTTCAAGGAATACGCCAACAGCATCAAGAAGCACGGCGCCATCGCCATGGTGGAGTTCGGCCACGACGTCTCCTATGCCGAGGTGAAACCGCCATATCACCCGGTCGGTCCAGTCGCGTTCACAAGGGAAGACGGGGTCGAGGTCCTTGCCATGGATGAAGCGATGATGGATAAGATCACGGATGATATCGCCCGGGCGACCCGCTTCATGATGGCGGCAGGCTTCGACGGCATTCTCCTGCATGGCGGGCATGGGTTCCTCTTCCAGCAGTTCATCTCGCCCCGCTTCAACACGAGGACCGACGAATACGGCGGGAGCATGGAGAACCGAGCGCGCTTCCCCATGAACGTCTTGAAAGCTTTGCGCGACGCCGGCGGCGAGGACATGATCCTCGAACTCCGCTTCAGCGCCGAGGACGGGCTGCCGGGGGGGATGACTATCGACGACTGCGTGGAGTTCTGCAAGATCATCGACGGCAAAGTGGACATCATCCACGTCTCCAACGGTCTCAAGTGGCTGGGCTACAGGACCCACTGCTTCACGAGCATGTACGAAGCCCACGGATACAACGCTCGCTTCGCGGAGGCGATCAAGAAGGCCACCACTCACTCGAAAGTCGCTGTCATCGGGGGGATCAACGGCCCCGAGTTGGCCGAAGATATCATTGCCTCAGGCGAAGCCGACCTCGTGGTTCTCGGCCGCCAAGCGTTCGCCGACCCGGAGTTCCCCAACAAGGCGGACAGCGGCCGGGAGGACCTGATCCGGCGCTGCGTGCGCTGCTTCCACTGCTACCCAGGGGCGTATCGCGAAGACGATACCGACCTACCCCCCGGGGAGTTCCAGTCCTATGTGCTGCCCAGGATGCTCGAGGTCGTCGGCCAATGCGCCATAAACCCGATCTCGAATTTCCACATAAACCCGAAGGACTTCCCGGTCCCCGGCGGCAGCCGCAGAGTGCTCGTGGTGGGGGGCGGCGTGGCGGGCATGCAGGCGGCCATCACCGCGAGCGACAAAGGGCACCGGGTCACCCTGGCCGAGAAGTCTGGCGTTCTGGGCGGCATCCTGAAGTTCACCGATCACGACTTCTTCAAGACCGATCTGCGCGATTTCAAGGATGTCCTCGTTCGCGAGGTCGCAGCGAAGGGGATCACCTTGTTGCTGGGCACGGAGGTGACTCCCCAGTTCGTGAGAGACTTCAAGCCCGAGGTCGTCCTTCTCGCCGTCGGTTCGTCTCCGTTGCTGCCCCCCATCCTCGGCATAGAGCTCGCGGTTGACGCGTTGACGCTTTACAGCAATCTGGACAAGGTGGGCAAACGGGTGGTCATCATAGGCGGAGGTCTCGTCGGCTGTGAGACGGGCCTGCACCTGGCGGCGACCGGCCACGAGGTGACGATCGTCGAGATGCTGGAGAGAATCGCCCCAGAAGTTTTCGCCATGCCTCGCGCCGCGCTCCTCGACGAGATGAAGAAGCTCCACGTCCAGCAGCTTCTCGGGCACCGATGCACGGAGATTCTCCCCGGGGCGGTCAAGGTCATCGACAGCATCGGTGACGAGCAGGTTATCGAGGCGGACACCGTGTGCTGCTCTGTCGGCATGAAGAAGTGCTCCGAGACGGTTGCCTTGCTGAAAGAGGCCGCTTCGGACTTTCAGGTCTTTGAGGTCGGCGACTGCAGCTCTGTGGGCAAGGTCGCGAACGCAACGGAGGCCGCCCACCGGGTGGCGTTGGGGATCGCCTGAGCCTTTGCGCTACCATGGGTTTCGTGGATCCGTGCCAGCACACGCGCGAGAACAGCGTTGCCTGCGCCGACGGATCCCGAATGCGGTATCCAATGAGGTATAGGAGGCGACATCCAGACCCTGACTATCTCAGGTCTAGAGCGTGCGACGGGCGTCAATCGGAGCACCATCCACTACTACATCCGCGAGGGGCTCCTGCCCCGGCCGGCCAAGCTTGCGGCTAGTCGTTCCCTGTATTCCGAGTTGTACGTCGAGCTCCTGCGCCAAATAACCGAACTCAAGCAAGCCGGTCTGTCGCTCGAGCAGATCAAGAGTGAGCTGCAGCTGGACGCAGCGCAAAGTAGTGAACCCGGCGTTGACCTAGTCGCTCGGGAGCATGAGCGGATCCACGCTGAAATCGTAAAGGTCGCTACCCATGAATTCGCGACTCAGGGCTACGAGGCCACCCATGTAGCCACGATCATCAAGAAGATAGGGACCACCCCTCACGTGTTCTATAACCATTTCACCAGCAAGCACCAGCTTCTCGCCGAGTGCTTTTTGAACCTTGTCGAGTTGAACTTGAAGTTGGTGGAACCGAGGCTGGCCGATAAACATGATCTGGCGCAAAGGAACCTGGCGCGGCTCGCCTCGGATTTCGCCCTTCACGCCATTGGCTCTGAAGTGGTGAATCTGACCCATAGCGAAGAAAAGCAGACAGGCGACGTGCGCAAGTTGGTAGCCGAGTCGTATGGAAAGATCGTCCAGCCGATAGTCGCCGACCTGGATGCCGTTCGGCCGTCGGGGTTCTCTTCGGCCGTCTCGACGGAGTTACTTGCCTATAGCCTACTGGGGGCCTTCGACAACACGCAGCTGCGGGCCTCTTGGGATGACAGGTACACACGACCCGATCTCTTCCGGACCCACCTGTGGCTGCTTCTCGCCATTCGAGAGGGGTTGAGCGGCCGGGTCGATATCGACAGCGAACTGGCGAAGTACGAGGAGTCAATCGGAGAGGCAGCCGCAGGGGAGCCGGAGCTACCTCTGGACCTCGAGTAGCCATGTTGCCGCAGCTCTCTTGCCTGGCGGACCGTGCCAATCGGCTACGATCCCGTTCGCGGGAGTATATATAGACCAAGACTGAACTTTACAACTATTGTTGAGAACTACAGTCATTGACAAATAGTTTGTCCCTGTCTATCATGGGGAGGCGAAGATGCCGATGGAAGTCAGCGTCACGGAGGTGTTCGTATGACCCAGATCCTCGTTGCCAACGTCGCGGCCACTGAAGAAGACAGCGAGATGGCCCATATCTTCAAGACTATAGCGGTCGACATGTGGAAGCGTAGTTTCGGACCGGCCATGCAGCCCGACACAGAGCTCACCTTTCGCTTCCCCCGCCGGGGGCTGACCGACCTCGAGACCCAGCCGTACAACTACTTCCACACTCTCGGAGATAGCGAGATCCTGTACATGATCATGCAGGCGGAGCGCGACGGGTTCGACGGCGTTGTCATAAACTGCTACCACGACCCCAGCCTCCTCGCCGCCAGGCAGGCGGTAGACATTCCCGTAGCCGGCTTCGGCGAATCGTCGATGCTGCTGGCGCTGACCATGGGTCGCAAGTTCGGCCTGTTCTGTCCCTCACCGCTGGGTGTCCCCGACTTTGAAGACCGGGTTGCGCAGTACGGGCTCAAGGACCGCTGCGTGGGCGTTCTTCCGGGCTATCTGCCGTCCGCCGACCAGGAAGCGGCGCTCGTCGACGCACACGCGGCCATCGAGGAGTTCACGGCCGTGGCCCGGGAACTCATATCCCGCGGAGCAGAGGTGATCATCCCTGGGTGCGGCCTCATC
Organism: Actinomycetota bacterium; assembly: GCA_023483915.1. GTDB lineage: Bacteria > Actinomycetota > Thermoleophilia > RBG-16-64-13 > RBG-16-64-13 > JAMDEO01. Next base: position 7,104 of record JAMDEO010000058.1, read on the forward strand.
GCCCCCTGCGTTCGTTTTGCCCCCGGGTGCGAAGCCGAGTATCCGAACGGCATCACTGAGATCGACGGCGTCCCGATCATGGATCTGTACGGAGCCGCGGTGAAGATGGTGGAGACCTTGATAGCGCTCAAACGGGCAGGATCGCCCTGGATCAGCCGCAAGGGAGTGTTCGCGAGACCTTCTGCCAAGGCCTTCGAAGGAGCCCGCACCGTGCTCGAATACACCGGTCCCGGCTTCTGGGACTGCAAATAGAAGGGGAGAGACAGATGCCGAGGAAGGAAACCACAGCCGAACCAGCGGGCGCTGGGACCATCTGCGGCGTGAAGTTCGACCGACTGCGGTGCCCGGGATGACCAGCTACCGGATGGCCGTCGACTGCGGCGGCACGTTTACCGACGGCATCCTGCTCAGCGACTCCCACGAAGTGTGGGCGGCCAAATCCGACAGCACGCCCGCGGATCCCAAGATCGGCGTGGTGGAGTGCATCTCCCGGTTGGCGGCCCAGGTAGGCCTGCCGCTACCGGACATGCTCGCCGCCACTAGGACCATTGTCCTTGGCACCACCCTGGCCACCAACATCGTAGCCACGCGGACCGGCGCCAAGACCGGGGTCATCACCACCCGGGGTTACCGCGACCGCCTATCTTTCCTGCACGTGGCCAAGTCCGACCTCGGAGGCGATCGCAAAGCCACCGCGGCCGAGCTCTTCAGCTTCCGCAGCGACTACCCGCAGCCCCTGGCCCCGCGCCACCTGGTGACAGAAGTGGAAGAGCGTCTGAACTTCAAAGGCGAGGTGCTGATCCCGCTGCGCGACGACGACGTGCGTCATTCTGTCGCGTACCTCAAGCGCAAAGGCGTGGAAGCCGTCGCGGTGAACCTGCTCTTTTCCCACCTGAACCCAACTCACGAGTTGCGTGTGGAGCAGATCATCAAGGAGGACTACCCCGAGGCTGACGTTGCCCTCTCGTCCCGAGTGCTTCCGGACATCGGCGAGGTCGGCCGCTGGAGCACCACCGTGTTCAGCGCCTATGTCGCTCCGAAGATAACCGAGTTCGTGAACGGCATCAGCGCGCTGCTCGCCGTGAACAGCTTCGCCGGGGCCTTGGCCTTCATGCAGAGCAACGGCGGGGTGGCCACCGGTGAAGTGGTGTGCGAGAACCCGGCGGCCCTGCTGGTATCCGGCCCGGCTGCCGGGCCGGCCCTGGGGGTTGGCCTGGGTCGCGCGCGAGGCGTCATCGACCTGGTGACGGCGGATATGGGGGGGACCAGTTTCGACATCTCCATCATCCCCGACGGCCAGGTGAACGTCACCCAGAAGAAGATTATCGACGGCAAGAAGTACGCCCTGCCGACTGTGGACGTGAGCGCCGTCGGGGCCGGGGGCGGCAGCATCGCTTGGATAGATATGAGCAATCGCCTTCAAGTGGGTCCGGCGAGCGCTGGTGCCGTGCCGGGCCCAGCCTGTTATGGCCTGGGCGGGACGGAGCCCACGGTCACCGATGCCAATTTGGTGCTCGGCTACCTCAATCCTGGGTACTTCCTGGGGGGCGACCGTCCACTTCGGAAGGAACTCGCCGAAGCGGCCATCAAGGCCAAGGTGGCCGACCCCCTGGGTCTGACTGTTTCCCAGGCTGCCGCGGCGATCCACGATGTGGTGAACGCCAAGATGGCTGGGGCTATCGACGTTATGTTCAGCCAGCGAGGCTGCGACCCTCGGGACTTCACCCTCATCGCCGCGGGCGGCGCCGCTCCGGTGCATGTCGCCCGGCTTGCCCGCGAGGCGGGCATGAAGGATTTCATCTCGCCCAGGATAGCCCCGGTGTTCTGCGCCTTCGGCATGATGTACGCGGATCTTAAGCACAACTACACCCGACCCTACACTTCCCAGACAGAAGCCGCCGACCTCGATCGTATCAATACGTTGTTCGCCGAGATGGAAGCGGACGCCCGCCTGACCCTGGAGTGCGAGGGCGCCTCCCCGGTCGCTATCTCTATCGAACGATCCATGGA
>JAMDEO010000150.1 GCA_023483915.1 Actinomycetota bacterium
CTTTTCGCTGGCGTGCGGTCTTGCTCCGAATATCGGATGGCTGATTGCTTTCCGGGTGGGACAATCGATTGGGGCCGCCGCCATGATCCCGGTGTCGCTGACCATTCTCATGAGCGCATTTCCCCGGCACCAGCACGGCATGGCTACAGCCTTTTGGGGAGTGATGGGCTCCGTGGCCGCTGCCGTCGGGCCGACTCTCGGCGGGATTCTGACCCAGTATGCCTCCTGGCACTGGATCTTCTACGTCAATGTCCCCTTGGGCATCATTACCATCGCCGGAGCTCTTGTGTTCGTGCCGGAGCATCGGCAGGACTTGGGCTCAAGTGGCATAGATCTGCTTGGGATCGCGCTGTCGGGGCTTGCGTTTTTCGCACTGACTCTCGGGCTCATCCAGGGGAACGGCTGGGGATGGGCCTCAGGGCGGGTTCTCGGCCTGCTGATCGGGGCGGTGGCGCTGCTGGTCCTGTTTGGATTCTGGGAGTCGCGGGCACCTTCGCCCATGCTCAATCTGAAGCTCTTCCGCATCCGGTCGTTCACGTCGGCCACTGCGTCGATGTCGTTTATCGGTATCGCGGTGGGCGGAGCACTCCTCTTGATCGTCATCTTCATGGTCAACGTGCTCGGGTATTCCGAGGTAAGGGCGGCCATCTCGATCACGCCCATGCCGGCGGTGGGACTCATTCTGGGGCCCGTTATCGGGAGCAAGCTCGACAAGCTCAGCCCCAGGGTTCTGGCGGCCATCGGGGGCATCCTCTTCGGCGCGTCCCTGGTGCTACTTGCTCGCCTAGGACCCGATGCCAGTCTCGGTGACATTGCCTGGCGCATCGTGATCATGGGGGCCGGCTTCACCTTCACCATGCCGGCGCTCACGGCCGCGGGGATGGGTTCGCTACCAGAGCAAGCCAGAGGGATCGGATCGGGTGTGCTCAATACTGGCCGGCAATTTGGCCTCGTGTTGGGCGTGGCTATTTTGGTGGCTATCTTCAGCCATACCATCACCAGCAACATCACTTCGGCGGCCACCGAGGCCAAGGCATACGTAAGCAGCCAGAGTCAGATTTCCGCCACTGCTCGCGAGCAGATTATCGCCGCCCTGGACAAGGCGGCGGCTCAGAGCGGCGGCGGATCGGCCTCGGGCGCGGCGGGTGGGGTCTTGAATCCCCTGGCAGGAGTGCCGCAGGCGCCCGCGGGTTCCACCCAGGCGAAGTTGCAGCAGCAACTGCAGGAGAAGATCGGCCTCATCTTCAAGGATGGTGCCGCCATGGCCTTCAAGTGGCCCTTCTACGGCGGGGCTCTTGTCGCTCTTCTGTCCATCCCATTCTCGCTCATGGTGGGGCGTCGCATAGGGCAGCACCGAGAGGAAACCAGCGCGCCTGTTCGACCGTTCGGCGCGGAGAGACGCAATGAAGCGCCGCTTGGCGCGAGTGGACGCATTGAGGCGCGGCCCGGCACCGGCCGGGGCAATGAAGCAAAGAATTCTGCGGAGAGGGGGTAACGGTGGCTTACGACGAGGAGCTCGACCAGCGTGTCGCAGATATCGTGGGGCTCTGGGGCGCCGTGCGGAGGAAGATGTTCGGAGGCACCGGCTACCTCATCAATGGAAACATGTTGGCGGGCGTCCACCGCAATCGCCTGATTCTGCGACTTGGAGCTGCCGATGCTGATGCGGCCCTGCAGGACTCGGCCGTGTCCCCCTTCGATATGACCCGCAAGCCCATGGCCGGCTGGGTGCAGGTAGATCCTCCCGGATTCGCCGGCGAGAAGCTCGAGGAATGGCTACTGAAGGCGCGGACATTTGTGAGCTCACTGCCACCGAAGTAAGTCCGGGGGTCGTCGAATGGCGCTCCGACCGTTTATTGTCTGCCTCGTAGCAGTTGTCGCGGTGATCATTGCCGGCGTTGGGCTTGCTGGGTGTGAATCACCCGGAACTGCATCCACCACTACCTCCCAGGTCCCCGGCCCCTCCAACTCCGGGCCAACCTCTCTCGTGTCGAGCACTGCCGTTTCGACTGCCTCAGATGCTGTGGCTGCCGCCCTGCGCTGGGTGGAAGCGGGGACGAGCGAAGCCATCACGTACATGACGGCAAAGCCCGCTGACGCATCTGCGCCCGAGGAGGAGCTGTTCATTTACACCTATGCTGCCGGAGGCCAGATAGGCCGCATGGAATCTGCTCAGGATTTGTATGAGCCCATTGTCCCTTTCCCGCTTATTTGGAGCGGAGATACCTACTATCTCGACACGGAGAACTTCAGCATCCCCGGAACGGGCCGCCCCGGCCTTGCCGCCGACATCTCCGGCATTCGGGCGGCCCTCGCCTCTTCCGACGAGACCTGGAAGCAACTCGGCAACTACCTCAGTGTCGCCCTTGCCTCTCTGCGCGTTGGCGACCCTCTGCGGCTTCTAGCCGGATTCACCCCGACCGAGGGAGCGCTGCCGCCCGAGACCGGCGGACTGATCATCTTGGAGGGCGCGGCGAGTAAGCGTGTGCTCGTCGGGTCGGACGTTTTACTGAATGCGGCAAGCGCGGCGCTCGAGGGCAACTCCGAGAACCCCTTGCTTCCCGATGAGATTACGCTGACCCTCACACTCTCATCTGCTGACTGTCATCCAATTGAGCTTCGCGTCGGCGGCTTGATCGATAAGAATATAAGCGAGATCTTGGTGCGGTGGGAACGGGCAAGCGAAGCTCCCGCAGTCCCAGTGGACTACATCCCATTGATGGACATCGTGCAACCGGCCACCAACCCGGGCCCGCTCCTTGCCAAAGCTGCTGCTTGGATGGAGGCCGCCCCTCTCGCAATAGCCTATCCGGATGGATCCGCGCTTCTGGACGCATCCTGGAGTCTCTTCGAGATATCCGACCTACCAGGGCGGGGCGGCTGGGGAGGCGCGTTCCCCGACGAGACCTCGGCCGGAACGCTCCTCAAGAAGGAGGATGGCTTCTTGTGGACCGTCGACCGGCCCTCATTCGATTGGGTCGCCGCCGATCAACTCGAACTGCAAAAGGCAGTCGAGAAAGTAATGGGCGTGCCGGTGGCCGAACGGAGCACCGAGCGGGCCGAGGCCGTCTACCGAGCGGTTGTGCGGGCGTTCTTATTGGACGTTCTCGATCCGCACTGGTGGGTGAAAGAAATGCAGGCCTCAATCGGGCAGAAGTTCGCCCCATCCGGTACCGGGATGGCGGTTTCCAAGACCGGCACTGGCTATGCGGTCAGAGCGTCGATGCGGGATGAGCAACTATTCCCGCCCCTGCAAGGCTACACGTCTCTCATTGTGACCCTCGGTAACCCGCCGGGGTCTATTGCCAAACTCGATCCCGCGGACCGCCCGTGGAACTACACCCAGGAGTATGCCCTAACCCTTGAAACAGACAGCGAGGGTAGGCCCGTGTCCCTGACGATCGTCTCGAACGCACCGCCCGGCTTTGCCGCCCTTCAGTCCCTGCGAATGACTTTTGAGCGAACCGAAGACCAGGTGGGCACCCCAATCGATGGCTCAACACTTAGCCAGTATCTGAACAGCCTGTGAGGTCCAAGGAGGGAAGAAGGTGAGATCAACTATTCGTGCGGCGCTTCTGGCAGTAGCAGCAGCAGTCTTGATCCTGGTCTTGATCCTGGGTTTCACCGGGCCGGCGCTCGCCGAGATGGATGTGGCCGGCTGGCAATTCAAGGACCTCTCGTCCCGGCAGGTCAGGATCCAATTCGATCTTGCCTTTGATTCGGAAAAGCTTGCGTGGATCAAGTACGACTCTGGGTCTTCCGACGTCTTTCTTCTGGACTTGACTGCCGGCTTCGAGACCCGTGTCACAGACACGCCGGAGAACGAGGAAGTAGTGGCCCTCGACGGAGACCGCTTGGTTTATGCCGCATGGGACGCCGGCTCCGATATCTCCGCGCCGGCTAAGATATACCTGGTGAATCTCGCCGGTGGCGCCACCCAGTTGATCGCTGAGGGGCCACTCGACATACAGGGTGGTATCCAGATCGAGGGTGATTACATCGCGTGGGCCCAATACGACCCGCCGGCGGGCTGCTCGCCAAGCCAGGCCGGTGGCCGGGGGCTGTACGTTTACACGATCAGCTCCGCCGCGAAGGACAAGATCAGCGGTCGTCTCGCGTACGGCGGGGGAAGCTCGGGAGGTCAGAAGGCGTTCGATCTGGGTCAAGGCGGCATTGCCTACGTGGAAGCCGACTCCGGCGGCGTGGATGGCGAAGCCTTCCTCTACAACTTGGATACCGAGGCCACAGCAGATCTTGGACCCTCCCTCGCTGCCTCTCACCACGTGAGTCTTGCGGGTGATCTGGTTACCTGGGCGGCTCCTGGAGTGGAGATGGCCGGCGATATCTATAAAACGGCGGACATTTTTATCCACAAGATCTCATCCGGATCGACTACCAAGATCGCGACGGCTCACGCTTACGCGCCTCTCCCGAAAACGGACGGGCGTTTCGTGGTCTGGGAGGATTTCCTACCCCATCCGGTAATGCCACGCCCGGTGATCGTGGGCTATGACAGCGAAACCAAGGGATCGATCGACGTCAGTCACAATCTCTTTCTGAACTTCACGCCGGAAATCTCTGACGGCCTGGTCGTCTGGGAGCGCGGGGGCGAGTTGGAATCGGAGATCATGGCGGCCGACCTGCGCACGGGGCAGATCACTCAACTTTCGGACAATCACACCTGGATGGATCAGGCTGCGCTCGTGCACGGCCGAACCGTTATCTGGTGGAAATATTGGTTCAGTATGGAGCCAGGAGTCGAGCCACCGGATCAGATGATGATGGCGACGGCGCCCGAATCGTTTGTCGATCCCTTCACAGATGTGACCGGCACTCATCGCTATCGCACGGCGATTATGGGGGTAAGTGAGCAAAGCATCGCCGGTGGTTACCAGACCGAGGCCGGGCAGGAGTTCCGACCGGGTGCTCCGCTGTTGCGGGCGCAATTCGCCAAGATGATCTGCGAGGCCCTGAATGTGCCGGTCACAGAAGAAATGGGTTCGCAGATCACCGATCTCGGCCTGGATAACCCGCTCAACCTTTATCCGCACGAATACGTCGCCGCCCTTGCGGCGGCGGGAGTCATCAAGGGCAAAACCGCCACCACTTTTGATCCCTACACGCCGGTAACCCGTGCCCAGGCGATCTCGATGCTCACACGAGCTCTGGATGTGTACAACCCGGGACTGCTACGGGTCATCGCGTCCCAGCCTCCCGGGGCGTACTACTGGGAGCCGCCACATCTGGCCAACCTTCGGCGAGCCTATGCGAATGACCTCCTGGGCAGCATGGTTGGCTGGCAGGAACGCTGGGATGCGAGGGTGGAGTGCAGCCGGGGCGAAGCGGCCCAGCTGATCTGGAATACGCTGGAATTGATCGACCAGAAGGCAGGACCGGCGCCGGCATCGGCTGAGTAGGGGCTGCAGTGAACACGGGCCGCAACAGGAGAACGTGGAGACGTGTAGCTGGCTTGCGGGCGCGCACCTGGACACTACCGGTCTGGGGCGATATGGCATGGGCGAGGACATCAGCTGGATCACGGGTGAATCCACTCCGACGTCAGCCCCTTCGTCTTCGTCGACGACAACAGCGCTTTCACTGCGCACCACCACGACTCCTCCTGAGAGCATCACGGGGCCGGGTTCGGATGAGACCGAACCCATTACGACCGGTCCGTCTGTGCCTACAGGTCCAGCGAAGATCGCGATGCTGGGTCACTTGCGACTGGACGTGACTCCAAGGGATGGCGTCAGGGTAGCGGTTGGCGGACTCTAGCAGAACGAAGGCTCATATGTGGTCTCGGGAGAGATCATCATTGATAACTAAAGCAATATGGCTTTCCACTACAACGCAGACGATTTCAAGCTCTACGTCGAGGACACCATTTTGGTGCCCACGCCTTCCAGTCCCATGGAGATCTCGGGGGAGGTAGAGCCAGGCCAGATCCTTCTTGGCTACCTGCTCACCTGGAGAGTGCCCGTGCTCAGGGCGGACCACATCTCGCTTTCGTACTTCTCATCGGATCCGGGAAGCAAGGGCTTCAACTTGGGGTCTTCCATCACGCCATGAAAGTTCATGGCCGGTTCCGCGCGGATCCGGCCACTGTGGTGGCATCGTCAGTCACCCTCGGGCCGGCGGTCGCCCCCCAGCACGTGAACGATGGCGTGAACGATGGACATAAGCTCTTGGGCCTCCCCATGATATTCGCTGTTGTTCTCCCGCTCGGGCACGGCCACGAAACATGGTTCTTCCCGACCAGAGATGGGAAGAACCGGCGTGTGAGGCCGGTTGCTTCCGGTCTTGGTAACCACTCACAAAGGAGCCATCATGATCATTTTGCTGGCCTTGATCATTGTGGGGATAGTGTTTCTGGTTCGGGGCCTAGCCCGGCGAGACCATCCGTGGCCGGGTCCCTTCGGGGGCCCCTACGGCGGTCCCCCCTCGCCGCCGGGTGGTCCCGGAAGGCTGGGCGGCCCGGGAACCACTGGGTACAAGACCCCACTGGATATTCTTGAAGAGCGTTACGCACGCGGCGAGATCGACCGGGAGGAGTTTCTCCGGCGTAAGAACGATCTCCTCGGGCCCGGAGGGGCAGCGCAGTGAGCGCGCCTCGCCTCTTCACGCTTGGGACGATGTAGCATGGGTGACTGAGCCACAGGCGGCGGTTTCGGTTTCAAGGAGGTAGTCATGAGCGAGTTCACTCGAGTTGGCATTCTCTCCAAGGCGAAGGTGCGCCCGGAGGGCCTCTTCAAGAAGGGACGTGTTGTAGTTGTCTTGGGAAGCGGCGAGGTTGACTTGTCGGCTGCACAGATAGCGCCCGAGGGGGCAGACCTGACTCTCGTCGGGATCCTCGGATCCATTCTGGTCATCCCTCCCGCCAACGCTCGCATCTTCGTTAGCGGGGCCACCGTCTTAGGCAGCCATCCCGGATTGCGGCCCGAAGGGACGTCAGTCGATCCCGAGGCTCCCCAGCTTAAGATCAACGCGTCGACGTTCCTGGGGAGTATTAGGTTCAGATAGTGGGCACGGCTTTAGTGCCCAGCCTCTTCCAGCTCTGCCAGGTGCTTGATTCTGCAGAGGGAGTGATTCCAGAGAACATCGTGGGCGAAGCCTGGGAAGACCCTTCTGCCAATGGCCCAGCCAATGCCACTCAGCGGACCGCTCCCGCGGGGAAAATCGAAGCCGACATAAGTGGTCAGCAGGCTGATGCCGGGTTTGGTCGTCTCGATGTCGAAGGCGAATATCCCTCCACGTCCAAAGCCATCGAGGATTCGGTACAGTAGGTAGCGGCCGGGCACGACTTTCTCCAAGGCCACCCTGAATGAAAGTCCTCGCAGAATGTTCTCGTAATGGACAACCGTTCCGACCTGGTTGGGGGCGCCGCAGGTTCGGTGCACATTGAGAAAGCGGGGGGTGAAATATCCGCGGCCGGGATCACCGAACGCCCCCAACTGCCGCATCACCGCTTCCGCGCCGGCTCTTATCTGAATGGAAAACATGCGTTCTACCTGCGGCTGCCTTTGCGGCACCGTAACGCCGAGCATGGAGAAGAGCTCTCGGCGCTTGGGTTCGACGTCCTCAAAAGGGACCCCGGTTGGAAAACGACCGAATCCAGCCCAATCCAGGCCAAAGATACGCTCCGTCAGCTTGTTCCTGATGGTGGTGAGCACACCGCCGGTAATGATCGTCCAGATCGAAGACGGGTGAAACATCCCTGCCAGGATGTGGCGGTAGCCGGCGTCCCCGCTGGCGATCTGCCACAGAACCTTGCCCATCCAGCGCTTATCCCGGGGCTTGGTCATGACCTCGGTGATGAGAGCTTGATAGAGGACACGGCTCAAAGCCGGGTTGCCGAAGACCCAACGGCTGAGCAGAAAAATGGCCCGGCCGTATCGGTTGTCGGCATCGAACCCACGGATCACCGGCTCATACTGCCTAGTGAGCGTGGCTCGGTCGGTGCCGTGCTCCAAGATGCAGTCGGCCAGCCTCGATGCCGTGACATAGGCCGAGTAGAGCCCGTCCTTGTAAAGGCGCGAGACGGCCATATCGCCGGCGACCGCCACCCCGTCTGCGAGGAACTCACCCGCCGCTCCCACGGTCATGTTGGGATGGCAGCAGCACCCGGGTCGAAGCTCAGCCGCCGGCGGCATCAGGAGTCTGATATGGGGTAGTTCGACGAACTGTTGCACAATTTCCAGACATCGAGAGGGATCGGCGTGGTCTATTGTCTTGCCTAGGAGGACAACGGTGATCCACTTACCCTTGGGAAGAAGCGACGACATCTCGATGTCGATCTCTTTCGACCCGTACTGAGCGAAGTGCACCTCTCCGTCCAGCGGACGAAGCAGTTCTTCCTCGGCTTGAAGCTCGGCGATGGCCGCCCGGCGCACTCTTGGCGGTCGCAGACCAGGCAGCACCTCGCGGAGCATCTGGAACGTGGGATCCAACTTCAGGTCCCCACCAGGAAACCGATTCACCCCTGCGGCGAAGACGACGAAGTCGACCTCGAGGGTCTCATCTTTGGAGCCGTCCGTGCTCGACACCGCGGTCCGATAGGTGACAAGCGGCCTTCGCAATTGCGACCTAGAGACGCGCGTAACCTCAGCGGTGACTATCCCAGCTCCCCGAGTCTCGGCGGAGCGGAGTAGAAAACCGTCGAAATTCCCATACCGGCCGGTCCTTTGCCGCGGCCGCGATCCACGAAAAACGGACATCATCTCGCGGCCTTCCGGAACTGGGAGCTGGATACTCTTCCAGTCTCCGTGGACGATCACCTCGCTTGCCCTGGACTCGACTATCTCGTCGGGCAACAACAAACCGATCTCGCGCAGTATGTCGGCCAATCTCGGGGAGATGCCTCCGGCACAGTAGTTGCAGCCTTCCCACGAACAAAAAGGTTCCGGCTGATAGAAACAGACCTCTGATTTCTTCTCGAAAATGGTCACGTTTATAGATCTGCCGAGCTGCTTGGCCCGATCGAGAAGGCGGATGGCGAAAAATGAGCCCGCCGGCCCCCCGCCGACCACGGCCACGGTGGCTGGATTCGGAAGTTCCGTAGTTTGTGCAGCCTTCTTCCTGCCGCGAGGTCTGTCAACCAAGATTCGCACGATGACCTAGTATCCCCGAATTCTCGAGGCGCTACATCACGACGTGGTGAGGTGGAAGCTGGCCTTCGAGACGTGCCCCTCTTTGGTGACGAAGAAAAACTTAACATCGGTCTCGTCGGCGCTGACGTACACGATCAATGTGCCTGCCAACTGCTCGCGCATCGCCTCTGGGGGCATTGCGGCCAACTTGTCGTAGGCGTAGGTCTCCGACTTGGTGATCAAGACAGCTGGGGCGGCAGTTTCGGCGGGGAGGTCAGATACGTCTGTGTTGACGATGGCCGTGTTGGACCCGGCCTTCCCATAGGGGTTCTTGTAGGTGGTGTGATCGTCGGCAGCCTCTTCGAGTAGGAATTGCTCCAGGCTGGAACTGAGGGAAGGGGAGATCACCGGATCCACAGAGGCGGATGCGGTCCCCGTCACATTGGCACCAATGCCAGAGCCGTCCAGCAGGATGGCGTTCACCTGTGACACCAGGCTACGCAGGTTTTCATCAAGAACAGTCTCTCCAGTACCTGAACGAAGGAGCGGGATAGCCACCGCAAAAAACACGACGATGATGAAGAGCGCTATCAGCAGCCCCAGCAAGCCGCGTCCATCCTCATCTTGACATCGCAAGGCGCGAAAGTACGCTTGTGTCACCACCACACTCCCAGGGATTTCTAACTTATATCGACTGGGGTAGTCCGGCAGTTGAGCAATTGCCAGGAAGTGTGGTGTGGAAAGGCGATTCCAGGGTAGAACATCACTCGGTAGGCAGGAACGGCGGGGGTTGAGTGTGAGCGGTCCAGCAAAAGAAGCTTTCCTTCAGAGCATCGACCCGAAGTTCATACCTTTGGTTGAGAAGCTCGAGCAGGCTGTCTCGAGCGCACGCCCGGACTTCGACACGAGGTACTCGTACAAAATGCTCATCTTCACGCTTGGCAAAGACTTTCGCCGTTGGATCTGCGCCATCAGCGTCACACGAAATGCAGTGAACTTGCGGTTCCTGTACGGGTTTCTCCTGGATGATCCGCAGTCGGTCCTCCGCCCGGGGACTAGCATCCTTAGCACAATCGATTTCACATCACCCGAGGGCATAGATGTCGACCTCGTAACCAGCTACGTATGGGAAGCTGTCGACAAACTGAAACAATTCAAGACAATTCCTCGGCAAGAACTACGAAAGGGGGGCTCATGAAGACGATCGTTGCGGGCATCGACGGGTCAGAGCACGCGGAGGCAGCTCTCTATTTCGCGGCCGAGGAAGCCTCTGTACACAAAGCGCCACTATTGGTGATCTGCGCCTGGGAGATACCAATGTTGATCGATCCCATGGCTGCGCTGCCGGGGGAATGGTTCGAAAAGCTCCATGAGGACGCGGAGGGCCTTGTCCAGGCCGCCCTGGCGAGAGTGAAAGAGTCACATCCCAAAGTCTCTGTGGAAGGAAAAGCGATCGAAGGCCATCCGGCTGAGGTGCTTCTCGATCAGGCCAAGGACGCGGGCATGATCGTTCTTGGCAGCCACGGGAGAGGCGAATTTGCCACGTTGCTGTTGGGATCGGTGGTGCAGCAGGTAATCCACCATGCCCCCTGCCCGGTGGTTGTGGTGCGTGTGGCGGAGTAGGCGCCCAAGGGCGCTTTCTCCTCGGTAGCTCACTTATTGCTCTGGGGCCAGTGGCCCCGCCGCGTTCGCAATGCTCGGCAACAGCGCCCTTGGGCACCTACTCACCTGGTTTTTTGGCCGCAAATGTGAGATTATTCATCTCCCGGACGGGCGCTCGGAGTGCCTTTCGCAGCCAAGCGCTTGCTTACAGCGGCAGACCATGACGGGGATATGTGAGACGCGCTGATCGAATTCCACGGCGCCTCACACACGACAAGGCGGCCTCCCTTACCGCCATGCCAGTCGCCCCTCTTGCGATCACGTACCGGTGTCTGACAAGGCTGCTGGAGAATGACGTTTCGCCAGCAGCCTCCGAGAATCCTTGGTGCCCATGAACGCTGTCTGGCGTTCCGCCAAGGTCTTCACGCAATCCGCCGGCCGTGGTATCAACTTCCAGAACTCCAGCCGCAGCGGAGAGCATCAGTACAACGGGACGCACTGGAGGATTGTGGAAAATGAAGGTTTCCGTTATTGGGGCCGCCGGATCGGTGGGGGCGCCCGCCGCGTTTTACATAGCGGCATCCGGCTTGGTGGACGAGATGGTCCTCATCGACGTGCGCCCGAACGTGGTGCAGCAGCACGCCATGGATATGAGCACGGCTGTGTCTGCCCTCGACATCAGCGTCAAGGCCGGTGACTTCCCTGACATGGCAGGCTCGGATGTGATCATCAATGCTGCGGGGGTGCCGCAGGGTCTCATAGCCGACCGGATGGAGATGCTTCCAAAGAACATCCCGCTTGTTCGCGAGACCGCTTTCAAGATCAACGAATTCTGCCCCACAGCCGTGGTGATAACGGCCACGAATCCGGTGGATCCGTTGAACTACGCCATGAAGCTCGCCGGGAGGTTCGAAAGAAGCCGCATCCTGGGCTATTCGATCAACGACTCCTTTCGCTTCCGGGAGCTGGTGGCCGGCACCAAAGGGGTCAAAGTCAGCCAGGTGCAGGCTACTGTAGTTGGGGAGCACGGCAGCACCCAGGCGCCGCTCTTCAGCTCGGTGCGCATCGACGGGAAGGCGGTCCCGTTCAGCGATGAAGAGAAAAGGAACATTCTTGGAGAGATCCCTAATATCCTCCGGCGGTATGAGGAGCTGCAGTCTGGCCGGACGGCCGGATGGACGTGCGCCGTGGGGTTGGCGAAGCTGGTGCGCGCCATCCGGGATGATTCAGGCGAGATCTTTCCTTGTTCGGTGGTGCTGGCCGGTGAGTACGGTCAGCATGATGTGAGCATGTCGGTGCCGGTCAAGTTGGGCCGCACGGGCGTGAAGGAGATAGTGGAATGGACACTCGAGCCCGACGAGCAGGCGGCGTTCGAGCGGAGCGCGGCAGCCCTCGGCGCTGCCGCCAGGATTGTAGATGAGGCCCTGCAGTAACGCCGGGCTTGCTAGGAGGAAGTGATTCGCATGGCCAAGAGTTATGAACTGCTCATGTCCCCGGGCAAGATCGGCCCGGTGACCACACGCAACCGCATCATCAAGACCGCCAACGGCACCTCCTACATGGAGCCCGACCAGACCGTCGGCGACCGCATGGTCGCCTACTACGAGCGGCTGGCAAAAGGAGGCGTGGGCTTTTTGGTGGTGGAATCGTGCGGCGTGGAATACCCGCTGGCGATTCAGCACGTACACTATTTCGAAGATGGGAGCTATGAAGGGGTGCAGCTCCACTTCGACGATGACCGGTTCATTCCCAGTTATTCCCGGCTGTCAGAGGTCGCCCACAAGCATGGCTGCCCGATCTCCATCCAATTCCAGCATTCAGGCCCGTGGAACCCGACCGGCCTGCTGCCGCGCGACCCGAAGATCCGCGATATCAAATGCGCCTCCGCGATGACTCAGGAGGAACTGCCTGGCCCAGACTTCCTTCCGTGTCGGGAGATGACCAGGCAGGAAGTGGAAGACCAGATCGACCTATGGGCTTCGGCCGCAGAGCGCGCCTGGAAGGCCGGCTTCGATGCCTGTGAGATCAACCACGGAACGTGCCATCAGGGCAACACCTTCCTGTCGCGCGTGTGGAACAAACGCGAAGATGAGTACGGACCGCAAAGCCTCGAGAACCGCACCCGCTTCCTGCGCAACATCATTGTGGAGGCCAAACGCCGGTGTGGCCCGACCTTCGCGGTGCACACGCTTTTCAACATCGTGGAGTACAACCATCCTCTGGGCATCACCATTGACGAAGGTGCCGAGATGGCTAAGCTCATAGCTGAGGTGGCCGACGGGATCAACTGCCGCGCCGAGCGCTACGGCCACCGGGGCGGACTGCTCCAACCGGACCGCATCCTCTATCCCGCCCGCGACCTTCAGGACCTGCCCGAAGGGCTCGATTGGAGTATGGACGGACGCGGGGCGACTGTTCCCCTCGTGGAGGCCGTCAAGGCCAAGGGCGTGAAGATCCCGGTGTGGACGGCCTGCCGCCTCGACCAAGACCTGGGCGAGGAGTATCTGCGCAAAGGCAGCCTCGACTTTGTGGGTATGACCCGGCGCCTCCTCGCCGACCCCGAGCTGCCGAACAAGGTCAAGGAAGGCCGCATCGAGGATATCCGCGTCTGTCACGGCTGCCTCTACTGCTTCGACTGCCGCAACAAGAACAAGAAGCTCGAATGCCGGGTCAACGCGACCCTCGGCCGCGAGATCCTTCCCGAGTACCAAGCGCGACCGGCTGAGCCGAAGAAGAAGGTTCTCGTAGTGGGTGGCGGCCCCGGCGGCATGGAGGCCGCCCGTGTGGCTGCCGAACGAGGCCACGACGTGGTCCTCTATGAGAAGGGCTCCTACCTGGGAGGCCTCGAACCGCTGGCCGCTATCGTGAAGGACCTCGAGACCGAGGACATGATGGGTCACTTGAAGTACCTGGAGACCCAGCTCAATAAGGACAAGGTCACCGTCCACATGAAGAAGGCGGTAACTCCGGAAGTCATCCGGGCCGAGAAGCCTGACGCGGTCATCCTGGCCACGGGAGCGGCCCACACTGAGTTCGACCTCAAGGGCTCCCACAGCGGCAAGTTCATCCCCACCCAGAAGCTGCACGGCCTGCTCAAGACGGCGCTCAATTTCTTCAACCCGGCGCAGATCGAGAAGCTTTCCAAGCTGTGGATGCCGGTGGGCAAGAGCGTGGTCATCATGGGTGGCGAACTTCACGGCTGCGAGCTGGCCGAGTTCCTCACCAAACGAGGGCGCAGGGTGGTCATCGTGCACGACGGCCCCGAGTCCGAGATGGGCGAGGGCATCTACAAAGACGACAAGGAGAACCTGTGGCCGTGGTTCAAACTGAGGCACGTGCCGATCTGGACCGACTGCAGCTACCTGGAGATCAACGATGAAGGCCTGAAGATCCAAGTGCCTGACAAGCGTATTTTCACCCTGAGGGGCAAGAATGTCATGACCACGCAGGATTGGGGGCCGAACGCCGAACTGGTCGCCGAACTGGAGAAGATGGGCATTGAGACTCTCGTCGTCGGCAGTGCGAAGGACCCCGGTTGGATCGCGGATGCCATCCGCGAGGGAGCCTTGGCAGGGTACGCGATCTGAGGAGGGGCATGATGGGAATCATGGGTGGAAAGGTGTGCATCGTCACCGGCGGCGCGGGAAGTGTGGGCTTCGCCAGCGCGAGGCTACTGCTGGAAGAGGGAGCCAAGGTGATGCTGGTGGGCCGGAATGCGGACAACTTGGCGCGAGCCGCCGCGGCGCTGGGCGAAGCCCCGCCCGCAGGCGCGAACGCCGGTCCCGACCGTGTGGCCATGTGTGCTGCCGATGTGGCCGATGCCGACCAGACCAAAAAGTACATAAGCGATGCGGTCGCCAAGTGGGGCAAGATCGATGTGCTCTTTAGCCATGCCGGAATATCCGGGGTTTTGCAGCCGGTGACCGAGTATCCAGACGACATGTTCGACGCAGTCATCGCCGCCAATGTGCGGGGATCATTCCTGGCCTGCAAATATTGTCTGCCTCAGATGAACGACGGGGGCAGCATAATCATCACGTCCAGCATCATGGGTGTGCGGGCCGATCCCGGTACGTGCGCATATGCAACCTCAAAACACGCACTGATCGGTCTGGCGCGCGTGGTCGCCAAGGAGGTGGCTCCACGCAACATCCGTGTGAACATCTGCGCACCGGGCCCTATCGAGAATGAGTTTCAAACCAAGATCGAGGGACAGCTCACCGAGATACTCGGGCAGGATGGCACGGCGTTCCTGAACCACGTGATCCCGCTGGGCAGGCACGGCAAGCCTGAGGAAGTCGCCCGCATGGTGCTCTTCCTGGCTTCGGATCAGAGCAGCTTTTCCACGGGCGGTGTCTTTATGGTCGATGGAGGGATGAACGTCTAGGGACGCCCCGGTCGGCGGCGCCATCAGCGGAAGGGGGGCTCGGTGCATCTGCGCGATGAGGTCAAGGAATACGCGCTGACCTCTCTCGACATGGATCTGGTCGGGGTGACCGACGTCGATAGGCTCTCTGGTGCCCCCGCCGGCTATCGGCCTACGGATCTCCTACCCGGAGCGAAGTCGGTCATCGTCATGGCCGTAAGGCTGTCACTGGGGGCCGTACAGGCCATCTTCCGTGCGCACGAAAATGGACTACGGCACGCCCAATGCATTTACGGAACGCACGCCTACGCGCTGACCCCTAACTATCACCTCAAGTTCGCCGCATATAGAATGGCCCGCTTCCTAGAAAGGAAGGGCCATCTCGCGGTGCCGTTGCCGTCCGGTCCCGGTTCGGGCGGCGTCCCCTTCAGCCACCGTCATGCTGCTGTGGCCGCCGGACTGGGAGAATTCAGTTGGTCGGGCATAGTTGTCACTCCTGAGTACGGTCCAAGGGCAAGGTTTGTCAGCATCATTACGCAGGCCGAACTCGAGGCTGATCCACTCTACTCCGGACCGCCACTTTGTACTCGATGCGGTATATGCGTGGACAGGTGCCCCGTTGGTGCCATCAGCGCCACCGACTCGAAATCGGTCGATATCGGAGGCCGCCGCTTCGAGTATGGATACGTGCACTATCCGAAGTGCCGGGTGGGCACTGAGGGCTTGACTACTCGCACCCTGGGCTTCAAGGACCTTGCGATCCCTGACGACCCCACTCACGAGGACATCGAGCGGGCGCGCCAAGACATCGACAAGCGCCAGCTTTCCGAAGCGATCCTTCCCTCTGATCGGGCGACCTGGTACTGCGGGCGCTGCCTTGCCTACTGCCCCGTCGGCTCTGATCCTCTCATCGGTGCGTTTTTCAATGTCCCTTGATGCATCAATGCCTTTTGATGCCCTCATTTTTGATCTTGATGGCACGCTCTGGGACGCCGCCGCTGCCTCCACATATGGCTGGAACCTCGCACTGGAGAAGCTCGGGCTTTCTAGCCGGGTGACCGTAGACGACATCCGCTCAGTATCGGGGAAGCCATTCGAGCAGTGCGTTGCGACGCTCCTCCCCGAGCTGCACCCCGCCGATGCCGCCACCATTGAGCTCCTGGACGGGTTCGAGCGACTGGGTATCGAGAAGTTCGGCGGGGTTCTCTACGACGGGGTAGCCGACGGTTTGGCCAGGCTTGCTGCCCGCTACCGGCTCTTCGTTGTTAGCAACTGCCCCGACTGGTACCTGGAGGCATTCTTTGGCTTCAGCGGTCTCGGCGAGCATTTTTCTGGCTGGGATTGTCACGGGGCCTCGGGTATGGATAAGTCTTCGATGCTTCGCGCCCTTTGCGAGAAATATGGCCTTGAGCGAACGGTGTACGTGAGTGACACTAGAGGGGACCGACTTTCTGCAGAGAAGGCAGGCGTTGAATTCGCATTCGTTGGCTATGGTTTTGGAGAGGCAGGGGAAGCGTCACCTGCTTTTGAAAGCTTCGCCGAGCTCCTGGAAGCGTTCTTGATCTGACCGGAGGCGCGTAATGGCACCGGATGTCGATGTCACAAGGTCAGCACCAACGGATCGCTACATCGATGTGGGAGATGTCAGAACCCGCTATTGGGCCGAGGGGAAAGGCAAGCCGCTGCTCTTGGTCCACGGCTTCGCCGACTCGGTGGAGACCTGGTCTCATGTCTTTGCCTACTTGGCCGAACGCTATCGGGTTTTCGCGCTGGATGTGGTTGGCGCGGGCTTGACCGGCAAGCCGGGCGGTCCGATGCCGTTTTCGCGGCTCGCCCAGTTTGTTCGAGATTTCATGGACGCCCACTCGATCGAGCGGGCGAGCATCATTGGGCAGTCCATGGGCGGAGGGACCGCCCTCAACCTAGCTATCCGGTGGCCGGAGAAGGTGGACAAGCTGATTCTGGTCGATGCAGCCGGTCTGGGCAAGCAGATGCCCCTTGCTCTCCGCGTCTGTACCTTGCCTGTCCTCGGCTGGCTCATGACCTTGGGCACTCCCAAGCAAACTCGGTCCTTCCTGCGCAAGTGCGTTTATGATTCCGACGTCATCAGCGACAGCATGGTCAACACCATCTGCGAGCACGCGAAGGTCCCCAAAGCTCATGCCGCAATGCGCTCCTGGCTCCAAAGCAATGCGGATTTTGGCGGCTGGCGCAAAGACGCCGTGCAGCCGATATTGGGGTCGCTGGGGTCCATTACAGCTCCCACACTTGTCGTCTGGGGACGCCAGGATTGGGTCATCCCCGTGGCTCATGGCTCTGCGGCCGTACAGGGCATACCCGGGGCGAAGCTGCACGTTTTCGATCCCTGCGGGCACGTGCCGCAGCTTGAACGACCCGGGGAATTCGCATCACTCGTCACCGAGTTTCTCGGCTGAAGAGTCCACCCATTAAGCTCGGAAATTGACGCGGGGGGACCCACGGCGCACCCCGGCCGCCCCGCTGGTACCGCAGTGCACATGTGCGTCTGCTTCGTGCCCGGTCATCCCTCCCGGACCGGCAACTCCTCCGCGACGATAACCGGCACCGGGTCGGCCGAGCTCGCATTCGCCGGCGCGACACCGGACGCGTCGGCGGCCACGCTATGAGGTCGCCCCCCGCGCACAAAGACGGCGGCCACTACCGCCCCCAGGACCAATGCGGCTCCAGCTACGATTAGAGCCACATGCATGCCCGAGACGAACGAAGACTTGAGGCCCTGGGCAAGCGCCTGGAGATTTCCTCCGGCGGGCAGGTTGGCGCCTGCTCCCCCTGCTTGCTCCGCCCCACGACTGACCTGTTCCAGGATGGTGGCCTTGATTGCGGGCGGGAGCCCCAGTTCGTCAACGAGGCGGCTGACATCGCCGGTGAAGATATGGGTCACGATGGCCCCAAGCAAGGCTATCCCGAAGACGCCTCCGATCTCGCGACTTGCGCTGGTTGTCGCGGAGGCCATACCGGCCCGCTGAGGCGGCACGGTGCTCATCACAGCCGCAGTCATCGGGGTCATGACCATCGCCATCCCGAAGCCTGCCAGCGACAGCAGCGGCCAGATCGCACCGTAGCCGGTGTCCACCTGGACTCGGGTGAACAGGAAGAGGCTGATGGCGTTAAGGGAAAGTCCCACCGCCATAGGGATCTTCGACCCGATGCGTCCAACTAGGCGCCCGGCGAGCGGCGCGAAAATGATGATCATCAAGGTCATGGGCAAGGCGCGGACCCCGGCTTGGAGCGGTGTATATCCCTGGATGTTCTGGAAGAAGAGTGTCAGGAAGAAGAACATTCCGAACATGCCAAAGCTGACTATCGCAGCAGTCGAGGCACCAGCAGTGAAAGTCGCATTGCGGAAGAAGCTCAGTTGGAGCATCGGACTGGAGCTCCTCCGTTCCACAAGGATGAAGAGCGCCCCGCCGATGGCGGTCACCACAAAGAGAGCGATGATGAGTGGCGATGTCCATCCCCAGTTGTTGGCTTCGATCAGCGCGTAGGTGAGTGCGCCCATCGCGATGATCGCGAGGATCTGCCCCGGAACGTCCAGGTGGCGTCCCTCTGGGCTTTTGGACTCCCGCACCGCGAACGCCGAGACGACCAGGGCGACGATTCCGATGGGAACGTTGAGATAGAAGACGCTCTGCCAGCCGAAGCTATCGACTAGAAGTCCTCCGACCACCGGGCCCATTGCCAGCGCCAAACCAGAGATCCCGGCCCAGATACCGATGGCCTGCGCCCGCTCGCGCGGATCCAGGAAGGTGTTGGTAAGAATGGCAAGCGTTCCCGGCATCAACAAAGCCGCGCCAAGTCCTTGTATCCCTCGGCCGGCAATGAGCACTCCGAGTGACGGAGCGAGAGCACAAAGCAGCGACCCTCCGGTGAAGACCAACAGGCCGACCTGGAAGAACCTCTTGCGTCCCATGATGTCGCCCAGAGTGCCGCCGGTCAGCATGAGAGTAGCGAAGGTCAGAGTGTAGGCATCGATGATCCACTGCAATCCCGATATGCCTGAGCCGAGATCTTGTGAGATTCGAGGTAGTGCGACGTTGACCACTGTATTGTCCAGCATGGCCATGAACAGGGCGAAGCACATCGCGCCCAGCGTGAGCATCTTGGTTCTGCGATCTATCGGAAACACCCGGTCTCCCTTCTCGACACGCGTCTAGACGCCGAATTTGGCGGACTTCAGACCTTCTATATATGTCTGCAAGACAGCTTGGTGATAGGCGCGAAGTTTTTCTCCCAGTTCCGGAGGCTGACGCTGCTCGAAGCCGGCCAATCCTTCCACGAGCGCCCAGGCTCCGAACGCCGCAAAACGGATGTCCTCCTCCGAAGCCAGTTCGAACATCCCGCTGTCAGCCCCGTCCTTGAAGATCCCGAAGACGATCTCCAACAGTTGTTGGTGCCCAGGTGAAGATTTGACGGTTTCGATGGAGTCGTGGAGAAGGAACAGCGTGGTGTCATGAGGCTTGTTCCGAGCGAAGTCCAGGTAGGCCATACCGAGCTCCACCGCCCTCTCGTCCGGCGGCAGACCTCGGGGTACCGCTTTGAGCCTTTCCGCGAGGGAGGAAACAGCCCTTTCGGCGAGAGCGTGGATAAGGTCGTCTCGATGGTCGAAATACCGGTATATCGCGGTAGGGCAAAAACCTGTCCGCCGTGCAACCTCTCGTAGAGATAGATTGCCCAAACCTCGCTCGGCGAGGATCTCCCGCGCGGTTTGGAGGATCTCATCCTCTGTCTCGATTCGCCTCCGCTCCCGCCGGCTCAGTGCAGGTTCACCGCTTCGACGCTTGGGAGAGTGATAAGGATGATGAACGGGCACAGGCCTGCCCCTCCAGATGTTTCCGACAGTGGCGCCGGCTTTCCAGGCCAACCCAGCGAGAACTTCGAATCGCAAAGTGAACGCTGCTAACTTTAGCGCACACCGCTCGCATATGTCAAATGGATTTACCTCAAGACGTCCCAGGGCGACCGGGTCTGAGCGTTTCGTTTCCACCCGCGGCGGGTAGGCGAGAAATAGCCGGAGTGTCTCCATTGCGAGCGCAGCCGGACAATTCACCCGCAGGTCCGGAGGGCGCGAGTTTGACGACTGCCGTCTTGTTGTCGAGGGTGCAGTTTGCCTTCACCATCGGCTATCACTTCTTGTATGTCCCTATCAGCCTCGGCCTAGGGCTGATTCTGGTTCTCGCCGCGCGGCGGTACCGGCGAAGCGGAATGGAGCTAGACAGGGCGGCCGCCGATTTCTGGACCAAGCTCTTCGCTGCTACGTTTGCCGTAGGCGTCGCCTCAGGTCTGACAATGGAGTTCGCTTTCGGCACCAACTGGGCCACATATTCCCGGTTCGTCGGCAACATCTTCGGAGCCCCACTCGCCGTCGAAGGCCTTTTCTCATTCTTCATCGAATCGACGTTTCTCGGCATCGTTCTCTTCGGGAAACGAAAGGTGAGCACCCGGATGTACTACGTCTCGACGTGGTTGGTGTTCGGCGCCGCCGCCTTCTCCGCGTTCTGGATCCTGGTTGCTAATTCGTGGATGCACACTCCCGCCGGGTACACTGTCGAGGGCGGACGTGCCGTCCTGACGAACATCTGGGCTGCTATCTTCACCAAGTCCCTTGCGCCGCGGTTTGTGCATACCCTTAACGCGACCTTCATCACCGGCAGTTTCGTTGCTGCCGCCATCGCGGCGCACTACCTGCTCAAGCGGAAACACCAGGACTTCGCCAAAAGGGCACTGACAACTGCCCTCATCGTGGGGGTGCTTTCGTCGGTCGCGCAACCCTTCATCGGACACTGGCACGCCATAGAGGTGGAAGCCGACCAACCCATCAAGCTAGCGGCCTGGGAAGCAATCTACGAGACCCAATCGCATGCTCCCTTGAGTATCTACGGATGGGTAGATGAGACTGGGCAGCGGCCTGTGAGTATCGCCATACCGGACGGTCTCAGTCTGCTTTTGGGCCTTCACCCCGGGAAGGTCATCCAGGGCTTGAACTCTGTTCCGGCGTCGGACCGTCCTCCTGTCCAAGTTCTGTTTCAAACCTGGCATCTCATGATAGGCGTTGGAATACTGCTGGCTCTGATCATGTTGGGCGGTATCTATCTACTCATGCGTAAGAGGCTCGAGTATTCGCTTGGCTATCTCAAATTGTTGAAGTACGCCATGCCACTGCCTATCCTGGCCAGCATCCTGGGTTGGATGACCACCGAGATCGGGCGGCAGCCCTGGATCGTCCAAGGTGAGCTTCGAACGGCCGACGCGGTCTCGTCCACGGTTTCAGCCGGGGAAGTCGCCACGACCCTGTCCATCTTCGTGGTTATCTACACGGTTCTCTTTTTTGTATGGCTTCGAGTAGTGAGGGCGATCGTTCGCCATGGGCCGGAAGTCGCCCCCGAAGCCGGGCCTGCCGAGGAAGGGGAACGCCTGTTGGCGTCCTTGAGATTGAAACTGACCTCGGTTCTGGGACCCAGCGGGCCGCGGCGGCTTGACCAGATAATCAAGTCGCGGAAAGGCGGGGACGTCTCGGGGGGATATCACGAGTCGGGCGCCGGGCATTCTCCGGACCGCGGGCATGCTTCGGACGGAGGGGCGCGGCCATGAGCGGCCTGCAAACGACTTGGTTCGTCATCGGGGCGGCACTTGTCGCGGTGTATGCGGTTCTCGATGGGTTTGACCTGGGAATCGGAATCCTGTCCCCAATACTGGCACGCGAGGATGAACAGAGAGCGATGCTCCGGCACACTGTCAGCCCTGTCTGGGACAGCAACGAGGTTTGGCTGATCATTATCGGGGGCGTTCTCTTTGCGGCGTTTCCGGGGGCTTATGCGACCATCCTCAGCGGCTTCTATCTGGTGTTCATGCTGGTCTTTTTCGGTCTCATCGCGCGGGCGACGGCGCTCGGCCTGCACTATGGATCCGTCGCACCCTCAAGACGCTGGCGCACCGCGTTCTGGGCTGGCTCGGTCATCCCTAGCTTCTTGCTCGGCATCACCGTCGGCAACTTGGTTCGGGGTGTCGGCCTGACGTCGTCAGGCGATTTCTCAGGAAGTCTGGTATCACTTTTCAACCCGTTCTCCATCGGCATGGGTATCTTGGCCCTGGCTCTCTTTGCCAACCAGGGTGCCGCCTGGGCGTCTCTCAAGAGCACGGGGGAATTACACGTCCGGTCTGTCAGAGTGCGCCGTGCGACCGGATGGGCACTGCTTGCCCTCTTCGTCCTCATGACTGCATACGCGGCGGGGATGACAGGCACACATGCCGCGAATATGGTCAGGCGGCCGCTTGGGTGGGTGGTTGTCCTCCTAGCTTTGGCTGGAATCGCATGTCAACAGTTCTTTGCGCTGCGAGGCGATGACCGGGGTGCGTTTGCCGGGGCCAGTGCTGCCATGGTTGGTTTCGTCGGAATCTGGGCAGTGGGATCCTATCCCGTCATCGTGCCTGCACTTGACGGCGGGGCCGCGTTGACGGCCGCAAGCGCCTCCGCAGGTTCCGGCACTCTCAAAGTGATGGTGGTGGTTGCGGCCCTCGGGATCCCGGTGGCGGCAGCCTCTGCGCTGGTCGTCTATCGCGTGTTCCGCGGCCGCGTGGACGGAAACCCCCGAGGCGAGTAGATGGGACCAGGCATGGCCGGTGAGGAGTACTATCGCGATCGCTGGCATCATGACAAGGTCGTCCGCTCCACTCACGGCGTGAATTGCGGCGGGTCATGCTCATGGGACATATTTGTCCGCGACGGACTCATCACGGGGGAACAACCGGCGGGGGACTATCCCCAGACGGGGCCCGGTTGTCCCGATTACGAGCCCCGTGGCTGCCCGCGCGGAGCGGTCTCGTCCTCCTATTCCTACAACAGCGGAAGGATAAAGCACCCCTATGCCCGCGGTGTGCTTCTGGAACTCTGGCGCCGGGCTAGGCAGACCTACGACGACCCGGTGGAGGCCTGGGCGAGCATTGCCCGAGATCCCGGGAAAACTGCCCTCTATGTCGCCTCGCGGGGCCATGGCGGGTTCGTCAGGATTTCGTGGGACGAAGCCTTGGAAATCTGCGCGGCTGCGCACGTATTCACCATCAAAGAATACGGTCCCGATCGAGTGGCCGGTTTCAGTCCCGCCCCGGCGGCGTCCATCGTGTCGCAAGCAGCGGGGTCACGCTACCTCTCCCTTACCGGGGGTGCCCAGCTCTCCTACTACGACTGGCATGGAGATTTGCCCCCGGCTTTCCCTCAAGCTTTCGGAGACCAAACCGACTCACCGGAATCCGCCGACTGGTGGAATGCCGGTTTCCTGATGCTCTGGGGGACAAACCTCCCTCAGACGCGAACCCCCGATGCCCACTTCATGGTCGAGGCGCGTTACAAAGGGCAAAAAGTAGTGGCAGTCTCGCCCGACTATGCTGAGCACGTGAGGTTCGCCGACCGTTGGTTGCAGGTGCGCCCCGGCCAAGACGCCGCGCTGGCAATGGCAATGGGACACGTGATATTCAAGGAGTTCTTTGTGGATCGCCAGGTGCCGTACTTCGTGGAGTACGTACGCACATACACGGATATGCCATTCCTGGTGTCCTTGGCCGAACACGGAGGCCATCACGTTCCCGACCGTTTCCTCACTGCGGCAGATCTCGGCGACCAGAAGGCCGAAGCTATCTGGATGCCGTTGGTCTTCGATGAGCGGACTTCACAGCCGTCGGCACCCAATGGGACACAGGGCTTTCGCTGGGCTGAGGCCGGAGAGGGGCGATGGAACCTCGATCTGGGTGACATAAGCCCGGCATTGAGTCTTCTCGGGCTCTCAGACAAGCAAGTGGACCTGGCGCTGCCGCGTTTTGACGCGGAGACCCCCGTCATCATGCATCGTTCGGTTCCCGCGTTGAAGATCAAAGGACACTTGGTCACTACCGTGTTCGACCTGCTGCTTGCGCAGTGTGGCGTCCAGCGGGGCGAGACGCTTGGTGAGTGGCCGCGGGGATATGACGACAGCCACGAGCCTTTCACCCCGGCGTGGCAAGAGCGGTTGACAGGAATTTCCGGCGCGGCGGTCGCCGCGACTGCACGGGAGTTCGCTCGAAATGCAGAGCTCACGCGTGGCCGCTCGATGATCGCGACGGGCGCAGGGCTAAGTCACTGGCATCACTCTGACCTGGCTTACCGGGCGATCACCACTGTCCTTGCGGCCTGCGGTTGTATCGGGCGCAATGGAGGCGGGCTCGCTCACTACAGTAGTCAACAGAAGGTCGCGCCGCTAGCCGGGTGGGCCATGGTATCGACGGCCCGCGACTGGGTAAGCGCAGCACGGCAGGTCTCGGCCACCACGTGGTTCTACCTTGCCTCGGATCAGTGGCGCTATGAGACTCGCATGGCGGGCGAAGATGAGTCGCCCTTAGCCAAAGGGCTTTTGAAAGACTTGGCGCCTGCCGACGCGTTGGTCAAGGCCGCTCGGTTGGGGTGGCAGGTACCTCAGCCGGCGTTCGATAGGAATCCCCTCAAGCTTGCTACCGATGCGGCTGCCGCCTATCGGGAGGGGATGTACCTAAACGACTACTTGGCGGGTCAGCTCAGGGACGGAAGGCTTAGGTCGGCAGCCGAGGATCCGGACGGCCCCCCAAACTGGCCCAGGGTCCTGTTCGTCTGGCGGGCCGACCTGCTTGGAAACTCAGCCCAGGGTCACGGATATTTGCTGCGCCACCTGTTGGGCGCCGGGGAGGATGGTCTCTCCGCTGAAGAGGCTCCTGAGGGTCGACGCCCACGCGACGTGGTGTGGAGAGAATCCGCACCGGTGGGCAAGCTTGATCTGCTTGTCGATCTCGATTTCAGGCTGACCACGACCGCCGCGTTCGCGGACATCCTTCTTCCGGCAGCGGGCTGGTATGAAAAGTGTGACCTCTGCAGCACCGACATGCATCCCTTCATCAATTGTCTCAATGCCGTCATCGCTCCGCCTTGGGAGGCAAGGACCGATTGGGACGCCTTCCGCGAGCTGGCCCGTAAGTTTTCACGCCTGGCCGAATCACATCTGGGCATCCTGGAGGACCTGGTTGCGATGGCCCTGGGGAGGGACACGCCTGCGGAGGCCTCCCAGCCTCTGGGGCGAGTGCGCGATTGGCACGACAGCGGCGCGGCGGCAATTCCGGGACAAACGATGCCACATGTTGTGGTGGTGAGACGCGACTTTCCGGCAGTCTACAGCATGTACACCACCCTGGGCCCAAGAGCAGACGACGTGGGTTGCAGCGCGAAGGGCTTGGGCTGGGACGTGGTACCGGAGGTGGAAATGCTGCGCACCATCACCGGAACCGCAGGTGGGGGAGCGGGTGCCGGCCGGCCGCTGCTCGAGGACGACCGGCAGGTCATAGAGGCCATTCTTGCGCTATCTGGTTCAACCAACAGACGGGCAGCTTTCGCCGGGTTTGAAGCCCTCGGCAAGAGGGTGGGGCGAGACTCGTGCGACCGGGCCTGCGGTGATCCCGGTCAGCGGATCACCTGGGCAGACGTCCAGGCTCGTCCCCAAAGAGTGTACGGGAGCGCGGAATGGTCGGGGGAAGAATCGGCGGACCGTTCTTACTCTCCTTTCTCAAGGAATGTCGAGCGGTTGGTTCCCTGGCGCACGCTGACCGGGCGAATCCAGCTCGCGATAGACCATGAGTGGTTTAGCGAGCTGGGAGAATTCTTGCCCGGATATCGACCTCCTCTCAAGTCCGGCGACCTGAGGTCCGGACAGCTTCAGTCCGGCGAGCCGGGAGTCATGCTGAGGTATCTCACCCCGCATTCGAAGTGGTCGATCAACTCCACCTACAGTGACGATCCTCTCCTGCTGACCCTTTTCCGCGGCGGACCGGGCGTTTGGCTCTCACCTGATGACGCTTCAACGATTGGAGTTCGCGATAACGAGCGAGTCGAGATGCGGAACAGGAACGGGAGGATGGTCTGCCTGGTGGTTGTATCGCCTCGAATCCCCCGCGGGGTGTGCTATCTGTATCAAGGAGCCACACCCAACTTCCTCACAAGGATAGTCCTCAAACCGACTCACCTCGTCGGGGGCTATGCTCAGCTGTCGTTCGCGCCCAACTACTACGGCTGCACCGGTGCCCAGCGAGACGAGCAGGTGACGGTTCGTCGCTATCCGGACGGTCCAGAAGGTGACTTGACATGAGGGTCCGGGCACATCTGATGATGGTGATGGCCTTGGACAAGTGCATCGGTTGTCACACGTGCAGCGTTGCCTGCAAACGGTCGTGGACAAGCCTCGAGGGTTCCGAGCACATCTGGTTCAACAACGTGGAGACTAAACCTGGAAGCGGCTATCCCCGGCATTGGGAAGATCGGGAATACTGGGGCGGCGGTTGGCAGCTCGGCCCGCGGGGCGAGTTGAACCTGCGGCCGGGTGGTCGCGGAGCCAACCATGTCGATGATGCCGCCGGCAGCGCAGGCAGGTCCGGCGACGGTGCAGGCAGGCCCGGCGACGGTGTGGGCCGTTCTGGCGGTGGGTCGGGCGCTTCCGGCGGTAAGCTGGGCGCCGTTTTTCGCCGAGCCCCGCTTCGCGGTCGAGACAAGTCGGTCGCTGAGGATTACTACGAGGCTTGGACTTATGAGCCGTCGGACCTCATCGAGGCCCCCTTGACAGAGCGGACTCCGGCTGCCCGGCCGCACTCTCTGGCCACCGGCCTGCCTGTGTCGCCGCATTCAGGACCAAACTGGGATGATGACTTGGCGGGAGTGAAATCGGCCTACGAGCAAATCTTCATGCTGTACCTTCCGCGCATCTGTAATCACTGCCTCAACCCATCGTGTGTTGCCGCCTGTCCCTCGAAGGCCATCTACAAGAGGGGCAGCGACGGCATCGTCTTGGTAGACGATGGCAAATGCCGCAGCCACGGGGTCTGCCAGACCGCCTGTCCATACAGGAAGGTCTACCTGAATCGCTTGTCCGGGAAGGCGGAGAAGTGCATGTTCTGTCTCCATGGAGTGACAGAAGGAGGGTTTCCGACCCTGTGCTCGCGCAGCTGTGTCGGGCGGATCAGGAGCATCGGGGTCGTCTTATACGATGCAGATGCTGTTCCGGCAGCGGCGAAGTGGGCAACCGAGGCCGATCTGGTGGAAGTCATGCGGGGCCTGCTTCTCGATCCTCTAGACCCGGCCATCACGTCGGCGGCCGAAGCTTCGGGAGTGTCTCATAATTGGGTGGAGGCAGCCCAGCATTCGCCTGTGTACGCCCTCGCCAAGGAATTGAAGGTGGCTCTGCCCCTTCGTCCCGAGTTCCGGACTCTCCCCATGGTCTGGTATGTGCCTCCGCTATCGCCGGCAGTTGACGTGCTGGAGAAGAATGGGTACGAAGCCCAAGATCCCGACGAGGTGCTTACGGCAGTTGATGCAATGCGGGTCCCGCTTGGCTACTTGGCGGGGTTCCTGTCGGCAGGGACGCGGGCACCTGTGGAGGATGCCTTGAGAAAGCTGGTCGCAATGCGGGGGTTGAAACGGCACCAGCAAATTTACGGCGATGATGGCACGCAGTTCGCTGAGAGGGCGGGATTCGATCCCAACGAGCTCGAAAGGCTGTTCCGCCTGCTCGCTATCGCCGAGTCGGACACCCGCTATGTCATTCCCGCAGCCCAGCTTGAGTCTGGACCTTGAGGTGGGATTCTCGCCAGCAGGGACGGTTGGCGGGTCGTATGGCGGGGAAAGATATGGCCAGGAAAGAACTTCCGCGGCGCCGAGAGAGATCCATCTGGTTGGGTACAGAAAGGGGACAAACATGGACCCGACCCGCGACCCCAGCGTGACCGGGCCGGCAGAACACGCGTGGCGCATCAACGCCCTGCGCTTTCTGGCGGTGGATGCGGTCCAGCAAGCTGCCAGCGGGCACCCGGGGATGCCTTTGGGAGCCGCGCCCATGGCATACGTGCTCTGGACCAGGTTCCTCAGACACTGTCCGTCTGACCCGCAGTGGCCGAACCGGGACCGCTTTGTGCTTTCCGCAGGGCATGGTTCGGCCTTGCTCTACTCGCTGCTTCATCTGACGGGCTATGACCTCCCCCTCGAGGAGATGCGCCGCTTCCGGCAGTGGGGAAGTCGCACGCCGGGGCATCCGGAGCGGGGACTGACGCCGGGAGTCGAGGTCACGACCGGTCCGCTGGGCCAGGGGTTCGGCAACGCGGTAGGCATGGCGATAGCGGAAGCGCATCTTGCGGCGTGGTTCAACAGGCCCGGATATCCGGTGATCGATCACTTCACGTTTGTCTTGGCAAGTGACGGGGACCTCATGGAAGGGGTTTCCTCAGAGGCCGCTTCCTTGGCAGGGGAACTTGGGCTGGGGAAGCTGATCTGTCTCTATGACGACAATCACGTGACTCTGGCCGGGGCGACGGACCTGACCTTCCGCGAGGACAAGGCCCTTCGTTTCGCGGCCTACGGGTGGCATGTGGCGACAGTGGGCGATGGCAACGACCTTGCTGCCATCGAAGCCGCCATTCGCTCGGCGCAGGAGGAAAAGGCCCGGCCTTCCATCATCATGGTCCGCACTCACATCGGCTATGGCTCACCGCACAAACAGGACTCTTTCGAAGCGCACGGCTCGCCTCTTGGCGAAGAAGAAGTGCGACTTACCAAGCAAAATCTCGGTTGGCCCGAGGAACCGCCCTTCTTCATTCCGGAAGACGTACTGGCTTTCTACCGAACGGCCATCGATAACGGGAAGAAGCTGAAAGACGAATGGCGGGCCGTCCTGGCGGCCTACAGGGATGAATACACGGAGCTGGCTGCCGAGCTGGACAGCTCCCTGTCGGGCCGCCTCCCCCTTAACTGGGATGTAGATCTGCCTGTGTTTCCGCCCGATGCCAAAGGCCTCGCGACCAGGGCGGCCTCAGGAGAGACGCTGAACTGCCTGGCTTCGCGGATCACTTCGTTATTCGGCGGCTCTGCCGATCTCAACCCGTCTACCCTTACCGCCATGAGAGGCGCAGGCGATTTTCAGGATCCGGCGGCGACCGTCCAAGACAGGCAAGGGGCGGTCGGCGACGACTGGAGCCATGCCGGTCGGAATGTTGCCTTTGGGGTCAGAGAGCATGGGATGGGCGCCATAACAAACGGATTAGCAGCGCACGGCGGGCTGATCCCCTTTGCCTCCACCTTTCTGATCTTCTCCGACTACATGAGGCCCCCTATGCGGCTTGCCGCCTTGATGAAGCTCCATGTTGTCTACGTCTTCACCCACGACAGCATCGGGCTGGGCGAGGACGGCCCAACGCATGAGCCCGTGGAGCAGTTGGCCAACCTGCGGGCCATCCCAGGCATGACGGTCATCAGGCCTGCGGACGCAAATGAGACTGTCGAGGCATGGAAGGTTGCTGTGGAGCATGACAACGGCCCCGTTGCCTTAGTGCTGACGAGGCAGAAGGTTCCCACAATCGACCGGGACACCTTGTCCCCCGCCGGTGGACTGCGTCGGGGAGCATATGTACTTGCCGATCCAACCGACGGCGGACCGGTCGATCTTGTTCTCGTCGCTACCGGCTCCGAAGTCTCACTGGCTCTGTCCGCAGGGCGCCGCCTGGCCGAACAGGGGGTAAGGGCACGGGTGGTGTCGATGCCCAGTTGGGAGCTCTTCGAGCGGCAGGACGATGCCTACCGGGAATCTGTGTTTCCCTCCGGCCTGCGGGCCAGAGTGGCGATCGAGGCGGCATCTCCGCAGGGCTGGGACCGATACGTGGGAGCGGCGGGGGCCGTCGTGGGCGTGCGGACTTTCGGTGCGTCCGCACCGGGCGAGAAAGTGCTCGAAGAGTACGGCTACACCGTGGAGAACGCAGTCACGAAGGGCTTGGCCGTGCTGGCGGCGAGCTCCAATCACTCGTAGGCAACAGCAAGGGAAAGCTGGCAGCGTGGACAGAGGCATCAATGACATAGGTATCATCGGGCTGGCTGTGATGGGGCGGAATCTCGTCCTCAACATCGCCGACAAAGGATTTTCAGTCGCAGCTTTCAACCGCACGACTGCAGTGACCCAGGAATTCGCGGGGACTCTTCAACCGGGGCAGAAGATACAGCCGTGCTACTCGCTCGAAGAGTTTGTGGGCGCACTCACGAAGCCGCGTGCAGTCATGATAATGGTGAAGGCGGGGAATGCCGTCGATGCCGTGATCGAAGGCCTCGTGCCGGTCCTCGAGCCCGGGGACATCATCATCGACGGGGGCAACTCCTACTTCGGGGATACTGATCGCCGCGTCAAGTCGTTAGCGGAGCGCGGCATCCATTTCCTCGGGGTGGGGATATCCGGCGGCGAGTTCGGCGCCAGATATGGCCCGAGCATGATGCCCGGGGGACCGCGGGAGGCCTATGAGCCGGTTCGCGTGATCTTCGAGGCCATCGCGGCCAAGGCCGATGGGCAGCCGTGTGTGACCTACCTGGGGCCCGCGTCTGCCGGCCACTACGTGAAGATGGTTCACAACGGCATCGAGTACGGAGTCATGCAGCTCATCTCCGAGACTTATGCCCTGATGAAGATGGCTCTTGGCCTCACCAATGACGAGCTTGCCCGGGTATACGCAGACTGGGATGCCGGCGAACTGAACTCCTACCTCGTCGAGATCACGTCGAAGATCTTCCGCCGTCGGGACGATTCGACGGGCAGCTACCTCATCGACGTCATTCTCGGCGAAGCCGGCCAGTTGGGAACGGGAATGTGGACATCGCAAAGCGCCATGGACCTGCACGTTCCCGTGCCGAACATTGACGTCGCTGTGGCCATGCGGAGCCTTTCCGCCCTAGAGGAGGAGCGCGCCCTGGCAGCGAGACTGCTGACCAGTGTGGGCGGGGTTCCGAAGACGGCCTCCCAGCCGCATATCGAGCACGTCCGCGGTGCTCTACGGGCTGCCATGATCATCACCTACGCGCAGGGATTCGCTCATCTGCGGGTGGCCTCCAAGGCGCTGGGCTTCAACCTCAACCTTGAAGACGTTGCTGGTGTGTGGCGGGGCGGTTGCATCATCCGGGCTTTGCTGCTTCGTGACATCAAGGGGGCCTTCGAACGATCTCCTGAACTGCCGAATCTCCTGCTCGATCCGCCGCTGTCCCACGAGGTCGCCTCGCTGCGCCCTGCTCTCGCCGAGGTTGTCGGGGGCGCAACGATCTCGGGCATCCCGGTGCCGGGGTTTATGAACGCGCTGGCCTATCTCGACGCATACCGAACGGAGTGGTTGCCTTCGAATCTCATCCAGGCACAGAGGGATTACTTCGGAGCCCATACGTACCGGCGCGTCGACCGCGACGGCATCTTCCACACGGATTGGCTGACTGAATGAGGACCGGGGACTCGACAGAAAACGAAACGGCCACATCGGAGGCGATCGTGGTCTTCGGAGTCACGGGGGACCTGGTACACAAGCAGATCTTCCCAGCCCTTCAGGGACTGGTGGCCGATGAGGGGTTGGATGTCCCGATCATCGGAGTTGCGAGGTCGGCGTGGACGGACGATGATCTACGTAACCGGGCAAAGGACAGCGTGCAAAGGGCCGGCTCTTTCGATGCAGCCGCCTTCGAGAAGCTGGCACGCCGGCTGGTCTACGTGAGGGGCGACTATGGCGCGCCGGAGACCTACTTGCATATGCGGGAGGCTGTGGGCAAGGCTAGGAATCCCGTTTTCTACATGGCCATCCCTCCCAGTGTCTTTCCGGTAGTGACCGCTGCCCTCGCGGAATCAGGGTATTCGCGGGGAGCACGGGTGATAATCGAGAAGCCCTTCGGCAGAGACCTGGCCTCTGCTGTCGAGCTTAACGAAACCCTGCATGCGCACTTCCCCGAGTCGGCCATCTTTCGGATCGATCACTTCCTGGGAAAGGAGCCCGTGCAGAACATCACTTACACTCGGTTTGCCAATTCCGTGCTCGAGCCAATATGGAATCGGGATCACATCCGCAGCATTCAGATCACCCAGGCGGAGGACTTCGGAGTTGGAAATCGGGGCGGATTCTATGAGGAGGCGGGAGCCGTCCGGGATGTCCTGCAGAATCACCTGCTTCAACTTCTCGCAATTCTGATGATGGACCCTCCTGCCG
The DNA here is from genome assembly GCA_023483915.1 of Actinomycetota bacterium. GTDB lineage: Bacteria > Actinomycetota > Thermoleophilia > RBG-16-64-13 > RBG-16-64-13 > JAMDEO01. The sequence goes on from JAMDEO010000150.1 coordinate 32,119, forward strand.
GCAACCAGGATTCTTACGGTGTGGAGAAGACAATGCTACTGAGGGCCGTCCGGCCCCTGCGGAAGAAGAACGTCGTTAGGGGCCAGTATCAGGGCTATCGATCGGAGAAAGGCGTGGATCCGTCATCCAACGTCGAAACCTTTGTCGCGGTGCACTTGGAGGTGGATAGCTGGCGGTGGGCCGGCGTGCCGGTCTATATCCGGGCGGGCAAGAAGCTGGCGGAAAGTTCGACGGAGGCTTTCATCGAGTTCAAGCGGCCTCCCAGGGAAGCCTTTGGCGAGTCCATCACACCCTCGTCGAGCCACCTGCGGGTCCGCATCAGTCCGGATGTCTTCGTCGCTTTGGGATTGAGGGTAAAGATTCCCGGAGAACGGATGGTCGGAGAAGACGCTGAGCTCACTGTGACCTCTTGTCCGCGCGACCTCGAACCTCCCTACCAGAGGCTTCTGGCCGACGCAATGAGGGGAAAGCGGGAACTGTTTGCCAGCGAAGACGGGGTGGAGGCGTCGTGGCGAATCGTCGACCCCATTCTCAACGACCCGCCTCCGGTTCACTCCTACAGGTCGGGGAGCTGGGGCCCGGCGGAAGCACGGAAGCTCATTGGGGTCGATGGTCCCTGGATCAACCCGGCGCCCGGTGGGGAAACGACGGATCGGTCCTGCACGAGGTCCGGCACGTGAGGAAATGAAACGATGCAGCCCGCCTGGCCACTTCTGGTGTTCGTAGGGCTGATATTGGCTCTGGTCGCATTGATCATGAGTCTGTCATACCTGCTGGGGCAGAGACAGTCGCATCGGGCCGATCTTGGGCCCTACGAATCCGGGGTGGCCGCCGCTGAGCTGCCGGCTGGCATCTCGGTGGAGTTCTATCGTCTGGCCGTCTTCTTCGTAATCTTCGACGTAGAAGCGGTGTTTCTGTTCATTTGGGCTGTGGTCGTGCGCGAGGTTGGCTGGTCAGGTTACGCCGAAATGCTCGTCTTCGTGGGAGTGCTCTTCGCGGCGCTGGTCTACCTATGGCGACTCGGGTCGCTCGACTGGCGGCAGACGCCTCGAAAGCGCAGGCAAGGATGATCGCGGTCCCGCCTACGTCGGGTCGCGAATCTCGCAACTCCCTCGAGGAAGTCGTTGCTCGCTCCACTCTCCTCGCCCGTCTGCAGGATCTGCTTGCCTGGTCTCGCGCGAACTCGATTTGGCCCTTCAATTTTGGATTGTCATGTTGCTTCGTAGAGATGGCCACCAGTCTTACGCCGAAATACGACATCGCCCGGTTTGGGTCTGAAGTCATCCGGGGGTCGCCCCGGGAAGCCGATCTCATGGTCATAGCCGGCACGGTCTTCATCAAGATGGTCCCAGTCATCCGCCGTCTCTACGAGCAGATGATGGAGCCCCGCTGGGTCATGTCCATGGGCTCATGTGCCAACTCAGGCGGAATGTACGACATATATAGCGTCGTCCAGGGTGTGGATACATTCCTGCCTGTGGACGTCTACGTGCAGGGTTGCCCTCCCAGTCCCACGACTTTCACTCAAGGGCTGTTGCTCCTTCGGGAGGCCGTCAGCTCCGAGCGCCGCCCGCTTTCCTGGGCGGTGGGTCCTCAGGGGGTGGTGCGCCCGCCGCTGCCATCCAGGCGGGATGAGCTCAAGAAAGAGCGGGAAAAGATCGATCGGCTCAGAGCGCCGGATGAGGTCTAGCTGATGGATGTCATCGACGAGCTCAAGCTGCGCTTTCCGGGGGTGACCTTCATCCGCCAGGAGGTGCGTGACGAGATTCCGACAGTGTGGGTGCCGGGGGGCTCCCTTGTGGCCGTTCTCGGCTACCTCAAAAACGAGGCAGCGGCTCCCTACCGCACCCTCTACGACCTCGCGGGCATCGACGAGCGTGTGCGACAAAACCGCGACGCACAGCCTGACGCGAACTTCACGGTGGTGTACCACCTCCTCTCGTATGAAAGAAACAATGATCTGCGGATCAAGGTAGCCCTGCAGGGAGATCATCCGTCCATTCCTACGGCCACCGGAGTCTGGGAAGCCGCCAATTGGTACGAGCGCGAGCTGTGGGACATGCTTGGTATAACCGTCGAAGGGCACTCCAACCTGCGCCGAATTCTGATGCCCCCATGGTGGGAGGGCCATCCCCTGCGCAAGGAACATCCCAGCCGGGCCACCGAGATGGGGACCTTCGCCCTCTCACCCGAGGACGACGTCCGCTTTCAGGAATCGCTCGAGGTACGCCCTGAGGACTGGGGACTATCGAGCCGCCGCCGGAATTCCCGCATGATGCTCCTCAATCTAGGTCCCCAGCATCCGGGCACGCACGGATTGTTGCGGGTAATACTCCAGTTGGAGGACGAGCGGATCGTCGATGCGGCAGTGGACATCGGATATCACCATCGCGGCGCCGAGAAGATGGGGGAAAGGCAGACCTGGCACACATATATCCCCTACACCGACCGCGTGGACTACCTGGGAGGCGTGCTCAACAACCTGCCGTACATTCTGGCGACCGAGAAACTTGCGGGCATCGAGGTACCCGACCGGGCAAAGGTCATTAGGGTCATGATGGCGGAATTGTTCCGCATTGCCAGTCACCTGGTTTGGTATGGGACGTTTGCCCAGGATCTTGGTGCCATTTCCCCGGTCTTCTACATGTTCAGCGACCGCGAGAAACTGTTCGACATCGTCGAGGCGATCACCGGTGGACGGATGCATCCTGGTTGGTTCCGTATCGGCGGAGTCGCGCAAGATCTCCCCACAGGGTGGGAGAAGCTGGTGAGTGACTTCCTAGACCACCTGCCTCCAAGACTCCGCGAATACGATCGCTTGGTGATGGATAGTAGGATCCTCAAGGGACGCACCCGAGGGGTCGGGGAATTGACGAAGGACGAGGCAATCGAGTGGGGGATCACCGGACCTAACCTGCGCGCCTGTGGATTCGCGTGGGATTTCCGCAAGAAGCGCCCGTATTCTGGGTACGATCAGTTCTCCTTTGATATACCGACGGCAGATCGCGGAGACTGCTACGGTCGGGCTCAGGTCAGAGTTGAAGAGATTCGCCAGAGTCTGAGAATCGTCCGCCAATGCCTGGAAATCATGCCCCCAGGGCCGTACAAAGCCGACCACATCCTGACTACCCCGCCCGACGAGAAGCGCATGTTGCACGACATCGAGACGCTAATCGCTCACTTTCTGAGCGTGAGTTGGGGTCCTGTCATACCGGCCGGCGAGGCCTTCGCCGGGATAGAGGCGGCCAAAGGAAACAATGGGTACTACCTGATAAGCGATGGCGGTGGCAGCTCCTATCAGACCCGTATCCGGACGCCGTCTTTCGCCCATCTGCAGGCCCTGCCCCTTATGGCTCGGGGGCTGGAGGTCCCCGATATCATCGCCATCTTGGGCAGTATCGACTTCGTGCTCGCCGACGTCGACCGGTGAGGGCCTGCAGCAAAAGCCGGGGTTGCAGGAGGAGCACCAGGTGCTGACCAAGGAAGAGTTGGAGCAGATCGAGTCCGTGATTGGTCTCTACGAGACGCGATCTGCGGCGGCCGTGGAGGCGCTGCGAATCGTCCAGGACGGCCGAGGCTGGGTGTCCGACGAATCCTTGGCGGACCTCTCCCGGCATCTGGGGGTATCGACCTCCACCCTCGAGAGTCTTGCCACGTTCTACAGCATGGTTTTCCGCATGCCTGTGGGCAGGCACGTGATCATGGTCTGCAACAGTGTGTGTTGCTGGATGCAGGGTAGCGAAGATGTGACTCGGTACCTGGCCCATCGGCTGGGCCTAGAGTTGGGCGGAACCACTCCCGACGGCCGCTTCACGCTGCTTCCGGTGGTTTGCATAGGGGCCTGCGACCAGGCTCCGGCCATGCTCGTCGACTGGGAGCTGCACGGGAATCTCACCCCGGACAAGATCGACGAGGTGCTCGCGAGATGCCCATGACCCGTCCGCTCACCGAGCATCTTCACCCAGACGGCCGGCCCCTCGGCCTCCACGAGTACAGGGCCGTAGGCGGATACAGGGCTCTGCGCAAGGCCCTTAACATGGCGCCTGGAGAAGTCATCAAGGCGGTGCAGGAGTCCAAGTTGATGGGTCGCGGAGGGGCAGGCTTTCCCGCAGGCAGGAAATGGGGTTTCGTCGACACCACCGACGTGTGGGCCCGAGCGCGGTTTCTCGCAGCCAACGCCGACGAGATGGAGCCGGGCGCATTCAAGGACCGCGTAATCATGCAAGGCAATCCGCACGCGTTGCTCGAGGGAATGGCCATCGCTGCCTACGCCATCGGGGCGGAGACGGCCTACCTTTTCTTGCGGGCAGAATACGGATCGACGGCTCGGATCATGCGGCAGGCAATCGCGGAGGCTCGCGAGGCCGGCATCATCGGTCCGCGCGTGATGGGTAAGGACTTCGCACTCGACATCCGTCTTCACGTCAGTGCCGGGCGGTACATCTGCGGCGAGGCTTCGGCGATGCTGAATGCTCTCGAAGGCGAGCGTCCAGTGCCCAGGCACAAGCCACCTCATCAGACGAGCTCCAGATCG
>JAMDEO010000124.1 GCA_023483915.1 Actinomycetota bacterium
GGTCATCCGCTTTCGCAAGCCATCTCGGCCTATGCTAAGGCATCCGGGTTGGCTGCTGCCGAGCTGACCGAGTTTGTTGCTCTCCCTGGCCGGGGGACACAGGGCCGCCTGAACGGCGACTGGCTCTATTTGGGCAGCCACCGGCTGATTGAAGACCTGAAGGTCTGCGGCCCCGAAATGGAGGAGGTCTTCGACGCTCTGGAGAGCCACGGCAAGAGCGTGGTCATCCTCGCGAGTGAGAAAGGGGTGCTTGCTACCTTCGGCATCGCCGATACCGTGCGAGAGACGAGCCGGGCTGCGATCGCGGACCTTCATTCGCTGGGCGTGCGCACGGTAGTGCTTAGCGGGGACAACCAGCAGACGGTGACCGCGATTGCTCAGGAGATCGGCATCGATGACGCCCGCGGTGGTCTGCTCCCGGAAGAGAAACTGACGGCGGTCGAAGAGCTTCTCAAGACCCATGGCCAGGTGGGGATGGCTGGAGACGGCATCAACGACGCCCCCGCTATTGCTGCGGCGAGCATCGGCTTCGCTATGGGTGTTGCTGGTTCGGATACCGCTCTTGAAACCGCGGACGTTGCCCTCATGGACGATGATCTCCGCAAGCTCCCCGTATTCATACGTCTCAGCCGGCGAACTGCGGTGGTCCTGTCAGAGAACATCGGATTGGCACTCAGTATCAAAGCGCTGTTCCTGGCGCTCGCCATCGCCGGACAGGCGACCCTCTGGATGGCGATCCTGGCTGACATGGGGGTGAGCCTCCTCGTCATATTCAACGGGCTGCGGCTCCTGCGACGCGGGTCCCACTCGGTCCCGCCGTCTCGACCCTCGATCGCACCGCCGGCGAAGACTGCGGCCGAGGCCGCCCGATGACGCTGGCGGCCGATTTCCCTGCGGTCCTGTAAGCCGCAATCCTGATATTGCCTCGATAGTGGCTGCAAACGGGCTCTTGTTTCGGTCGTCGTCTCTGCGCGTCCACGATTCTGGTAACCGATTGTCAACCGGAAACCCGAGGCATCATCATGGCCGCCACCAGCTCGGCCGCCTCTTGCCCCATGCTGGGCAGCACCGATGAGTACGTGTCCAAGGTTATCGAGATCGTCGAATGCCCTAACCTCTCCGACACAACCTTCGGGTTGATGCCCGCCCGGAGGCCCGCCGTCGCCCACGAGTGTCGCAAGCCGTGCACCGTGATCCGCGGCAGGAGAGGCAGGCTCTTCTCCTTCTCCTCCCACTGCTCGGCCGGCGCGCCTTCGCTTTCCCACCTCTTACGCGCCTCAGTCATCAGCCGGTCGTTGTGGCTCGCCTGCAGCCGCAGGAAGGCGTCTGAGACCGACTGGGGGTGGAAACCCTTCCCATCTTCTCGGGTGAAGATCAGGCCGGTATCGGTCCAGTTGTCCTTCGACCGCTTCCGCTCCCAGCCCTGGCGGGTGCGCCATTCCTTCAGGACCGCGACTGTCTTCGTGTCCAGCGGAACGGACCGCCGGCTTGTCGCCGTCTTCGGCTCGCTTACGATCACCTTGCGCTCGACGGGGACCCGGATTTGGCGGATCTCCAGTTTGTTGCCCTGGTAGTCGATCCACCTCAAGCCCAGGGCTTCTCCACGTCTCATGCCTGTTGTAGCAAGTGTGAGCCACAGGAATAGAGCCGATCCGCCCGGGCAGCCTCAAGGAAGTCTCGGATCTGCTCCGGGGTCCAGATCTGCAGGTCGCGCGTCTTCCCATTACGCGGGGGTCTCACAAAATTGGCCGGGTTGCGGCCGACGAAGCCCCACTTCTCGGCGTCCTTCAGGGCATGATGGAAGACGGTGTGGATCCCGCGAATCGTGCTGGAAGAGTAAGCCTTACCCTCAGCATCACTCTTGAGCACCGCATACATGTCGGTCAGGTGCCGGGGCGTCAACTTCTGGAGCCTAACCGCGCCCACGTGTTTGATGACGTGCTGCCCTCGAACCCGAGAGCCCTTTGTGCCCGAGATGCGGGCGAGTAATGGTTCGGCGCACATCCCAGTATGGCGAGTTCTGGGGATGCTCAAGCTACCCCTCGTGCATCGGCAAACGCCCCGCCTGACGGGGCCGATACGGCAGGTCTAGAGCCGAATTCTGTCAACCGATTGGCAACCGGAACTCGGCCGGCTGCGTCCTCCGGTGCTCTTCCGCGTATCCCGCTGTCCCAAAAAAGGCCAGCATATCCGCAATTTCAGTGGGACACGGAGATACCCCGATAACCGGCCGCAGACCCCTCTGGGAGACTGAAAATCATGGTGTCCGCGGTTCAATTCCGCGTCCCGCCACCTAAAGGACCTGCGCCAGCATCCGCCACGCTCTGTCACCGGCCCAGCCGTCGCTCCCGTTTCCCGATTTCTTCGCCTCATTGGCTGATCAAAGAACGTCGTGGCCGGAGTGCTCCCGGCAGCGAACACCTTGGAGGCGCAAACGTCGACGACATGCTCTGGGGAACCTTCTCAAGCGGCCGCCGGCCGTTTCCGAAGAGCTGTTCCCTGGCCAAGATCGCCTCTTGTTTCGACGTCCAGTTTTCAGCGCCCCTTGCGGCTACCATGCGGGCGCCCGAGTCTCGCTTTCTCTTGGCAGGCGCTATATGGGTATATCGACGTCGAGCCCAAGTTGTATTGCGGCGAGTCCCCTATCGTTCTAGTCTGAAATCAGAGACTCGCCACGTTGCTGGGGTGTCGCTTTTGGTCTGGAGGAAGCATGGGCCATGGGGTGCATTTGGGTAAGGAACACCGCGCGCTGGCGGATCGGCTCCAGCATGGTAGCGTGGCGATGGTCGAGCCGACAGATCCCGCCGCCAAGGCAGCATGGCAGGAGATCCTCGAGACGCTCTTCACCCCCGACGACGCGGCTGTTGCCGCTAAGATGCCGGTGCTGCCGATCGCGGTCGAACGCATCGCCGCCCGCTTGAATCAGCAGAGTGACCGGCTGCGTGCGCATCTCGACGCCATGGCTGACAAGGGCCTCGTTTTGGACCTCCATGACGAACGCACGGGGGAAGCCCTCTACATGCTCGCGCCTCCTGTGGTCGGGTTCTTCGAGTTCTCCATGATGCGACTGGCCGACCACCTGCCCAAGGCGAAGCTCGCCCAGGCATACCACACCTATATGAAAGCGCCCGGTTTTTTTGACGAGGTATCAAGGGGGGACACGGTAGTCGGGCGGGCATTGGCCCACGAGACGGCGCTCTTCGGCGACCTGCTATCGGAGGTGCTGGATTGGGAACGGGCAAGCGCTCTGATCGACGGCGCGAGCCAGGTCAGCGTCACCAACTGCTACTGCCGGCACAAGGCCCATCATCTCGGTACGGCTTGTGAGACCCCCATGGAGATGTGCATGAGTCTGGGCGGAGGCGCGAAGTACCTTATCAGCCATGGGCTGGCTCGCGAGATCGGCCGCGAGGAGGCTCAAGAAGTCTTGGTCGCTGGACGAGAAGCCGGTCTGGTTCACATTGCCGATAACGTCCAGCAGAAGGTCTCCTACATATGCAGTTGCTGCTCCTGCTGCTGTGAGGAGATGTACTCCGTGCGTGCGGGTACTTCGGTCGTCGTGCCCAGCGGCTTCCAGCCTTCGGTGGATGCCAAGGACTGTGAGGGGTGCTCGCGCTGCCTGCGCGCGTGCCCGGTGGACGCGATCTCCCTGGTTCCGCGGCGAGCCGCCGCCGGTGACCGGGCGGAATGCGCCAAGCAATCGGCTCCCACCGTCGATTACGCTCGGTGCATCGGATGCGGGGTATGCGTCGGTGCGTGCCGACGCCACTGTCTCAAGATGGAGCGTCGTTCGAACCAGCGGCGCGTACCTGTGAACTCAGTCGAGTTCCTGGTAAGAGCTATGTTGGAGCGAGGAAGACTCGCGGACCTCCTCATTGACGGCACCGCCGGGCGGGGTCCGGCCTTCGCTAATGCCGTTCTCCGCACTGTGCTCTCTCTGCCTCCCGTTGACCGCTTGATGGCCAGCGAGCAGGTGCGTTCCAGATTCGTGGAGTTCGCGATGTCGAGAGCCTGATCGCCGAACATAAGCGGAGGCCCGGCCACGTTATATGCTCATAGTGGGGGGTGTACGCGGTTCATTTCCGCGTCCCGCCATCGAGAGCAGATTCTAGCCTGCAAATAGACACTTTTCTTGTAAGGCCCCCCAACTTATCTGCGGAGGCCTTTCACTCGAGGTGCTGCCACGGCGAAGTGGAGCCTGTCTTGACTAGTTCCCCTGCATTTCGGCTGCCTCGGCATCGCTGCGGCCTATGTGGAAGGGGACGCTGGTCACAACTACCCAGGGTAAACCAAGCAGAGCCGCCTTGAGACGGAGAGCATTCTGGTTGTGAAGTACATGCTCCCACCAGTGCTCAACGATGAACTCGGGAATGATCACGGTCACGGAATGCGAAGGGCTCGGCTCCAGTGACTGTATGTATTCCACGGCGGGACGCACGAACTCTCGAAACGGCGATTCAACCACGGTTAGAGGCACGCCCAGTTCCGTGTCCTCCCAGGTCTCGAGGAGCCGGTCGGCCTGGTCGGGATCGCTGCTGATGTTGACCGCACGAAAGTCATCAGGCGCGATGGCATGTCCCATGGCGATCGCCCGGGCGGTTAACTCATTGACCTGTGAAACAAAGAGGATGACCGTGGTTCGGGGTCGCGAGCGGGCGATCGAAGAGAGGTGCGAGCGATCAATTCGCTCTGGAGAGAGGATGCGGCTGATTCGCTGATAATGGCGACTGATGCGATCGAAGATGAACACGAGGAGAGCCCCAGCGATAAGGACGATAAAGGCCCCTTCGGTGAACTTCGTGACCATCTGCATGCCGGCAACGATGGCCGTGGCGACCGAGCCCACGCCGTTCATGATGGCGCGGCGCCGCCAGCCATCCGTCCGGAGCCTGTACCAGTGGACGACCATACCCGCTTGTGACAGGGTGAAGCTGACGAAGACCCCCACCGCGTAAAGAGGGATCATCCTCGTGACATTCGCGCCGAAGATGACAACGATGGTAATGGACAGTACCGCAAGCCCGATTATTCCGTTGGAGAAGGCGAGCTTGTCTCCCCGGTTCATGAACTGGCGAGGCATGAGCCCGTCCCGGGCCAAGATGTAAGACAGGCGAGGGAAGTCGGCGAAACTCGTGTTTCCTGCCAAGAACAAGATCGCCATGGTCGCGACCTGGAGCATGTAATAGAGGAAGCTCCCGTTGCCGTAGACCGCTCGGCCGAGCTGGCTGAGGATGGTCTGTTCAGTGCTCGGGACCAGATGTAGCGCTTGGGAGAGGTAGGTGATACCGAGGAGGAGCGATCCCAGAATGATCCCCATGATGCCCAGCGTGATGGCGGCATTTCGGCTCTCGGGTGGCTTGAATGCCGGCACGCCATTCGAGATGGCCTCGGTGCCGGTAAGGGTGGTGCACCCTGCGGTGAAGGCCCGCAGCAGCAGGAAGAAGCCCAACATCCCCAGGCCGTTTCCAGGCAGCGCCGGCCCGGCTGTCGCCGAATGAAGCGATCCCGTGAAGTAGCGCACGATCCCGACGATTATGAGACCGCCGGCCATGATGACAAAACCGTAGGTGGGAGCCATGAACACCCTGCCGGACTCCCGGACACCCCGCAGGTTGACAAGCGCGACAAGCGCGATGACAACGACAGAGATGATCACCCGGTACGGGTACGCGGCGGGCAGAGCGGATGTGACGGCGGCGACACCAGCCGCGACACTGACGGCGACGGTCATAACGTAATCGATCATGAGCGCCGTTGCCGCCACTAGTCCCGGCGCTCTTCCGAGGTTGGCGGTGCTCACGATGTAGGACCCGCCGCCATTTGGATAGGCGCGGATTGTCTGCTGATAAGAGAGAATAACTATGGCGAGCAGAACGGCTATGACCATACTGATGTAGAGCGAGGCTCTGGAGAGAACCACGCCGGCACCGACGAGCACGACGAGTATTTCCTCAGTCGCATACGCGCTCGAGGAGATGGGGTCAGAAGAAAAGATTGAGAGGGCGGTCTTCTTGGAAAGTCTCTGATGTCGTTCTTCGGAAGTCGGGATGGGCTGACCAAGAAGCACCCGTTTGATGATGTGTGGTCTTAGGCTCACGTGGAGTCACTCGCTATCTTGACTGTTTGGTTTGGCGTCGAGGCGGACAGGAATGCTGACGACAATCACCCAGGGAATCTCCCAAAGGGCGGCCATCAGCAATGCCCCTGCGTGGTTATGAAGGATTGTTTCGTACCAGTGCCGAGCTACCAGCTCAGGGATAAGTACCAGGACAGAATGATCGGCTGCCGGTCTGAGTGACCGGACGTACTTGATCGCCGGTCGAAGGAACTCGCCGCCCTCCGACCAGATGATCACGAGCGGGACATCGATGCCAAGAGCGGCCCAGTCCTTTCGAAGCCGCTGGGTCGCTGCCGAGTCAGAGGATACCGTGACCGCTTCGAAGCGATCAGCTGCGAGTGAACTGCCGTAGGCGAGGGGTCGGGCGATAAGCGTGCTCACCTGAGAGACGAAGAGCACGACGGTGATGCGGATATCTGTCATCCGGAAATGGTCGCATTGCCTGCATATAAGCCGGGTAGACAAACGCCCTGAGGCTGTATAGAAAACGTAACAATGTGAGTGCCAAGTTCCCGGGGCCCGCCGAGCGAATGCCGCCTGCTGGCTCTGCCGTCTGCTGGCTCTGCCGTCTGTCCCATGACCTGTTTGCCTTCAATTCCGAATCGACGGCAACGAACGGATTTGGTCGGGGCCATCGCGTGCCCGCGTCCGCCGGCCGCTATCAAGCCTTGTGTGCCGATAGTGTGCGTTCCCTAAGGTAAAGTGGAGGACGTCGCTGGGAAATTGGTTTCGGGAGGGCGAACCTCATGTCTAGTCTGCCAGGGGCGGCAAAACTCACCTTTGCCAGCTATCTCTCGCCGGCGCTGTGGCCGCTCTACCGGTCCATCGGGGGCTACCTCGAGCGCCGCCTTCATCGGCGCGTGCGGATGCTTACCGGCTCGTCTTTTGCGCAGTTCGGCTCGGGGGAGGTCGATCTTGGCTTCATTTGAGGCCTACCGTATGTCCGGCTGATGCGCCTGGACCCGCCACCGGTGGAACTGCTTGTCGCTCCCGTACTCGAAGGCGGGCGCTACGACGACCGCCCCATCTATTTCTCCGACGTCATCGTGCGCAAGGACAACCTTGCTCTGAACTTCACCGACCTCCGCGGGTCCTCCTGGTCCTTTAACGAGTCCGGTTCCCACTCCGGCTACAACGTTGTCCTCTACCACCTTGTCGAGATGGGAGAGAGCCCCCGCTTCTTCGGGAGAATCATCCAGGCGGGTTCGCACCAGCGGTCTATTCGCTTGGTTGCCAGGGGCGAGGTGGACGCCTCGGCTATCGATAGCCAGGTGCTCGCGGTCGAGCTTCGCGAGCATCCCCGTATGAGAGCCAGCCTGCGGGTGATCGACAGCCTCGGCCCCTCTCCTATTCAGCCCGTGGTCGTCGCGAGCCGGCTGCCCGGGCGGGTTAAGGACGAGCTGCGCACGGCGCTCGCGGAGATGCATAATGACGCTGAGGGACGTCGGGCGCTGGCGTGGGGATTCGTCAAACGCTTGGAAGCGGTCGTTGACGCCGACTACGATCCCATAAGGAGAATGTTGGAGGCGGTCGAGAGGGCAGGGGTCGGCTTCGGAGACGGCTAGTCACTCGTCGAGGCAGCGGCACCGAGCGACGGTTGTCATGGCGTCGGGCACGGGTCCGCCAAAGTCTGTTCGAGGTCTTCCCATTGCCCTGCCCTGCTAGCATGGGGGATCTATGGACGAGCAAAGACGCCCATACCCTCGCCATGGCGAGACCGGAGATGCGGCCCTTCGTCGCCCAAGCTATGCCACTGCTCGAAGGAGTGCCGAAGCAGATAGAGATAGAGCTGGCCGGTGGCAAAGGGCCGTTCCTGACGGAAACCAACCCAGAATATCGTCAGCAATGATCCATGAAGGCCACAGAGTCTTCGGGCGGGCTACAAAACGTCTTTGACGCGCGTCCGCGCCGGTGTGACCCATGGACGTGCTTGGGTCTTCACGGACCCAGGAAGAACTCCACCAACGGAGGCACTATTGCCTCTGGGCTTATCTCATGCTTCTGTCCCTCCAACTTACGGAGGCCGGCGTGCGGCAGCGTGTCACTAACCTTCTCAGCAGTCATGCGCATGAATGGGTGGCCCGAGCCTCCATACATCACGAGCACGGGCGTGTCTAATCGTTGGAGTTTGGCCACCGGAATAACGGCGGTTGTTCCGATGAGGTGGGTGTGGTCGTAGGCCAGGGTGGGGGCCAGCTTCTCAAGCCGGGCCCATGCCGAGCTGCGGCGAATGGCTTCGATCTGATCGGCTGGCGTGCCAACGTATTTCAGAAACAAAGCGACGGCGTCACCCCGACGCTCCATCGCCAACAGGTCGGTAAGTTGGTCGATGTACTGGCTCCAGGCCCGCTGCGCTGCCGGGTCGTCGTTGTAGGGCACCTCGTAAATGGCCACCTTTCTTATCTTGTTGCCGAGAACAAGAGAGGTTTCCAAAACAAGTGCGGCCCCCGACGAATGGCCAAATAGAAAGGCAGATCCACCGGCGGCCTCCACGAGGGCTTCAATATCCTCGATTTCCCGAGCGACCGCGTAGGGCTGGGTATCTCCGCTGTCTCCCCGACCTCTGCGGTCATAGTTGAAGACGGTGAACCAGGGGGATAAATGTTCCGCCAGTTCCACCCCCGACCAAGATAGGCGCGCGCTCAAGGCTCCAGCGACCAGCACGATCGGGGGCCCCCGGCCAGCTTTGTCATAGGCAATCGTCGTGCCGTCTTGAGAGGTGACTGTTGGCATTCTTGTTTCCTTCGCCGGCGTTGCCGGGATCTCGCGTCCAAAAAACGACCACGGGCGTCCCTGCCCGATGGCTCTCCACTCGATTCCTCATACCCGAGATGCCATGAGCAGGAAACCGGCACAGTTCCACGGCTGGGTTGAGCCTTCTGGACACCCTGCAACCACCGCCAGCTGCCGCGCGAACTGCTTGTGGTTTAATTGCCTTTCCGGAATAGCCCAAGAGGTTGCACGTTTAGGAGGGCGTCCCATGTCGCTTTCCCGCCGGTGCCAAGCGGAGCACTCACACCGCGATTTCCGTCGCACCTTTTTTGCTCCGGCCGCCGTCGTGCTGGCAGCGTTGTTCCTGTTCATGTTCGGCGGATCGGCTCTGGCCGGACCTCCGTGGTCGGATGCCCCTAGCGTGTACTGGCAGCACTCTTACGGCCTCACCGAGGCCCAGGTGGGCGCTGTTGCTGGCGGCTACTCGGACGGCACCTTCCGCCCTGCCCAGCCCGTCACTCGCGCGGAGTTCGCCAAAATGGCCGTTTCCGGCTTGGAGCTCACCACGCAGAACCCGGCGTCCCCGACTTTCATAGACGTCCTCCCGGGCAGCCCCTTCTACATCTACGTTGAGACTGCCTATGCCGTCGGCCTGGTGAAAGGTACGGACACGCCTGCGGGAAAGATCTTTGGACCGGATACCGACATCTCTCGTCAGCAGACCAATACCATCCTCGGGCGCTATCTCTCCGCAAACGAACTCGATGCCACCGGCCGCATTACCGGCAGAACTGGCGGAGAGGAGGGCCCACAGGAATACCCTTCTCTCGAAGCCTGGTATGCGACCGAGGGGGGCTGGTTTCTCCCCCTGTTCAAGGATTATGCTGCCGTTCTCCCGGCGCACGCTCCTGGCACCGCATATCTCATTCTTCATCCGGTGATCAAGGGCTCTCACGGGAAACTTGATCCGGCGGCGAACCTGAGTCGGGCGCAGGCCGCCGCCATGGTTCTTCGCGCGAAGGCCGCGGCGTTCGCCCCGGTTTCCCCGTATGTCAACTCCCTCGACTTTCACTCCGGACCGGTAGCCGGCGGCAACACGGTGGTCATCGGAGGCAAGTATCTAGCCGGCGCAACCGCGGTCAGCTTCGGCGACTCGCCCGCGACCAGCTTCGCGGTCGAATCTGATTACCAGATCAGAGCCGTCGTCCCGGCCCACGCCGAGGGCACGGTAGTCGTACGCGTCACCAACCTTCGCGGGATCAGCGCCGAGAACGCCGATCCGACCAACAGTTACACCTACACCACGGCCCATCCCGCTGTCACCTTTGTCAACCCAAACAGTGGCACAACGGCCGGGGGCGACACGATGATCATCGGGGGTACCGATCTCTCAGGCGCTGTAGCCGTTACCTTCGAGGGCACGCCGGCGACAAGCTTCCACGTTGACGACTCCAACCACATCACCGCAGTTACCCCGGCCCACGCCGCCGGTCCCTTGGATGTGCGCGTCACAACCTCGAACGGCACCAGCCTCGCGAACCCCAACGGCGTTTACACATATGCGGCTTCCTCCTAGTCCCAGGGCCAGAACTCGTCCGCCACGTCATCGATAACGTCTCCACCCCCGAACTGCCGGTAGAAGTCAACGCGCACCCTCACACCCATTAGCGCGTCGCTCCCCTGATTGATGCCCAGAGAATCGCTGGTCTTGATCAGATCGCGGACGGCGGGATCGGACAAGAAGAAGAGCTCGTCGGCGTCGGCATGGTTGGCCAGGAAGTCGTCCATGAGTGGCTGGATGCGGTTTGCGTATTGGTCGAGCGTCTCTGCTCCCTGACGGAGGTACGGGCCTCCCAGTCTCCAGTCGAGCTCGCCGGCAACCTGGGGGTTCTGCGGATCGGTCGCATCATAGAGAGCGTAGCCGGCCTCTGCCCCGAAGTCATCGATGTATGTCAGGAATGTGGCGATCAGAGGAGCGATTACAGGTCCCTCCAGGCTCGAGGCGGACGCGTAGTAATTCCCGCCCCTCCCGGCGTAGTAGAAGTTGAAATGGACCATAGCATTCACTGGGTGCTCCACATACATCCGCCGGATCCAATCCATAGGACCGCCGGCCTTCGCCTCGAACGCTGCCTTGATTTGTGGCGGGGCGCCGCTGGTCGTCACGTCCGTAATGGTCACAAGCTCGTCCATCGTCTTGGTCTGTTTGACGAAGAATTTGAGGCTCCACAGCAATTGGGCCACCTCGCCGCGGTTGGCCATGCTAGTGAGCGGATTCTCCTTGTAGAAGGCGAATTTCAGCCGTTCGAGCAGGCCGCTCCACTGGGCCGTGTTGGCAAGCGGAGCATGTATGTCGCTGAAGTTCCCCCAGTCGGAGACGAACCCGGACGGCGGCTCAACGAGCTTGTCTGGCTGCAGGTTCTGAGCCGCCCGCACGATCATCGTCACCGCCTGGGCTCGAGTTATGTTGCTGTAGGGATCGAACGTGGTCGCCGTCTTACCCTTAGTGATGTTGTTGAGAGCGCAGACGGCCACATATTCGTGGGGATAGAGGGAGCTGGGATCGTCTGAACCTAGATCCACGAAGGGCACAGCGGGACTCGGAAAGTCATCCTCGTCGACAGGTAGTCCGAGGGTCAGCACGATCATCTTGGCGAATTGTTGCCGGGTGACCAACATCTCCGGGCCGAAGGTCCCGTTGGTGAAGCCACTGATGACATTCGACGCAGCCATGTCTTCGATGGCGTTGAAGTAGGGATGATTCTCCGGCACGTCGCTGAAAGTGGGCGCAGCGATTGCCGTTTCCGGCGCCGCCATGGGCGTCCCTGACAGAAGAAGACCTAACGTGAGAGCGAGGGTCAGGCTGAAGAGCACCAGTGTACGCCGCATGGTTACCCCTTTCGGCCGGTTGTTACCGGCTCTTCAGAAAAGCAGGTTGGAATACCGTCCGGCTCGCCAAAGGACGTCGCCGAAGTGAACCCTGACATCCATTGTATTCCTTCCTTTAGACGTGTAAAGCATTGGTCTCTCGATGCACGGATCCGCGTCCTCTTGACTAGGTTCCGTTCTAGGCAGCACAATATCTGGAAAGATAGTTCCAACTACGCTGGAGGGCCGATGGACGTTCGCGAGTCCTCAATATCCGGTGTTCCGCTACTAAAGGTGACGGGGGATCTCGACCATTCAAATGCGGACGAGCTCGGCGACAAGATCCACGTGTTTAATGACCCCCGAGTTCTTGTCGATCTCACCGATTGTCCCTATCTCGACAGCGGCGGGTTGGCGGTGTTTCTCTCGACCGTCCGCGACGTCCGCGGTAAGGGTTGGGTGGGCATCGTCGGCGCCAACGCAAACGTCCGCCGGCTCTTCGAAATCATTGGCCTCACGGCCGATCCCGATTTCCGCGTCTTTTCCGACACTGACGAGGCTGGTAGCTGCATAGACGGTGGCGCGTGCTGAACGATTGTTTCTTCTGAGGCAGATGCGGCTCGTAGTGCTCTAGAGGACGTACTTCCGGCATCCTCCGCGGGAGCGAATGCTGCCCTGCTTCACGAGCGTGTTGTTTGCCGCACTGCAGCGCACGAATGGGACGCTACTTTTGCTCCGCGGGACATCCATATCTTCTCGTTGGCCACGGCACCGTTGAGGTCAAGGGCCGGAATTTGCCGCCGCTTGGAGTCTTCCCTGAGTGGTCCGGGCGCGCGCGCTCTGCCGAGGCGCTCACCCTCCGGCCCGGGGATACCTTGCTCTTCTACACGGACGGCCTGACTGAGGCTCGCGTGAATGGAAACATGTATGGCGAAAGGCGTTTGGCGGAGTCCTGCCAAAAACTGGCTGGGCTCGACCTGGAGAAGCTTCCTCAGGCACTCCTGGACGAGGTGCTGGCGCACGGTCACGGCAAACTCCAGGACGACGCAGCCATCCTCGCCGTTCGGCCCTCGCGTTGGGTTTGCCATCACAGCAAAAAGGGGAGCAGAAGCATACCTTTGTCTGACAGAACAGGCCGGGAGGAGGCGGACTCGGATGTTGTTCCACATGACAAACAGCCACGACCCGGAGAACTGCTCGGCACATGATGCGGGCAGGCTGGAGAGACTTGCTGAGATCGTGAAGTCGGCCCATGGAAGGGGCATCATCCTACGCAGCCTCTGTGTGGCTCCGTGGGAACATACCTTCTTCGCCGTCTTCGAAGCGGAAAGTGCCGATGCCATCGAGGGTTGGCTCGATCCTACACTCGAACTGGGGTGTGCCAGAATCACGCCCGTAATGGACGTCATGTCCACGCTGCCCAGGCTTAGCGAGCCTGAGGGCGAGTAAGCCAAGAAGCGAGACGGGAGAATCATGGAAGCGCAAGAGTTCACAATGGAAACCCTGGCCAAATACGATGGCAAGGATGGACGGCCGGCGTATGTCGCCCATGACGGCAAGGTCTATGACCTTACCAGCAGTCCTTCGTGGGAGAACGGCGAGCACGAGGACGAGCACTATGCCGGACGTGACCTAACCGAAGATATGGATTTCGCTCCCCATCTGGCGGACGAACTAGACAATTTCCCCGTCGTGGGCATTTACACCGGCTGATCCCGGGTCATAGGGCGGGCGGTTACAATGTGGGAAGACCGAGACCCACAGGAGATGACCCATGCCTTCGGAACTTGTTGTCTGTGCCGTCCACGAGGGTGGGATGCGCTTCGCGGCATCCACCGGCCCTCATCAGGTGACCATCGACTATCCGCTGCGCCCCGGGGAAGCGGTGGCTGGACCCACTCCACTCCAACTCCTCCTTGCGAGCCTGGCCGCCTGCAGCGGGAGCACTGTGGCTCTGGTCTTAGGCCGGATGCAGAAGCCGCTCGAGTCCCTCGAGGTCCACGCTCGCGGGCAGCGCCGTGACGAACATCCCACAGTAGTCACGGACATCGACCTGGAATTCGTCCTGAAGGGCGACGGGCTCGATTCTACGGACGCCGAGAGAGCCCTCAAGATCGCTGAGGAACAACTGTGCCCGGTATGGGCGATGCTCAAGCCGGGAACCAACATCAAGCCCACACTCCGGTTGGTCTAAGCCGTAGTCTGTCAGCGCCCGCTACTTTGCGACGGCGCAGGAGCAGCGGCGAAGGCGTCGCGACGGGCGCGAGAGCTGCCAACTTGTAGGTACTGCTCTCCGGCACGCGCCGCCCGCCGGCAGGCGCCGCCCGCCGCGGCCGCCCCACCAACCTCTTTATCCCAGTCTTACATTGCGGCGGCTACCCTGGGAAATCATCGTGTCTGGGGGATGCGGGTGAACCTGGGGAATGGTGGGCATGCGGGCTGGCGACGTCTTCGAAGAGGCATTCCGGTCTATCTCAACCAACAAGGCCCGTTCGGGGCTGACGATGCTCGGCATCGTGATCGGTATTGCGTCCGTCATCGCTCTGGTGGCTCTGGGGCAAGGCAGCACCTCGTCCATAACATCTCGCATCGAGTCGATGGGATCCAATCTTCTCACCGTGCGGCCGGGCTTCAGCCGCAATGCGGGGATCGTGAGGATAAGCCGTGGCGCCGGTCAGACTCTTACGCCCAAAGACGCCGAGGCAATAACGCAGCTAGGGTCGGAAATCGCGGCGATTTCCCCAGAGCTCGAGGGCCGATACCAGGTGGTCGCGGACGCCGGCAATGTGAACACCCAGGTCCTTTCGATCCTTCCGGCGTACGCTCCAGTTCACAACATTCAGATGGCCGAGGGGTCGTTCGTCGACGATCAGCAGGCCACCGCGGTCTCTCGCGTGGCCGTCCTCGGCTCCACAGCAGCAACCGATTTGTTTGGAGATCCAGCCGCGGGTGGGGTGGATCCGATTGGACAGACCATCCGGATCAAGAACCAGAAGTTCACCGTGATCGGGGTTGCGCAGAGCAAGGGAGGGAACGGCTTCAACAGCCCCGACGAAGCAATATACGTACCTCTCGCCACCGGCCAGAGACTTCTCGCCGGCCAGACCAAGTACGTTTCGGCTATCTCGGTTCAAGCTGCCAGCCAGAAAGTCATGACCCAAGCTCAGAACGACATCACCGACCTACTGCTGCAGCAACACAGGATCAGTGATCCCAACCAGGCCGACTTCACGGTGATCAACCAAGCCGACCTCGTCCAAACTGTGTCCTCGGTGTCGCGAACCCTCACCTTGCTTCTTGCGGCTGTTGCTGGGATCTCTCTCATCGTGGGCGGCATCGGCATCATGAACATGATGCTGACCACGGTCACCGAGCGGACGCGGGAGATCGGTCTGCGCAAGGCAGTGGGCGCCAAGCGCCTGGACATTAGCCTCCAGTTTCTCATTGAAGCTGTGGTGCTCACCTTCACAGGTGGCATCGTCGGCATTCTCCTCGGGTGGCTCACGGCCACCATGATCGCCCGTTTTGGCAACATGACGTCGCAGGTGACAGTGGTCGCCGTCGCCCTCGCCTTCGGTGTCTCGGCGCTCATCGGCATTGTCTTTGGCTTCTATCCCGCCCGGCGCGCGTCCGGGCTGAATCCCATAGATGCACTCAGGCACGAATAGGAGGACTGTAGATGAAGCGTGGATTGGCGATCGGCATCATTGTTGCCGTAGCGGTAGTCGTGGGGATTGGGGCCTTCTTCGGGGGCAAGGCTTTGGGGGGTGGCAAGCCGACGCCACAAGAGGCCATGGACGTCCTTCAGAACCTGACTGAAGAACAGCGGGCTCAGCTTTTCCAGAGTGGTGCCGCTAACGGAAATGGCGGGCTTTTCATCGGCGGGAACCGCCAAAATGGCGGCAACGGCACAACAGGTTCCGGCGGACTTACGGCCGGCACGATCGTGTCCAACGATGGATCCAGCCTTACCGTCAAACTGGCGGACGGGGGGACGAAGCTCGTCCTGTACTCTCCTTCAACCGAGATCGCGGTATCGAAATCCGGCTCCGCCTCCGACCTAACGGTTGGTCAAGAGGTAGCAGTCACCGGCACTTCCAACTCTGACGGCAGCGTCACTGCCACTCGCATCCAGGTTGGTGCGCAACTGCGTGTTCAGCGCGCTCCGAGCAGCCAGGGAACGGCGTCGACCGGTCAGAGCACGGCCCCGGGCAGCCAGAGCACGGCTACAACTGCCGCGCCGTGATCACTCCACGCTCAAGCGCTCCAGGGTAAATGTAGCGAAGGCGACAATGCCGGAGGCGATGATGACGCAGCCCGCCACGAGCAAGGAGAAGCTCACGCCGCTGTGCACGGCGTCGTAGGCCGCACTTATGACCTTGGTGACGACATCGCCATACTGAGCCTGAGCCGCCGAGGCCCCTGCTGGCGCCTGGCCGGTCAGTACAGCCGTGATGATGACGTCGCGGAACTCCTCCGGCACTCCTAGCTCGATAAGCCTCCGCGTGAGGAAGTTGATCAGCTCCGTGTTGAAAAGGGAGCCAAGGGCGGCGACTCCCACCACCGTCCCGACCTCGCGACTGGTAGTGGTCGCGGATGCCGCCATCCCGGAGTGCTTGGCAGGCAGGATGGTGAGGGCCACCGACGTGATCGGCACTACCGCGATGCCGAAGCCGATGCCTGCCAGGGTGAGGGACAGGACCAAGGGCACGTAATGAGCCGAGCCGCGAAGGGCCAGATCCGTGAAGAGAACGCCTGCTCCGGCTGTTATGCAACCCACCGCGACGGGTAGCCGCGGCCCGACCCGGGCCACCCACCTGCCCGCCAGAGAGGAGGCGATGATCATGGCGATGGCCATGGGCACAAACAATGATGCCGTGCGATAGGCCGTGTATCCCAGTACGACCTGCAGGTAAAGAGCCGTCAGGAAGAAAATCGAAAAGACTCCGAAATACGTGGCGAAGGCAACAAAGAGCGAACCGGAGAACGGCGCTTTGTGGAAGTAACTCACGTCTAGCATTGGGGCCTTCACGCGGGTCTCAACGAAGCCGAACAAGGCGGCCGCCGCCACGCCTATGGCGAAAAGGGCGATGACATGAGGAGCCCCGTATCCCGATGTCTCCCCGATGATGATCGCAAAGACGATAGTGCCCAGCGCGATCGGGCCGAGGACGAAACCCGCGAAGTCGAAGCGTGCGGTCGTCTCGGGATCGGAGCTCTCCGGCACAGCGGCTGCAGCGCCAACGAAGGCGAGTGCGCCGAAGGCCACATTGAACCAGAAGATAGCCCGCCATCCACCCGCGCCGACGAGAAGCCCGCCGATGACAGGACCCATGGCGAGCGCAAGCCCTGCGATGGCGGCCCAAAGTCCGAGAGCTCGGGCGCGGTCGCCTTTGTCGGGATAGAGATGGCGCAGTATCGAGAGCGTCCCCGGCTCACAGGCCGCGGCGCCGATGCCCATGATGCCGCGAGCGGCCCAGACCGACTCCGTGTTTGGGGCAAGAGCGCCGAAGATGGACCCTACTACGAAGACCGCAACTCCGGCCAGCATCACCTTGCGCCGGCCGTAACGGTCTCCCAAGGTTCCGAAGGCAAGCATGAGGGCCGCGAATAGCAGGGCATAGCCATTGACGATCCACTGGAGCTGGCTGACCGTGGTGTGCAAGGTGAGCTGGAGGTCCTCCAGCGCGACGCTCATGATGGTCGTGTCGAGGAATGTCAGGAACAGGATCGCGCTGAGCGTAAGTAGCGCCCGACGCGACCCCAATCGCGCAAAGATCACATCGCCGACGCTCATAGGCTATCCCCAGTTCGCCTGGTTCGCTCTGGTTACGGTGCCGGCTACTGGGTGGTCGTCGGAGTTGTGGCTCCTTGTAAGGCGAGAAGCGCTTGGAAGGTGGCGGCGCTTACCTTCCAGGTCCCGTCCTGGAGTACGGCCTGCCCCTTCTGATTCTGAAGTGCGGGGGTTCCACCCACGAGCAAGGTGAAGGTGACATCCGCTGTGGTCGACGAGGTGATCTGCACGTCGGTGACCTTGCAGGTGGCGGCTTGGGCCAGCGGTGATGCCGCCTGGGCTTCCAGCTCCTTGGTGTACTGTGATCCGTTCTCCAAGAGGTCGGCCTTGCCGGCCACAGGCTGCGATCCATCGAAGAATTTCTCGAAGTTCGCGGCGATCGTGGCGGCGTCACCGGTGAAGGTGACGGGTGTGGAGGACCCCGTTCCGGCGGTGGTCGTGGTGGCGGGCGCGGCTGTGGTTGTCGTTTCTTCGGATCCCCCGCACCCGGCGAGCACGAGCGCGAGAATCACAACGAATAGTCCGATAAGAACGCCCCGCACGCGACTACTCTTCACGATCCACATTCCGCATCTTCCTCCTGTTGAAGACCTGCACTCTCAGCACCGGTCAGGACGACCACGAAACGAAGGGGTCGATTCACAATATCAGCAATGCCGGGCGCGGAGCAACAGCGTCGGCCGGCCGCCGGTCCGGGGGAAGTTGGTGCCCACACCCCGACAGTGGTGGTCGCCGAGGCGGTGTGATGGTATGGTCCCTCCGAAATGACGGTCAATGATGCATACAGGGTCCTCGCTCTGGGGCGAGACGCCACTCCCGAGCAGGTGAAGGCCGCCTATCGGCGCATGGTGGCAGGCGCACACCCGGACCGAGGTGGTGAAGCGGCCGAATTCATCAGGATACGCGCGGCTTATGAGATTCTCTCCGCCTTTCTGAGACAAGGCGAGCCCGAAGATGACATCGCCATCCCTGAGGATCTTCGTGAAGTGGTCGACGCGATCGTCCGCGACTTCCGGGAGCATCAGGGCTGGGCCGAGGCGGAAACCATCCGGCAAATGAGGGCGTTCGAAGCATCGATGTCCAGTTATGCCCGCTCGGCTTCGAGAGCTGAACTCCGGCAATTCAGCGGCACCTTCCGCACGAGTTGGAATGCAACAATTGGTGCTTTATTTGAAAAATGCAACGATAGGTGCGATGAGATCCTACAGGGATACGAGACGTGGTACGCGAAAGCTACCCAAGCTGTTTTCGACGACATGTATCACAAGGAATTGCTTCGCTTCCCGTTGCGCCGCCGTTTCTGGGAGATATTCGTGGTGATCGCGGCAGTTGCCGGGGCGATCACGGTAGTCGTGGGGTGGACCGGTTCGGTTGACCGTTGGGTCTCCGCAGGCATCATGGTTGCAGCGTTGGGGCTCTCTTTCCTCGGGTATCGATGGTGGTGCCGGAGGCGGCGGCGGGTGAGGGAGGCGGTGGAGCCGCTTAGCGTCGCGCCCTTCGAGCTGCGGGAGGGCGCTCGTTTCCGCACGGAAAGCACCATGCGCAGAGGGCGGAGGACTACGGCTGCCATGGGGGTAGCTGGCCTCTTTCTCGGGAATGCAGCTTCCGGAGGTCTCACCCTCCCGGTCGTCGGAGCGGTGGCCGGATTGGCATTTGGAGGGGTTTTCGACCGCTTGTTCAACCCCACGGGCAGGATGCGACAGGGAATGCAGCAAGACCTCGCCCGGTTCATGGTGATGGCGCAACCCCAAGTCGCCCGGTACGTCCTCGAGGTCCACCAGCAACTTCTCGACGACGTTCGTGGACAGATCGTGGCCAATTACCGAGATCGGGTAAGGAGCACTGTGAAGCTACTGACCGCGGGGGCCTCGACTAGCCGCTTGTGACCTCCGCTGAAGGCGTGTCCTGGAATGGATGGATACGCGCCACTAGAGAGAACAGATAGGGGTAGTTCTCTTTCAGGTGTCCGACATACAGCACCCATTCTGCCAAGAGGCGAGTGAAAGCACGGCGGATATCGTTTTCGAGGTGGGCCTGGTCGGCAGGCCGCAGATCCTTGAGAGATGTCCGGGCTTCCAACTCTTCCTCCAGATGCAGCACAGCCCAGAGAAGGTCGGTGAAGCGATCGTGTTCCATGAGATTGGGGTTCTCGAGCAACCGGAGTATGAACTGGCGGTGATCCACAAGGTGGGTTCGCAGGACGGTAAGGTCTACGGGGCCAAGATCGACGGCACAAGTGAGGTCATGCGCGAACCGCGAAGCTCGCGAGAAATCCTCTTTGTTCCAAGAAGCCTCCAGGTGTAGCCGCTGCCGGATCTCTCCGGAGGCGGCCAAAGCGGGCAGGAGCTCGGCCAGAAGGGGTGTCCCCAGCTCGCTGAAGAAGGCCCCAAT
The DNA here is from genome assembly GCA_023483915.1 of Actinomycetota bacterium. Lineage (GTDB taxonomy): Bacteria > Actinomycetota > Thermoleophilia > RBG-16-64-13 > RBG-16-64-13 > JAMDEO01. The sequence continues at coordinate 19,884 of JAMDEO010000124.1, forward strand.
GACCATGTTGAGCTTGTGAGCCAAGGCGCGCTTCTCGCGCAAGGTGATGATCCGCTCGATAAAGAGGCCCACGATCAGGACTTCCAGCGGCAGGAAGGCGATGTCCCCTACCAGGTAGAGGAAGATATGGTGGCTGTCTCGGAATATCGCGTAGTGAATTGCGTAGACGGCTGCGGATGCTGCGACCAGGCTTGCAGCCAGGATGGCCAGCCAACTGCGGTTCTGCCGGGCCACCGGTTACCTTGCCGCGGCAGATTGCCTGCTCAACGGACTACCAGCACCGGCACTTTTGCGAACCGCATCACCCGTTCCGCCGTCGATCCGACAAGAAGGTTGGCAAAAGTGCCGCGGCCTCGGCAGCCCAGAACAACTAGGTCGGCTGCATTCGCCTCGGCAGCGTTGAGTATCCCTTCGGCGGGCAACTCGTCGGGAATGGAAACCTGGCATGCGACGCCATGTTTGCCGAACATCTCCACTACCGGATTGACCATGCGCCGCACCTCGCTGGGCTTGGTGGCCATCGGCATATGGCCGATGGCGTGGCATACCACGACCCCTGCCCCGTATTTCGAGGCCAGGTCGGCTACCAGAGTGGCCGCCTTCTCAGAGTCCTCCGAACCGTCATAGCCGAGCAGGATCTTACGGATGACCACGCCGCCCATTCGTCTCCTCCAATCACGGCAACCGGAGCATGGCTACTATAGCAGCAAGGTATACTTGCCCGCATGGAGGAAAGTCGTAACAAAACCCCTGCAGAAGACCGCTATGGCACCGTCGCCATCCGCGAAAACAAGTTGGAGAGGTGGCCTAACCCCACACCCGCAAGGCCCTACCTGATCTCCTTTGACGTCCCGGAATTCACTTGCCTGTGTCCTCGATCGGGTTTCCCTGATTTTGCCCTGATAAAGATCAGGTACCAACCCGGCGACTGGATCGTCGAGCTCAAATCCCTGAAGCTGTACATCAACGGTTATAGAGATCGTTTCATCTCTCATGAGGCTGCTGCCAATCAGATCCTCGACGATCTGGTTTCGTTGCTCCGGCCTCGCTGGATGAGAGTGACCGCGGACTTCACCGTGCGTGGCAATATCAAGACCATGGTGACGGCGGAGCATGGCACTCGGGAGAGATCGTGCCAGCAATGAGCCACTGTCTTCTGTTGAGCGGGGGATTGGATTCCACCACCGTCGCGGCCTGGATCAGGGATCGCTATCCGGACGAGCCTGTCAGCGCGTACACCTTCCTCTACGGGCAGAAGCATGCGGTGGAACTGCAGGCGGCGCGGGCTGTGGCCAAGGCCTTCGGCATGGAACACTTTGTCATCGATCTCCCCCCGATCCGCGGGTCTGCCCTCACGGACTCCGACCAACCGCTACCCGAACAAAGGGACCTCGCATCGCTCACCGGGGTGGCTCCATCCTACGTGCCTGCCCGGAACCTGCTCTTCATCGCCCATATGGCGAGCATCCGGGATGCCGTTGGGCCGGGTAGGCTCTGGCTGGGCGTTCATCACGACGACTACACCGGTTATCCAGACTGCAGGCCCCAGTTCATCGAGGCCGCCGATCAAGCAGTGCGGCTGGGGACTCGGTACAGTCTGTGCGTCGAGGCACCTTTCGTCGATTGGTCGAAAGCGGCAATCATCCGCTGGGGCCTGGACCATGCCGTGCCCTATGAGTTGACGCATTCCTGCTATCAGGGCCGGGTGCCGGCCTGCGGGGTGTGTGACACCTGCCAAGCGCGCCTGCAGGCCTTCGCCGCTGTGGGCGCGGTAGATCCTATCGCGTACGAGACGCGCTGAGCGCCCGGGATTTGTGGGCGTGGCGACCATTCCATGAAGACCGCCATCACAATCTCAGCCTCTTTCGCAGCCGCTCATCGCCTGCCGGATCACGAGGGCAAATGTTTCCGGCTGCACGGACACACGTACGGCCTGGAGGTCACCGTGGAGGGCACCCCGCAAGAAACCGGTCCGGCAGCCGGGATGATCATGGACTTTGCCGATTTGCGCCGTCGTGTCGACGAGCTCATCGTGGGACAGTTGGACCATCAGATGCTGAATGAGGTCCTCGACTTTGTGCCCACCGTCGAGGCAGTGGCCGCTTGGGCTTTTGAACGCCTGCGCGAAGCGGGAGTACCTGTGGTGAGGGTGCGGCTGTCCGAGGGGCCCAATTCTTGGGTTGACGTGAGCGCCTGAGGCTGTTGCCGGCCGGCCAAACCGGGCCCTTGGCGTCGCCGTTGGGATGAGGCTTCACCCTCAAGATGATGCCTCTACCTCAGGATGATTCTTCCAAGTTACGATGAGGCTTCGACGTTACGATGGGGCGATTCATGACGGTTCTTCGGGTAACTGAGATATTCGATTCTCTTCAGGGCGAAGGTTATTGGAGCGGAGTGCCCATGACCTTCGTTCGCCTCGCCGGGTGCAACGCCCGTGAGTTGGGGCTGGGCTGCGTTGCCTGGTGCGATACTCCCGGTAGCTGGAATCTCGACGACGGCCGGGAGATGGGGGTCGCGCTCGTTGCCGCGCGCGCCTGCCTTCCCCGGCTCTGTCTCACTGGGGGGGAACCTCTGCTTCAGGCCCAAGGCGTCGCTGAGTTGGTGGACCTTCTTCACGAGAGCGGGGTTCGGGTGCACCTCGAGACGAACGGTACGGTTGATAGTCTTTGCGACTTTGACTGGGTGACTGTGAGCCCCAAGCCCCCGGATTACCCGATCGCAGCCGGATGGCCCGGGAGGATCGATGAGCTGAAGCTGATCGTCGACGACTCCTTGGATGCGGCCACCGCGGAGCGGCTGGCCGCTGCCCATCCAGGCGCGATCATCTGCCTGCAGCCGCGATTCGAGGGACTGGGTGGCCCGGGCGCGCAGGTTGGTCGAACGGCGCCTTCGGCTGCGGACAGGGCTGTCGACATGGTCATGAGCCACCCGGATTGGCGGCTCTCCCTTCAGATGCACAGATACCTCGGCATCCGTTAGTTCTTTCGCGGAGGCAGCGCCGGCTTCCTATCTCGTGCGTCCGACAGACGCAGGTGTAGAATCAAATCACCGGTCCGTTCCTCGCTTGGAGGGGTGCCATGGATCCAGAGCAGCGCGGTCAGCGTCGCGATGAGAAACAGGACGAGAAACACGGCGAGAAGGAGCAGGAGAAGCAGCAGGAGAAGGGAAAGGGTTTCGATGAGAAGTACAAGCGCAACCCTCTCGGCGTTCTATCACTGGGCGTTCTCCTCATATGGCTGGGCATCACATTTCTGCTGCAGAACACGGGTGTCATCAGCGATTCGGAAAAAGGGTGGGCGGTCTTCTTCTGGGGTGGCGCCGTCATCATCTTCGCCGAGATCTTCGCCCGACTTGCTGTGCCTAGATGGCGGCGCTCGGTCATGGGCTCGTTCATCTGGGGTGCCGTATGGTTGGGTGTGGGCTTCGGACTCTGGTACGAGAACTGGGAGATCATCGGACCTCTGGTCCTGATTGCGGTCGGGGTCGGTATCTTGGTTGGCCGGTTGATGCCCCGTCGCTAGAGGGAGCTGTTTCCCCGAGGAAGCTAAAGGCGCCCGAGGTTGAGTGTCACCAACTCGTTCCAAAGGTATGCGGCCCGAGTCCAGCGTTTCTCCCGTCCGATGCAGCGGAAATATGGGGGTCGCATCGCCAGGATCAAATCGCCGATGCGATAGCGGGGCAGAATGGGCGTGGACACCACCAGCGAGCCTATTTCTCCCGGTTTCATTTCGTGCAGCATCTTCATCCCGGAACGAGTTAGAACTTCGAAGAAGAAGATGTCGTAATTGGGAACCCAGCCGCGGTGTTCGTCGCGTTGCTGCCCGAACATTCCCTCGGTCGCTCCGTAGATCTCTCTGATCGCCACGGCTCCATAGAGGGCGCTGAGTGCCGCCGCATGGCGGGTGTTGATGCCGGGGGTGCTGCCCAAAGTCATGATCTGCGTGTTCCAAAGCTGCTTGGGGTACTTGCCGTGGCGCTGCTTGAGGTACCGGCCGAACTGAAGAGCTGTCTGGCAGACACCACCTACGAGGCTGACATTCTCATCTCGGCACTTGTCGAGGGCGAGCTCGAAGCGGCTATCCCAATCCCGCCGAGTTGTGCCGCCACCCAGGGCGTCGATCTCTTCCTGGGCAGGCACGGACCGGATCGGTGTGAATCTGGAAACATACTTGGTGTAAATGCCTGAGCTATAACCGTATTCGAGATTCCGGTCGCCGACCCTGATAGTGCCAACTGTAGAGGGAAAGTTGAGGTTGAGGTTAACCCCGGCGAACAGATCGAGTCGCTGGCTTGAGGCTACATAAGCCAACATGGCCCTTCCTGCGCTGACCCGCATCCGTAGGTCCGTAGGGGTCATGGGTATGAACTTAGATTCACCTTCAACCGTGCCTCGGGTGATCGCCCAACCCACCGGCTCTTCGCAAAGCAAGAGCTCGGTCTCGCCCGCCATGACCGCATCCAACAGCGGCTTGAAGTCCGCGTAGGTCATTATGGGGAAACGGCGCCGGTACTCTTCGATCAGCGGTTTTCCTGAACCGTTGCCTCCACCTTCGGCCGCCGCGACCGCAGATGCCCCGTGGCCGCTGCCGTAGCCTGTCCTGGAATAGTCCTGAAGGAAGCGGCGCAGCACGGCCGGCTGCGTGTTGACAGGGTCGGCCACCGCACCGTACCAAGGTCGGAGTTGCTCTTCCAGGGCCTGGGGGGATCTCATTTGCTGCCTGGGCCGCCCGTGGCGTCGACACGCCAGCGCATCTCCGCAAGGGTTCTGCGGAAATCACTCTCGCCTTCGATAGGAGACGGTGCGGACAGGGTCGTGACTCCAGTGTCCGGAAACTCACCCTCAGTAAACTTGGAGAATAGCACCTTGCTTGTCGCCCAACATCAAGTGTTTACAGGAGGGAAGCTTGGGGCAGGCTTCAAGCGTGATGTGGGATAATCCGGGCGACCGGCAGCAGCGGCTGCGACGCGGAGGCCACGTGCGCAAGACCCATCAGTTCAGCGTCCATCCTGAGATCCCCGAGCGGCTTGCCGGACTCCAGGAACTAGCGTTCAACCTGCGCTGGGCCTGGGATCGTCGAGCTTTCAAGGTCTTTCAGCATCTCGATCCGGAGCTCTTGGAGAAGTGTGCCAACAACCCGGTGCTGCTCTTGCGACGGGTCTCCAAGGAGCGGCTGGCCGGTGCAGCCGGGGACGCCGCCTTCCTCACTCATCTGGACGGAGCCGTGGAGGATTTGCGTCGGTATCTGGCGGAGCCCGGCTGGTTTCGACTGACGTACCCCGAGCGCAAGGACTTACGCATCGCCTATTTCTGCATGGAGTTCGGGCTCACCGCATGCCTGCCCATCTATTCCGGGGGTCTCGGGGTTTTGGCGGGAGACCATCTCAAATCTGCCAGCGGATTGGACATACCTCTCGTGGCTGTGGGGCTCTTGTATCACAAGGGCTACTTCGTGCAGCGCCTCGATAGCGAAGGTTGGCAGCACGAGAACTATCGCATGCTGGATTTCGGTACGCTGCCCGTGCGCCCGGTGATGGCAGGGCCACCAAGTCCCTCCTGGCATGCTCTGGGAGTGCCCACTGTGGAGATGCTGGGCGCCGGCCCTGAGCCTGCCGGCGCGACCGGCACCCCCCTCAAAGTGCACGTGGAGATAGACGGCCGACGCGTATGGGCGAGGGTGTGGCGCGTACAGGTGGGGCGCGTCCCCCTCTTCCTCCTCGATACCGACCTCGCAGAGAACGACCCGGCTGCTCGGCGGATCACAAGCGAGCTATACGGGGGCGGCTCCGAGGAAAGACTGGCCCAGGAGATCATGCTGGGGATAGGAGGTGTCCGGGTGCTGACCGCCCTCGGCATCCGCGCACAGACGTACCACCTGAATGAAGGACATACGGTCTTTGCCGGTCTGGAACGCACCCGCGAGCTGATGAAGCAGCATGACTTGACCTATCGCGAAGCCCGCCAGACTACCGGAGCGGGCACGCTATTCACCACACACACGCCGGTTCCGGCCGGCTTCGACCTCTTTCCGCGGGCGCTCATTGAGAACTACCTGGGGCCGTATCTCGAGGAGATGGGTATGGAGCCCGCCGAGTTTATGCGCTTGGGGCAGATATCCCCGGACGACCGCAGCGACGAGTTCAACGTGGCCATCCTCGCGCTGCGCCAGTCACCCCGGCGCAATTCCGTAAGCCGGCTGCACCGCCGGGTAACTGCCCACATGATGCAGCCGGGTTGGGTCGATTTCAGCGCCGGAGAGATGCCTATCGAGTCGATTACCAATGGGGTGCACACCAAGTCCTGGGTCGCGCCCGACATGGAAGTCCTGTTCGACCATTACCTCGGCCCACGCTGGCGGGAGGACACGTCCTCCGCGGACGCCTGGCAGAGAGTGGAGCGGATCCCCGACCTGGAGCTATGGCGCACACACTCTCGCCTCCGGGAGCGGCTGGTGGCATACGTCCGGGAGCAGACAGAATTGCAGACCAAAGAGAGACTGGGCGGCGCGCGCGGCGCGCAAGCGCGCGCCGCCGCGCCGCCCCTCCGCTCGGATGCCCTTACCATCGGGTTCGCGCGTCGCTTTGCCACTTACAAGCGCGCCACGCTTCTCTTCCGCGACGTCCAAAGACTCAAGGCCATCCTCACGGATGAGGCCAAACCTGTGCAGCTTGTCGTTGCCGGCAAGGCCCACCCGCGGGATGGGGCAGGCAAGGACTTCATCCGGGAGATCCTCGATGTCGTCCAGCGCGAGGGATTGGGCGCCCACTTGGTGTTCATCGAAGACTACGATCTGGATAAGGCGGCGATGTTGGTGCAAGGCGTCGACGTATGGCTGAACAATCCGCGCCGGCCCTTTGAGGCGTGTGGCACCAGCGGCATGAAGGTGGTCCCCAACGGCGGTCTCAACCTGTCGGTGCTCGACGGCTGGTGGGCCGAAGCCTACCGTCCCGGCGTGGGCTGGGCGATCGGGGACGGGCAAGAATTCGCCCACCACGATTACCAGGACCAGGTGGATGCCGAATCTCTATACACGCTCTTGGAGCGCGAAGTGGTGCCTCTCTTCTACGACCGGGACGTCGACGGAGTACCGCGCGGCTGGATCTCGATGATGAAGGACTCCATCAAGATCCTTGCTCCAGCGTTCTCAGGTCATCGCATGGTCAAGCAATACGCGGAACGGTACTACATCCCGGCGGGAGACCATTACGAACGCCTGGCCGCGAACGGCTTTGCGAGAGCTAGGGAGCTGGCGGCTTGGAAGGAGAGAGTTCGCCAGGCTTGGAGCCAGGTGAAGGTGACCTGGGTCGAAGACCACGGCTCTCCCGATGTGGCCGTGGGGGAGGACATCCCGGTGGCAGCAAAGGTGACACTGGGCGTTCTAGACCCCGGAGAGGTCATCGTCCAAGCCTTCTATTCGCGACTGCGGCCGGACGGGGAGCTTAGCAACGGGCGCGGCATCGACTTGGAGTGGGTGTCTTCGGACAATGGAGAGCACCTTTTCAAGGGCGTAGTGCCCAGCCGGGCCTCTGGGCTGCACGGTTATTCCATCCGGGTGCTGCCGTGGCACGAGGATGTGCTCGTGCCCAACGAGATGGCTCTGGTGGCCTGGGAGGAGTGAGCGCCCGGTCGCATCCCAGCGGCGCCGTCCCAGGGCGTCGCGGACCTGAATCCTGGCCGCAACGCGGGCCGGGCTATCGCGGCGCAGCCTTCTAGCCCGCCGGGGCGGCAGCGTTGACTTACCTCGTCAGTGCCAGTAGCGTGGAAACTGTGCGCCTGCCAGTCCTCAAGGATGGGCGGAGATGCCCAGGTTCGCCGGACTCGTGGCAGTTTGTATTGCAGCTCTTCTCACCATGCTCCTTGTCGCAGGAGCTCTGGCGCAGCCTGTAGTCGCGTCGCAATTGGATGTGCCACTCTGGAGCCAGCATGACTCCCGGTGGTCGAGCGTTCATCTGGATGGCAGCTCTTACACGATGGCCGGCTCAGGCTGTGCGGTCACTTCGTGCGCCATGGTGGCGGCCTATTTCGGGTCGGACAAGAACCCTGGTGAGCTTTGCCGCGCGCTCGGGGCAAACGGCGGTTTGGACTCTCAGGGACGGATGTACTGGGAGCGCGTTCCCGGCGCTGCGGGGGGAACGATCTCATACATCGGGCGGTGGGACTACGCCTACCTGGCCAGGATCAACCAGGAGGTAGACGCCGGTTACCCGGTGATTGCGGAGGTGCGCCTCCATGGCGCTAGTCACTTCGTGGTCATTACCGGCAGAGAGGGCTCAACCTATCACATCAACGATCCGGGCTTTGGTGATCGCACAACCGTTAACGCCCGCTATGGCAACCCCGGCACCGTCATTCACGGGATCCGCATCTACCATGGACAGTCCTCTTCGCCCGAGTCCAAGCTTGGACCCCCGGATCCGAACCGGATTTTCGCAGACGTGCCGGCGACGAACCCCTACTGTGCGGCCATCGAAGAGCTCGCCCAGGATGGCGTTATGTCCGGATACATCTTGCCTGACGGTTCGTCTCGCTTCCAACCTTCTCAGCCGGTTCTCCGAGCGCAGACTGCGAAGTTGATGTGCGGCATCTTTGAGCTTGGGGCAGACGAAAGTCTGGAATCCACCTTCGCCGATCTGGGTCCTGATCTGCCGGAAAGCCTCTACCCCCACGACTACGTGGCTGCCGCAGTTACGGCCGGGATCATCCAGGGACGGAGCCCCGAAGTTTTCGATCCCTGGAGCAGAGTTAGTCGGGCGCAGTTCGTAACGATGCATGTGAGGTCCGCAGAGAACCTGCAGCTTGGGTTGCTGGCGTCCCCGCCCGATGACTTTTCAGGGTTGGTCAATCACTCTGACCCGGTGCACGGCGCCAACCTGCGCATGGCGGAATACAACGGTCTCTTGGACGGATTGATCGGTCTTGGACGGGATTGGGATCCCTGGGCGCCCTGCGCCAGAGGTGAGGCGGCACAAATGCTCCATGACTGGGAGCTGCGGTCTGCTCGGCTAGAAGTCGGCTGGATCTATGAGGCCCGCCCGCAGTGCCCGAGTGAAGCTTTCACAGGTGTCCTTGAAAACCTCACGGTCGAGCACTTCAGCTGTCTGCTGTAGGTTGTGCTTAGCCTCATCGAGACTGTTTAGAAACCGATTGGCCTGGTCCTGAGTGACGTGAAGCACGGCCGTCCGAAAACATTCCGGACAGCGAACGGTCACGGATACCCTGTCGCAATTATCGGTGGCCCAGTCAAGCGGCTGTATGAGCGCAGATCCGCATGCCGGACAGGCAAATCCCCATTGCGGTTCCGACTCTCGCACTTGGTTTTGGTTGAAGGCCATTTCTTTTTCGTGTCCCATTTCGACTGTCGCGCTTGCACTTTTCTTCTCTGTCGGCATTTGAAGGAATAGGCCTGAGCTTTTCGCGCGCGGCTGGAGGTCGGGGCTTGAGAACGGCGAAAGAAATGGAGGGCTGAGAAGTCACCGGCTTCCGCCCTGCCAGGCGCCTCGGACGAGGAGCCGCGGACCATGCCGTTTCCGATCCAGGAGGGTGACGTGCTGGAATTCATGCGGGAGTTGCTGGCGGTCGACGCCGGTCGCGAAGAGTCGAACTTCGACAGCGTGGAACTCCTGCTCGAGCTGGTCCATCAGCACGGGCTATATCCGCACATCCTCACCATCGACTGCGGTGTGAACGAGCCCGAGTTTGAGGCCGATGGGCGCACGCTGCTTCAGTTCGGGGCCAACAACTATCTCAGTCTCTCGGAGCACCCCCTGGTGAAGGCGGCTGCGATGCGCGCCGTGGAGCAATTCGGTGTGGGCCCGGGAGGATCGCGTCTTATGAGCGGCAACGTCGCCATCGTTGAGGAGGCAGAGCGCCGCATATCCCGGCTTACGGGAATGGAGGACTGTCTCACCTTTCCGACCGGCTACATGGCCAACGTCACCGTGTTTCAAACGGTGATGAACCCCTTTGTGGGACGGCTTCCTTACAGGACCCAGGACGGGTCAATCTTCATGGACGAATACGTGCACGGATCGATCTCGGACGGCTGCAGGCTCTCCGGGGCCCGTGTGATCCGCTTCAAACACGACAATCTCGATGACCTCAAGGCAAAGCTGGACGAGAATGAATGGGCCTCGAACAAGCTGATAGTCACCGAAGGTGTGTACTGCCTCGAGGGTGAGATCATCGATATCCCGTCTTACATCGCGCTTGCGCGAGAGTATGGGGCGAAGCTCATGGTTGACGATGCTCACGCCGTCGGGGTCATCGGGCCTAGGGGCGGGGGATCGCCTGACTATCATGACTGCGCCGATGGAATCGACATTCTGATGGGGTGCATGGACAAGGCCATGGGGGGCACCGGCGGTTATTTGTGCGGCAGTAAGACCTTGGTGGACTTCCTTCGCATAGCTGCCAGTTCGAGCGTGCTGTCTTCCGCCCTCCCCTGCTCGATGGCCGGAGCTATGATCGCCGCGATCGATCTCATCGAAGGAGCCCACGAGCTCCGCGCGGGTCTGGCTGAAAAGTCCGAATACCTGCGGTCTGGGCTACAGCGCCAAGGGCTGACGATACTCGGCTACGACCGCATTCCGTCGGTACCGCTCTTGGTGGGTGACGAGGAGGCCGGGATGGCCTTCGCCCACCTCCTACTGGAACGCGGCATTTTCTGCCCGGTGATGCGCTGGCCGGCAGTGCCGATAGGCAAAGCCCGGTTGCGACTGAGCCTCATGGCACGCCATGACTACACCCAAATAGACAGACTCATCGAGGCCTGCGGCGAAGTGGGCCGGGAGCTAGGGGTGGCGCTGGGTTAGGGGCCCCGGGTTCGCGGCAGCGAGATCCTTCTGCAGCTGCGAAATAGCTCAAGTTTTGGCTTCAGAGCGCCGAAATCAGCCATATGGAATGGCAACTGTTTACGAGCGTGTATGTCATGGTCGCGGCCGCCGCGATCACAGTTACCGTGGCCTGGTTCACCCTTCGGCGGCGCGGGGCTCCCGGTGCAGTGCCGCTCGTCGCGATCAACGCTACGGGCGCCTTTTGGGCCCTGATGTCCGCCCTCGAGCTGGCGTCTGCGTCCGCAGGCACTGCAGCCATTTTTCACAAGGTTTCCTTCCTTGCGATGGATGCAATCGGAATTGTCTGGCTTGCATTTGCCGCCCAGTATGCTGGTCGCGACAGGTGGATCACGAGAAACAAGTTGATCATCATCTCCGCACTTCCGGCGGTGACTCAGGTACTGCTTTGGACCAACAAGTTTCATCACCTGATGTTCAAGTCACTGGTTATGAAGGACATCGGCGGGCACTCATTTCTGCAGAAAACCCCTGGCGCGTGGTGGTGGGTGGACTCGGTTTACACCTACGTCCTGCTGGTGGCGGGGATAGTGATTCTGGGCTACATGCTGATCCGCGAGTTCGGAGTCTATCGGCGCCAGATAGCGGCTCTTCTGGTGGGTGGGATTGTGCCGATGGTGGCCGACTTCCTCTATGTTCAGGGCATCCAGGGGGACGAAACTGTCAATTGGGCTCCCGCATTCTTCGCCTGGATTGGGTTGGCGCTCTACTGGGGCTTCATACGCTATGGGCTACTGGATGTCACACCTGTCGCTCGGGAATTCGTCGCGGAGCACATGGGGGACGGCCTCATCGTCACGGACACTCAGGACCGTACGACCTATATCAACAGGGCGGCAGAGGGGCTTCTCGGTAAGAAGCTGGCGACTGTGGCCGGGAAGTCCATCGAGGAGGTCACCGTCGACCTGCCAGGACTTCGAGAGGTCTATGACGACGCCCGCAGGTTGGTGGGCACCGCCTCCTGCGAATGGTCGCTCCGGGATCGCTACTACGATGCCCGGGTTTCTCCGCTGGAGGACAACCGTGACCGCGTGAGAGGGACCATTCTCGTTCTGCACGACTGCACCGATAGGAAGGTTGCCGAGATCGCCCTGTCGGAAGCCCGGCAGAAGATGGAAGACCGGGTCATTGAGAGGACCGCCGAGCTGGCAGCCGAGAAGGAGCATTTGGCGCATCTCAACGCGGTCGCGGTGGAAATCGCGCGCTGCGTAACCAGCGCCGAGGTTCAGAACGCCGGGATTAGCCTGGCGCGAGAGGCTACGGGGTGCGAGGCGGGAACACTCTGGTTGCGCTCCCATAGCGGGGGAACACAGCTCCTAGGGAACGAAGGCCTGCGGCGGGATAGCTGGCAGAAGCTCCGCCAACTGCTTGACACCTCCGGCGAGGTAGAAGAGGCCATGGCCCAAGGCGTGCCCATCTGTATCGACTGGCCGGCGGAAGAAGAGCGCGCATTCGAAAGGGTCGCGGCCATTCCACTGACATCTCGAGGGACCAACTTGGGGGCTTTGTGCTTGTTGAGCTGCGATTCCGCCTTCGGCACGATGAACGAGACCTTGCTCTTGGCTTCGGCGGTCGCTTCCCAAATCGCCGTCGCCCTCGAGAATGCCCGCCGGTATGAGGATGCCCAGTTCTTGGCGGAACGCGACTCTCTTACGCGCCTCCTGAATCACCGTGGCATCAGCAAGCGACTGGAGCAGGAAGTTGCGCATTGCGAGCGGTCGGGTGCCCACTTCGGCTTAGTCATGATCGACGTCGATAACTTCAAGCTGTTCAACGACACTCATGGCCACGTGGTGGGAGACCAGGTGCTGCAGAGTGTGTCCAGGATCCTCACCACCTCGCTGCGGCGGTCTGACATTGTTGCCAGGTACGGTGGAGATGAATTCGTGGCCCTGCTCCCGGATGCCAGCGCCGAGTCGGCGGTCCAGCTCGTGGAACGCATCCGCAGCTGCATGCGTGATGCCCCCTTCTTTGTCGGTGACAGCCGGACCGTTCCGATCAAGATGAGTTACGGGATAGCGGTCTTTCCCCACGACGGGCACACCGCCGCCGAAATGCTGGCTGCCTCAGACGCGAATCTCTACCGCTCGAAGCGTCACGGTGGCGACTTCATTACCGCCTCGGGCAGCGACGACATCAACGGTTCGGTCGGTCTTGGCTCCTTCTCCGTGCTCGATGGGTTGGTGACGACCGTGGACGGTAAAGATCACTACACGCGCAAGCATTCCGACAACGTCACCGAATACTCCCTAGCCCTGGCCTCCAAGATGGGCCTCTCGGTGGAGACTCAACGCGCCGTCCGCGTGGCGGCCCTGCTGCACGATGTGGGGAAACTCGGGGTGCCCGACCACATTCTTCGTAAACCCGCCGAACTCACCGAGCCGGAGTTCGAAGCCATCAAGAATCATGTCACCCTCGGCGAGCTGATCATTCAAGGGATCCCCAACCAGGAAGAGGTCCTCGGGGCTGTTGGCGCGCACCACGAGCGCTACGACGGCAAAGGCTACCCCCGAGGTCTCAAAGGGGAAAACATCCCGCCGCTCGGGCGGTTGCTGGCCGTCACCGACGCCTATTCCGCCATGACCACCGATCGCCCGTATCGCAAAGCCCTCTCCGTGCGGGAAGCCAAGGAGGAGCTCAAGCGGGTGGCCGGTACTCAACTCGACCCGTATCTCGTCAAGATCTTCCTGGAGGTACTCGCGGACGAAGAAACCCGCGAAGAATTGCGGGTAGCCGTCTACGCGTCTGGGCGCCCGTAGGTATCGAGAAACGCCTGGTGGTGAAATGATTCGGCCGCTTGGAGGGAGGGTGAGTCAAGTAGTGCCAGATGCGACATGGCGAGAAGTCGTCGCTGGAACCAGCCCGCGATCTTCTTGGCAGCTCAAAGGGACGTGGATAACAGTTGCTCTGGGAATCCTGATTCTCGGATACTTCATTTGTCAAGCGGCCGGTGCGGGCCTGGGCGAGAACCGGGGCCTGATATCCGATGCCATCTCCGCTCCGTTCGGCCTCGTGGCAGCCGGCTTTGCTATTAGGTTGGGGCTCCGCGCGAAGATGGCGGCGCGCGCGCGAGCTGCGTGGCTCGTTCTCGCAGCCTCGTTTGTGAGCCAGTGGGTTGGCGGTCTGCTCTTCTTTCTTTGGGGTTCGGGTAGTTCCGCCGGCTATCCGACCTGGGCCGACATCGCGTATATCCTCTTCTACCCGCTGCTTCTCGCCAGCTTGCTGCTCCTCGTGGGTGAGGTCAAGAAGCGCGCGGAGGCTATGAACCTCGCCATAGACACCATGGTCCTTTTCCTGGCCGGCTTCCTGCTGCTCTGGATTTTCCTCCTTTGGCCGGTCCTCAATGGCTCCGGAGGTCTCCCGGGGGCTGTCAGTGTGGGCTACGCGCTGGGGGACCTGCTTCTCCTGATCGGAGTCTCAGCCTTGGCCGTCCGACACGAACTCTTGGGCGGTTCGAGGGTATTGGCCTCATTGCTTGCCGGGGTGCTGCTGGTTTTCGCCGCCGATCTGGCCTACGCACATCTGTACGTCAGTACCGGCCATCGAGAAAACGCGTTCCTCGACGGCGTCTATCTGGTCTCTTGGTTCGCCCTCGCATTGGCCGCGCACCTGCAATGGCTTGCGTCCGGCGAAGGTGGAGTGACCACCGCGGACGGAGCTGGAGCGAGACATGGGTTCCTGGTGCCTCAAAGGGCGGCCCTTGGCGTCTTCCACGTGGGCAAGACGCGAGTGCTTCCCTATGTTTCCATCGCGATCGCATTGGCCGTGGTGATCTATGCCTTCCGGCACCACTTCGCCACCGCGGAAGGCGCTGCCGTCGTCGTTGGCGCTCTGGTAGTAGTTCTTGCTGTCCTTCGGAATCTCACGGCTCAACGGGAAGCAGCGCAACTGCGAGAGGAGAACGCGGCCAGGCGCGAGCAAGAACGCTTCCATGAAGCCCTCAAGCGGACCCAGTTCCTCGTTGACCATGCGGGTGACAGCATCGTGTGGATCGACCGGGAGGGCCGGTATCGAGATGTGAACGAGTCCGCCTGTCGCCTATGGGGATACCCCCGCGAAGAATTGCTGACGATGACGGCTTTCGACACCGACGCCGACCTCACTCGTGAGTCCGGCTGGTGGTCGGTTCATTGGGAGGAACTGAAAGAGCGCGGTTCGCTGACCTTCGAGCGCCGGGAGCGCACGAAGAGTGGGCAGATCTTCCCGGCGGAGGTTAGCGCGAACTACATGGAATTCGACGGGCAAGGGTTCAACTGCGCCTTCATCCGGGATATCTCCGACCGCAAGCTGGCCGAGCAGGCCCTCAAACGCACGCAGTTCCTTGTGGATCACGCAGGGGACATCATCATATTGCTGGATTCGGAGGGTCAGATAGTCGATGTGAACGAATCGGCCTGCCGCGAGTTGGAGTACTCGCGCGCTGAGCTGCTGCGCATGACCATCTTCGACATCAACCCAGACCTTGCCCGGGAGCCGGAGCGTTGGCGGATCGACTGGGAGCGACTCGCACAGCTTGGTTCCCTCCGGATCGAGCGCCGGCACCGGAACAAGAGCGGGCGCATCTTTCCGGTGGAGATCACTGTGAACCGGGTGGAGTTCGAGGGCAAGGAATACAACTGCACCTTCACCCGCAATATCAGCGAGCGCAAGTTGGCCGAGGAGACGCTCCGCCAAAGCGAGCAACGTCTGAAGCAGGCCCAGGCCGTGGCTCACGTCGGCAATTGGGAGCTTGATCTCGCCACCGGGATGATGTGGTCTTCAGATGAAGCGCTACGGATTATCGGCCTCGAGGGAGAGTCGCCGACGCGGCCGCATGAGCGCATACGCGGGCTCCATTTGCCGGAGGACGCAGAGGCCGCGCAGGAAGGTCTTCAGGCCCTGCTCCGAGACGGAACGCCGGTGGATATCGTCCACCGCATCAGGCGCTACTCCGACGGCGCCGAGCGCGTCCTTCACGCCAAGGCTGAGCTGGTCCGCGACGAGCAAGGAAACCCGCTGAAGGTACTCGGCGTGGTTCAGGACGTGACCGAGTTGCGAGCGGCCGAGGAAAGGCTTCGCCTCACCCAGTTCTCGGTAGACAACGCTTCGGACTACGCATGCTGGCTCAACCAGGCTGGAGACGTCATATTTGTCAGCGATTCCGCTTGCCGCCGTTTGGGCTACTCGCAGGAGGAATTCCTCAGAATGAAGGTGTTCGATTTCACCTCCTGCGTCAAGCCCGAAACGTGGCCTCAGCGTTGGGAGGAACTCAAGCAAGGGCGCAACGCCGTGGTCGAGCGCGTGCACTTCACCAAAGAGGGGGGAGCGGTTCCAGTGGAGATCAGCACGAGCTTCATCGAGTTCGAAGGACGGGAGTACTCGTGCGGGATCGTCCGAGACATCACAGAGAGAAAGCAGGCGGAGGAGCGCCTTCGTCTCAGCGAGTCCCGTCTTCTGCGCGCTCAGAATGTCGCCCATTTCGGCAACTGGGAGGTCGACCTGGCCACCGTGACCATGTGGTCTTCGCCGGAGGCGCGGAAGATCACTGGGATCGAGAATGGGTCCGAATTCCAACCACTCAAGCGAATGGAGCTGCTCGCCGTGGCCGAGGACCGGTTGCTTCTGCAGCGGTCGCTTCGCGCCTTGGTCGAAGAGGAAGTCCCGTACGACATCACCTACCGTCTCACGCGCCAGAACGACAGTGAGGAGCGGATCATCCACTCCTGGGCCGAATTGATCCGTGACGAGCAAGGCAGACCCACCAAGGTGGCGGGGATCATCCAAGAGATCGGAA